>CAYTGU010000013.1:0-48339 GCA_964437505.1 uncultured bacterium
TCAAATCAAAAATATCTTCTATGAATCTATGGATCGGGCTTGATCCAAATGGCGGAGCGAGAAGAGATAAGGAATATCTGGAGTCATGGGGATTTAACATTGTTCAGATAAATTCAGAATATCGCAAAGACATGAATCATCAGCTTGCTCCAACTCCTGAGGCTACAAAACAAGCCCAGGAGACACTCAGCCAAATGATAAAATCAGGAAAGAAGACTGTTGCATTCTTTGTCTTTGATACTGATGGAGATAGAAAAAACGTAGTTCTGGTAGATAGAAATGGCTCCCCTTTCGTTCCAGGTGTTCAAAAAATATTCGCATTGGATGTACTGACATCCATTCTTGACATTGCAGATAAAGGTAAACTTGTTGAGAATAAATATGGCATTGTAGTTAATGATGCATCTTCTTCTCTTATGGAGCAGATATGTAGCCTCTTTAACATTGTATTGAAGAGAACAGATACAGGAGAAGCTGCTGTTGCCGGAGGAGGAGAGACTCTTTCAAAAGAAGATGTAGAAGTTATTCTAATGGGAGAAGCAAGTAATGGAGGGACTTTTACACTCGACTTTATGGTAAGAGAACCTATTCATACAATTAGAACTATTATAAATCTTATGACACGGCCAAATCTTGTAAAAATACTAATGAGAAAAATTAATATATCAGATAACTGTCCCGAAAGTATTCGGGACTGGCACTCTACTCAAAACATACAAAGCATTTTCTATAACATACTAAATACCCTTCCTCCATCTATTGACACAGACTTTTTTACTAAAGAAGGTGAATACAAAGCAAAGCCTATTGACCAACGCAAATTTAAGGAAAGCTTTGACAATTATTTTTCTGACAACTTGTGGCCGAAAATCAAAAAAGAGCTATCCGACATATATAATGGAAGTTTATCCTATGAATTTACAAACTATGAAGGGTCGGAAGAATTAAGAGGTAAAGGGAATAGAAAAACACAAGCTGGGGGTTATAAGATTGAATTCTTTTTTTATAACAAAGATGTGAAACATCTCGACGTGAAACGTCTCATTGGATGGATCTGGTTTAGATTATCACTTACTGAAAAAGGTTTGATGCGAAGAGGGGTAAGTCTGTCTCATATTCAATCTGACACTGAAACAAAGCAACTGCTTGAGAAAAAATATAAAGCAATCTATAATTTATTTACTAAAGCAATTAAAGTTATTGAGGGCAGGTTTTAAACCTGCCCCTACAATTGGAAGTGGCATAATGAAGCATTCATTAAAAGTGGGTTTTAGTTTCGGTGTAACTTCAGGAATAATTACAACACTCGGGTTAATGATTGGTTTGCATTCCGGAACTCACTCAAAGGTTGTGATTATTGGCGGCGTATTGACAATAGCAATAGCTGATGCGTTTTCAGATGCACTTGGCATTCATATATCTGAGGAGTTTGAAAATAAGCATACTATAAAGCAGATATGGACAGCGACAATTGCCACTTTTTTATCTAAGTTTATTTTTGCCTTAACCTTTATTATCCCGCTTTTATTGTTTGAGCTTCCAACAGCAATCATGATAAGCATAATTTGGGGATTATCAGTATTATGTCTTCTTAGTTATAGAATTGCCACGGAGCAGAAAGTAAATCCATGGAAAGTGATTGCCGAGCATTTAGTTATAGTTTTGGTAGTTATAATCTTAACCCATTATCTTGGAGACTGGATAGCATCACGATTTAGATGAAAGAGAGCAAAAAACTTTTATTGATGATTGTGGCATTTCTTGGGTGTTTTTATCTTCCCGTTGAAGTGCTGCCGTTTAGAAATCCTGTATTTGAAGCACTGGCTTTGGTCAGATGGTATGCGCAAAAACACGTTTTGCTTTGCCTGGTGCCTGCGTTTTTTATTGCCGGAGCAATTTCTGTTTTTGTGAGTCAAGCTTCTGTGATCAAATATTTCGGGGCAAAGGCAAACAAGTTTTTAGCTTATAGCGTTGCTTCTGTTTCCGGGACAATACTAGCAGTTTGTTCCTGTACGGTTTTGCCGCTATTTTCCGGGATTTATAAAAGAGGCGCCGGCTTAGGTCCTGCCACAACATTTCTCTATTCAGGCCCTGCCATTAACGTATTAGCTATTATTATGACAGCTCGCATCTTAGGATGGGAACTTGGAGTTGCCAGAGCCGTTGGAGCAATAATATTTAGTGTAGTAATAGGATTTATGATGCATCTTATATTTCTTAAGGAGGAAAGAGCAAGACACGCCAATGGCGCTTTTCAGTCCGGAGAAGAAAAAGAAGCTCGACCTCTCTGGAAAAACGCTTCCTATTTTGCGTCTATGGTATTTATTTTGGTATTTGCAAACTGGGGAAAACCACAGACAGGAGACACAGGAATTTGGCCGTTAATTTTTAACCTCAAGTGGTATATAACATCCGTCTTTTTAATTATACTTATTCTTATGATTGTTCGATGGTTTAGGAAAAGCGAACTCAAAGACTGGTCGCAAGCATCGTGGGGATTTGCAAAACAGATTATGCCTTTGCTTTTAGCGGGCGTAATCGTAGCAGGCCTTCTTTTGGGCAGACCCGGTCATGAGGGATTAATCCCCTCATGGATTATCGAAAAAGCTGTTGGCGGCAATTCAGTTTTGGCCAATTTCTTTGCCTCTATAGCAGGTGCATTTATGTATTTTGCAACGCTGACAGAAGTTCCTATACTACAGGGTTTGATTGGTGCAGGTATGGGAAAAGGGCCAGCTCTTGCGTTACTGCTTGCTGGGCCTGCTCTTAGTTTGCCAAACATGCTTGTTATCAGAGGTATTATTGGCACGAAAAAAACAGTTGTATACGTAAGCTTAGTAATAATTATGGCCACGATAAGCGGTATAATTTTTGGATACATTGTAAGCTAAAATCAAGGAGATGATCAAAAATGAAGATTGAAATCTTGGGAACTGGTTGTCCAAAGTGCAAGAAACTGGCTGAGCTTGTCGAGCAGGCGGTAAAAGAATCTGGAATTGAGGCAGAGATAACAAAAATAACAGAGATAAATGAGATAATGAATTATGGAGTAATGATTACGCCTGCCTTAGTCATTGACGGAGAAGTTAAAATAGCAGGTAAGATACCAAGTTTAGAAGAAATCAAAAACTGGTTAAAAAAGTAAGCATTTATTTGAAAGAGCTGTAAAGGTGTGATATTATTAATCTTGTAACGAGTTTAAAAGGAGGTGAATCAGATGGGATGCTGCGGTTCAAAGCCTAAGAAAAAGATAAAGTATAAATGCGCTGACAATTGCTGCGACAAAGTAGTTGAGGTTGAAGAATGCCAGCCCGTTCCGGAATGCTGCGGAAAACCGATGGTTAAAAAAGACGATTCCTGCTCATGCTGTTCGTAATATAAGCAGAAAGATATAAAGGCAAGGTTGGTTATTTACCCCTTGCCTTTGTTCTTTAAATATTAACAATTTATCAGAGGAGTAAAAAAATGGAAGTAAATGAAAATACAACATTATCTGATATACTAAAGATTGATGGTGCTGAAACAATGCTCGCTAAATATCAGCTGCCGTGTTTACACTGCCCTATGGCAAAAGCAGAGATGGATGATTTAAAAATAGGTGAAGTCTGTAAAATGTATGGCATAGATGCTAAAAGTTTGTTAGAGGATCTAAATAGAATTATTTGAAGGGAGATGCAATAATAATGTCCAAGATAGCAGATGATGTAACTGGACTAGTTGGAAATACGCCTCTAGTAAGGTTAAATAAGATTACACAAGGGACATATGCAACTGTTGTGGCAAAGCTTGAATCCTTTAATCCGTTATCCAGCATAAAAGACAGAATTGGCGTCGCTATGATTAAAGATGGAGAGAGCAAAGGATTAATTAAAAACGACACTACAATTATTGAGCCGACAAGCGGCAATACAGGAGTTGCCCTAGCCTTTGTCTGCGCCGCAAAAGGTTATCGCTTAATTTTAACCATGCCTGATACAATGTCTGTTGAACGCAGACAGTTACTATCTTTACTTGGAGCAGAGGTTGTCCTGACCTCTGGACAGGAAGGAATGATTGGCGCAGTGAAAAAGGCAGAAGAAATTCTAAAGAATACTCCCAATTCTTTTATGCCGCAGCAATTCAAAAATCCGGCTAATCCAAAAGCTCATAGAGAGACTACAGCCGAGGAGATATGGCGCGATACAGATGGCAGGATAGATATATTGGTTAGTGGGGTGGGAACAGGCGGAACAATTACCGGAATAACCGAAGTAATTAAAAAAAGGAAACCTGCATTTAAAGCAATTGCCGTTGAGCCCAAGGATTCACCGAATAAGATTCAGGGCATTGGGGCAGGATTTGTGCTTGACGTTTTAAACATGGACTTAGTTGATGAAGTAATTCAGGTAAGCAATGAAAATGCTACTGAGACCGTAAGAAGATTAGCTAAGGAAGAAGGCATATTTGCAGGCATTTCCTCCGGTGCAGCAGCCTGGGCAGCAATAGAAATAGGTAAAAGAAAAGAGAACAAAGGCAAACTTATTGTTGTAATCTTTCCTGATACAGGTGAACGCTATCTTTCTACAGAATTATTCAAAGAAGAATGAGTGAAAAATTACTGCACCTAAAGAAGCTCCTGAAGGAAATGGAGAGTGTTTTAATAGCCTATTCAGGCGGTGTGGATAGCGCTTTTTTACTTAAGATTGCCAAGGATGCATTAGATGATAAAGTATTGGCTGTCACTGCAGATTCATTAATTTATCCTGCCTGCGAAATAAAAGAGGCCAAAGCCTTTACAAAAAAATTAGGAGTGAGACATTTAATTATTAAACCTAATATGCTTTTTAATCAAAAGTTTGTGGAGAATTCTACTGATAGATGTTATTGGTGTAAAAGAGAATTATTCTCAAGATTAATTGAATTGGCTAAGAAATATAAATTAAACCATGTTTTAGATGGTTCAAATTATGATGATATAAAAGACTTCCGACCCGGAATGAAAGCGGCTAAAGAATTGGGGATAAGAAGTCCACTTGAAGAAGTGTGTTTAAGTAAACGGGAAATTCGTAGTCTATCAGAGAGTCTTGGATTGCCAACTTGGAACAAACCATCTCTTGCTTGTCTTGCCAGTCGTTTCCCCTATGGAATGAGGATAACCAAAGAGAATCTTGCCAGAGTTGATAAGGCAGAAACTTTCTTAAAAAAATTTGGCGTAACTCAGGTGAGAGTAAGACATCATGATCGGATTGCTCGAATAGAAGTCTGCAAAAATGAAATAGCCAGATTATTGAAAGAAGACATAAAAGATAAAATTGTAACTAAATTCAAAGAATTAGGTTATAATTATGTGACAGTTGATTTAGAAGGATATAGAATAGGGAGTATGAATGAGAAAAATATATCTTGACTATGCGGCTACTACGCCTACAGACCCGGAAGTACTGAAAGCGATGCTGCCATATTTTACTGATAAATTTGGTAATCCTTCAAGCATTCACTCCTTTGGACAGGAAGCGAAAGTTGCTGTTGAAAAGGCACGGGAAGAAATAGCTTCTTTTTTAGGCGCAAAGCAAGATGAAATCATCTTTACCAGCGGAGGCTCGGAAAGTGATAATTTTGCGATAAAAGGTGTGGCTTACGCCAACAAGCATAAAGGAAATCATATAATTACTTCGTCTATTGAACATCATGCAGTTATTAAGTCCTGCGAATTTTTAGAGAAGATGGGATTCAAAGTTACTTATCTTCCTGTGAGCAAAGACGGATTAGTGGACCCTGAGGATGTAAAAAAGGCGATTACTGATAAGACGATTCTTATATCCATTATGCACGCCAGTAATGAGATAGGCACAATCCAACCGATAAAGGAAATAGGCAAAATTGCCCGAGAAAAAAAAATCTATTTTCACTCAGATGCTGTCCAGACCTTTGGACATATTCACATAAATGTTGATGAGCTTAACGTAGACTTGCTCAGTGTATCCGCCCATAAGTTATGCGGACCCAAGGGAATTGGGGTACTCTATGTAAGAAAGGGTACGAAAATAGTTTCATTTATACACGGAGGGGGACAAGAAAGAAAACGTCGGGCATCTACAGAAAATGTGCCGGCTATTGTCGGATTTGGTAAAGCAGTTGAGATTGCAAAGAAAACGATGGATGAAGAGGTGAAAAAACTGGTTATTTTACGGGATAAGCTGATAAAGGGCATCCTCGAAAAGATAGACAACGTCTATTTGAATGGTCATCCTGCGCGAAGATTGCCGAACAATGTCAATGTGAGTGTTGAATCCATAGAGGGAGAATCAATGCTTCTAAGTTTAGATATGGAAGGCATTGCTGCTTCTACAGGGTCTGCCTGTACGTCTGCAAGCCTTGAAGCATCTCATGTTTTACTGGCTCTAGGACTGTCACATGAATTAGCCCACGGTTCTTTACGGTTTACTTTGGGCAGATATACAGAGAAAGAAGATATCAATAAAGTTCTAGAGATACTGCCAAAGATTGTAAAGAAACTCCGCTCTATATCGCCATTATGGAAAAAATGATAAAGACGAGAAAAAGAGTAGTTGTGGCAATGAGCGGCGGAGTGGACTCATCTGTTGCCGCCGCTTTACTTAAAGAAAGGGGTTTTGAAGTTATCGGGATCACTATGCATATCTGGGAGCATTCCAAAAACAATGATGCAAAGAGAGTAGCTAATAAATTGGAAATTCCGTACCATGAATTAGATCTAAGAGATATTTTTAAAGATATGGTAATTTCCAACTTCTGCGAGGAATATAAAGAAGGGAGAACACCCAACCCTTGTATAAGATGCAATAAATACATAAAGTTTGACGCTTTAGCTAAAAAAGCAAGGGAATTAAATGCAGATTTTATGGCCACAGGTCACTATGCAAGGATACAGAGGACAGAGAGCAGAGGACAGAGGGCAGAGGGTAGATATGTCCTTAAAAAGGGGATTGATGCTAAAAAGGACCAGTCTTATTTCCTGTACGCGCTGACTCAGAAGCAGCTGAAATATACTTTGATGCCTCTTGGAGATATTACAAAAGAGCGAGTAAAGAAGATTGCTAAAGAAAAAAATCTGCATGTGGCAAACAACCCGGAATCTCAGGAAATATGTTTTATCTCTGATAATAACTATGGAGAGTTCGTTAAGAAATATATTCCCGAAGAAATAAAACCCGGTCCTATTGTAAATAAAAAAGGAATAATTATCGGAGAACATAGAGGAATTATTTTTTATACTATTGGGCAACGTAAAGGAATGGGAATAGCGGATAAGATCCCTTTATATGTGATTGCTATCGACAAGAAAAAGAACACCATTACGGCAGGCAAGGAAGAAGATCTCTATGCAAATGAATTAATTGCTGGCAACGTAAATTTTATAAATATGGAAAAATTAGAAACTCCTATTAAAGTGGAAGCAAAAATAAGATATCTGCATCAGCCATCAAAAGCAACTGTCATTCCGTTAAGCAAATGTAAGGTTAAAGTAAAGTTTAATTCTCCACAGCGGGCGGTTACACCGGGTCAAGCAGTAGTATTTTACAACGAAGAAGAAATTATCGGAGGAGGAACAATAGAATAATGGACAATTCAAAATTGATGCAAAAAATCCAACAACTTAAAAGAAAAAGAAATGCTGTAATCCTTGTTCATAATTACCAAATAGGTGAAGTACAGGATATTGCTGATTATACCGGCGATTCCCTGGAATTAAGCCGAACAGCAAGCAAGACCAATGCTGATGTAATTGTTTTCTGCGGAGTCCGCTTTATGGCTGAGACAGCATCCATTCTTTGCCCGGACAAACTGGTTCTTATGCCTGATATAAACGCAGGGTGTCCTATGGCCGATATGATTACCAGAGATGAGTTAAAAGCTTTAAAAAAAGAACATCCAAAAGCAACGGTAGTAGCTTATGTCAACACTTCTGCCGAGGTTAAGGCAGAGATTGATATCTGCTGCACTTCAGGAAATGCAGTTAAGGTAATAGAGTCGTTAAAGGATGCAACAGAGATTATATTTGTTCCAGATAAATACTTGGGACATTATGTATCTGTAAAAGCTAATAGAGATCTAATTCTTTGGGACGGTTATTGTCCTGTTCACGCCAAAATACTGCCAGAGGATATTGCCAAACAAAGAAAAGCGCATCCTGAAGCAAAAGTTATTGTTCATCCTGAGTGTACGCCCCAGGTAATTAAACTTGCTGACGAAGCCCTTTCTACCAGTGGAATGTGTAAGTATGCAAAACTGTCCAGTGCCTCTGAGATAATTGTAGGCACTGAGCCGGGAATGCTTTACAGATTACGAAAAGAAAACCCTAAAAAGAAATTTTATCCCCTTTCGACTCAAGCCATATGCCAAGACATGAAACTGACCACACTTAAAAAAGTATTATGGTGCTTAGAAGATATGAAGTATGAGATCAAAGTCCCTGAAGATATTCAAATCAAAGCTAAGAGAGCAGTAGATAGAATGTTAGAGGTGTTGTAAAAAATCCTTGCTTTTAGAAAGATTTATTAGTAGCATTAAAAAAGTATAAATAAATTTTACTAAATAGATAATGTTAGCGATAAAAACAGAAAGCCTCACTAAAATATATAAGAGTGGTGGGAAAGAGACAAAAGCTCTTAAAGATCTGAATCTTCAAGTCTCTTCTAATCAAATATATGGATTCTTAGGACCAAACGGAGCAGGCAAAACAACAACTATTAATATATTGCTGGGTCTTACTGCGCCTACAGCTGGGACAGCCTGGATTTTAGAAAAACAAATTGGAAATATAGAAATAAAGCAAAAAATAGGATTTCTTCCACAGAGCCCCTATTTTTATGAATCGTTTTCGTCTGTTGAATTATTAAACTTTTATGGCAAGATATTTAAAATCCCCAGAAAAGAACGATGCAAGAAAATCGAGGAGTTGTTGGACATGGTTGGATTAACAGAGAGTCGGAAAATTCCTTTAAGAAAGTTTTCCAGAGGCATGCTTCAACGTATTGGTATTGCTCAGACATTGATCAATGATCCAGATTTAGTTTTTTTTGATGAGCCAATCGCGGGATTAGACCCAGTGGGTAGAAAGGAGGTGATGGATACAATACTTAATATAAAGAAGCAGGGTAGAACAGTCTTTTTTTGTTCCCATGTTCTGCATGACGCAGAAATGCTCTGCGACAGTATAGGGATTCTTAATAAAGGGAAACTTGTTGTTTCCGGCAAACTAAAAGATCTGCTGGATCCAAAAGAATCGCTAGAAGAGTATTTTTTGAAATCAATAGAAAAAAAGGAAGGAGAGAAATCATGAGCATTATCTTAACGATTGCGCAAAGTGTATATCAAAAGGTGATAAAAAGTAAGATTCTTTATGTAATAGTCGTTTTTTGTTTGTTTGCTATAGCGTATTCTACGTTGTATAGCGCAGTTACAGCAGGTGAAGAGACAAAACTTATGAAAGATATTGGCTTGGCAGGTATTGCTGTAGCAGCAATGCTGATATCAATTATGGTGGGTTCTACGGCTATCCCAATGGAGATAGAATCAAGAACAATCCAAACATTAATATCAAAACCTGTAAAAAAGCATGAATTTATCCTCGGACAATTCCTGGGAGCAGTATACGTTTCATTGCTTTCAATAGCCATAATGGCTGTAGGATTCGTAATAATCCTAGCTATAAAAACTCATATGTTAAATTTAGTTATGTTTAAGCCATTAATACTTATCTGTTTTGAAGCCATAGTTCTGGTAGCAGTGTCTGTGCTTTTTTCTACTTTTTGTTCATCCATGGTAAGTTCCATATTAGCTATAGTGGTTTATATAGCCGGACATCTGTCATATCAGATACCATTTTTAGTGGAAAGAGCAGGCAATGTAGTAACTAAGTTCGTAGGTTTACTTCTTTACTATGCATTACCGAACTTTCAGTACTTTAATGTAAAGGCTCCAGTCGCTCATGGAATTTATGTTCCATGGGGATTGATCTTTGGCGTTATTCTGTATGGGGCTATATATACTGCGATAATGTTGCTGGTTTCACTTGCAATATTTAAGAATAAAGATTTTGCATAAACAAAAAAATAAGGAGAAATAATTATGAAATCTTCAAAAGGATTGGTTCAGGTGATTATAGCGGTTATGCTGCTTGTGGGATTAATGCCGCTGGGGAATACTCTAAACAATATAAAAAAAGATGCCGGGTTAGCGGACAGGTTTATTCAGCGACCTGTATTGGGTTTTGATAATATTGCTGCGGACGTATTATGGATCAAAACAATACAATATATGGCTAGTATAAAAAAAGCGGATGTTAAATCATCTAATATAATCTATCAAATGTTTGAAAGAGTAACGGATCTGGATCCTTTGTTTACTGCAGCATATACATTTGGCGGATTGGCAATAGCGCACAAGGCTCCTGCAAAATCCTTAACGCTATTTGATAAAGCCATTGCTCACAATCCCAATATAGGTTGGCGTATACCTATGTTCGCAGGAGTTGTAAGTATGCATAATATGAAAAATTATGATAAATCCGCTAAGTACTTTGCTTTTGCTTCAGAAGTAAAAGACAGTCCAATGTTTTTAAAAAGAATGCAAGCTTTAGCAAAAGCCCGGGCAGGGGATCTAGGTACTGCTCTGATACTGTGGGAATCATTATACAACTCCTCAGATTCAGCTAGTGTGCAAATAGCGAAAAGAGAACTGGTTCGAGTTGCTGCAGAAGTCCTGAAGACTTCAACTGATAACAAATTAAGAAATAAGGCTGATAGAGTAATAAAAAGAATTCTGTAAAAATCAATCAGGAAAGACATCCAATAAAATCAGATACAAACTGATTAGCAGGATGTGCTATGATTTCAGCGTATTTTCCTATTTGTTCGATTTTGCCTTTGTTCATTATGATAATCTTATCATTCAGAGCCTTGGCTTCATCCAGCATATAACTGACATACACGCTCGGAACATTTAGAGTTTTTATAATCTGTCTTAACTGCTGTTGTATTTCAAGTTTTGTCCCTGCATCAAGCGCAGCAAGAGGGTTGTCAAATAAATAGGCATGATGTTTTGTTATTAAATATCTTGCAATATCTAACTGCTGCTGCTCGCCTTTAGATAGTTTATACGGCATTTTATCTAATAGTTCCTTTTTATTAATACCCATAATATCTGTAACAGCTTTTATCCTCTCGGGTATTGTGTTTTTTCTCCATTTTCTAACGGCTAGAAAATAAGGGATAGAGAATTTGCGTTTTCTCCACTTTTTATAGGAAAAATAATCCTCATATACTGTGCAAATAGGCCATTTATCTTTAGGAAGATGAGCCACGTGAATGCTATCAATAAATATGTCTCCACTGTCAAAGGATTCCAAACCAGCAAGTACTTTTAATAGGTACGTTTTTCCGGACTCTGAAGGACCCATAATACATGCAATTTCCCCTTCATTAATCTCAAGATTGACCTTATCTAGGAGAACTTTGTTAACTCCGTTTTTCTCTTTTAATACTTTTGAGACATCCTTTAACCTTATATTCATAATCAACCCTTTTTGATTATAAGTCAGAAATGGATAAATGACAAAGTAATTTTCATTGGACACTAATGTCTATATATATTATAATTTGTTAGCCACGTATTTAGCAACAGGTTCAATTATGGTTAGTAATAATAAAGAAATACAAGAGTACATACTGGAGCATTCTGATAAAATTGATTATTCAAAAAACATTGTTTCAGTAATTCTTGCAGCTGGTCATGGGAAAAGGCTTAAAACAGAATCGCAGAAAGTATTGCATAAAGTCTGGGGAATTTCTTCGGTAAAAAGAATATCTGAATCTGCAAAGCAGGGTCTTGCATGTAAAAACCAAATCATTGTTGTTGGGCATAAGGCTATTGAAGTAATTGATACAATAGGCAAGACCAAGAACACAGTTTTTGTTTATCAGGCTGAGCAAAAAGGAACAGGTCATGCTCTGAAAACCGCTCTTGATGCAATTGGAAACAAGTTTAAAGGCAGTGTGTTCATATTCCCTGGAGACATGTGTCTTATGGATCAAGACACAATCGGAAGGTTCGGCAAATGTTTTGAATCCCTGAACTCGGATATGATGCTTGCTACCGGCATCTATAAAGGAACTTCTGAACTAAACTACTATGGCAGAATATTAAGAGCTACACAGGATTCTCAAGATCATAAAATAATAGACCTGATTGAACACAAAGATATACTGAAGATTGCGAACGGACAAAAGAAAGAAAAACTTCTCCAGAACAATGAATTCAACTCCGGAATGTATGCCTTCAAAGTGAGTGAACTCATTAAACATATCAATGAGATAGGAACGGATAACGTAAAAAAGGAAATATATCTCACTGATATGGTGAAAATTTATAACAGACTGGGGCTTTCTGTAGATGGTTTTAAAATAGAGAATCAGGATTTGATCATTGCTTTCAACAATAAGACCGTTCTTAAATATATGGAATCTGTTCTAAGGAAAAAATATTACGAGCAATTAAAGAATATAATAAATATTCAGGACGAAGAAAAATTCTTCATACATGAACAGGTAATAAAAGACATTATTAAACAGGATGAAGAACATGGCCCGCTGGATATCTCAATAGGGGAAGATGTTTATATCTCAAGCGGTGTTAAGCTAAACAAGGGAGTTGCTATAGGTAGGCACACTGTGCTTGACGGAAATATTGTGCTTGGAAAAAACTCGTGGATTGATAAAAACGTCAATATTTCAACATATTCGGATCAAACACTAAAAATCGGTGAGAATTCTCAAATTCTGCAGGGAAATATTATTAAAGGAAACACTACTATCGGAAAAAATATCAGGATTGAATCCAGCGTTAATATAACGGGCAGTGATGAATTCCCTACACGTATTAGTGATAATTGCTTAATTAAGGGAACTAGTTATATCTTTGGGTCAATAATAGAAAAAGATAACTGGATTGAACATTCTGTTCTTATAAAGCGACGTGTATGTAGAACAATAAGAAAAGATGGCAGTATACGAAAGATCAAATATATTCTTCCGCTTCCTCAGGGAATTGATTCTCTCGAATCATTAGATAAGAATTAGATGTTAAGTATTAGAAATGCTTAATCTTAAGGATAAAGGTAATCTATCCCTTCTTATAACACTGCTTATATTGCTCTTCTGCCTGATTTTTATTAACAATAATTTATCAAAAAAATTTAAATTTGCTTTGCTTATAGAAACCAGCCAGAAAGAAACGGAGGGTTATCTGCATCCATACATGTCCAAACGAAAGCAAATAAAAGAGCTGAGAGAATTCATTAAAAAGCATCCACATACTCCCGAAGTAATAAATAAATATATCGAGCTTGCTAAAATCTTCGAGCAAATAAAATCAAGACGTGAGGCATATTGGACATATAAATCTGCTATTCAAAAAGAGAGGAATAATCCTGAGATCATAAAAATTTACCTGATTCTTATAAACTCAGTTAAAGATAAAAAATCAGCTTTGTTTAAAGTTTATCGGGATATGAGTAAAAGATTTCCTGATGATAGACGTTTAGCAGATGTGTATAAGAAATACGCTGACATGTTGGCGGAGAGAAAACAAAAAGAAGGAGCTCTGAAATTCTATGAAATAGCTGCAAAATATGCCGCAAAAAAGGAACAGCTAAACATTCTAAAAAAGTCTGCAAAAGTATATCTTGCATCAGGAGATAACCAAAAAGCGATTGAAATCTATAATAAGATACTTAAGAACTTTCCAAATATAGCTGAAAAGGACATTATTAATATATACATGTCAAAAGCTAACACATTAATTTCTCTTGGGAAATACAACGAAGCAATTAATATATACAATAAAGCATTAGCAATGTCTACAACCGAAAAGGATAAGATGCAGCTTTTAGACCAAATAGCCTTAATCAATGAATCTATGGGTAATTATCAGAAATCCTTAGAAATCTATAAAGAAATTGTCAAAAAAGACCCAAAATATTTAGGCAGATATTTTCATATAGCCAAATTGGAAGAACGTTTGGGTAAATCAGACACTGCAACAGAGATATATAATGATATCATAACTAACAATCCAGATACAATTTGGGCAAAAAATGCGATGGGAGAGCTCTGGGTACGTGACCGCTCTCTCAAATGCCCCAAGAAAGTTTATCATGCCAGAGCGGTCGATTCCCCGCCAAGAATTGACGGTGAGTTATCCGAACGCTGCTGGCAGATAGCCCAAAAGGCAACCGGATTTGCTGATTATATCTACGAAAAAGAAGTTACTCAGCAAACTGAAGCTATGGTGACGTACGATAAAGAGAGAATTTATTTTGCCTACATTATGTATGAAAATAACCTTGGTGGGCTTTTGGTGAAACGACATAAAAACGATGACAATGTCTGGAGTGATGATTGTAACGAACTCTTTCTGGATGTCAATCGGGATTATTCCAGCTATCACCAGATGGTTATTAATCCTGTCGGAACGTATTTTGACGGCTCAAGTCTAGGAGGTTACAAACAGTATTCTAATTCATGGGATGGTGATTGGAAAGTCAGGACAAAGATCTATGAAAATGGAAAATGCTGGATTATTGAATTCAGTATAGACTATAAATCTCTTGGAGCCAAATCTCCACAAAAAGGCGCGGTGTGGGGCGCAAACTTTAATCGGGCCAGGAGAGCAGGCAGTTTTGAAATCAGTTGCTGGGCTGATATCGGGTCTCGTAATCATACACCCGAAAGATTTGGATATTTGGTATTCGAATAGTAACATGAAACATAAATTTATTATCTTTGAATTATTGGCTCTCTGTTTTTTAATGTTCACTCATCAGTCTTCACTTTCCAATGCTTACTGTTCATCCAATATCCCATGGTGGGATTCTGACTTTAAATGCAGAAAGACTGTTTATCCACTTTTATGGAAAAAGACCCAACAATCCTCTGGCATAGTATACACAATCTTTACTACTGGTGGTCTTATAAATGATAATGGCTCTGACATAAGAGTAATAGATAACTCTGGTAATATTATGCCATATGAATTGATATATTGTGATCCGCTTGGCAAGACAAAGATCATATTTGAGGCTAAAACCAGTTTTGAAAATTACTATATTTACTTTAATAATCCAAACGCACAACCTATAAACTATAACTGGGATCCTCTACATACAGGACTTTTACTGGAAACCAGAAAACTTGGCTCAGGATACTGCAAGAATTGGCGACAAATGAAAAGACTACTGGATAGAAATAAACAGACATATGGAAAAGGATATGTCTCTAACATTTTTCAGGGCTACAACCTATTTGGGCAGTCTGAAAGATTTATTAGTATCTACAGCGGACATATATACTGTGCCCAAACAGGCGTGTACTGGTTTGCAACTGCTTCGGATGATGCTTCTTTTTTATTCATAGATAATAGACTTGTTACACAGTGGCCAGGAGCTCATGGAGCATATAGCGGAGTTTATGGAAAATACAGAGGAAAAATTCATCTTAAGACAGGCATACACAAGATTGACTATTACCATGCTCAATTCACTGGGGTTACTACCGCTGTAGCAGGATGGAAAAAACCCAAAGATAAATACTTTAAACTTATACCTAAAGAAGCATTTTTATCACCCGTTCATACTAATATAACGAATTTTGAGAAGTATGATAATCCTGTAGCAGCTGATTTTGCATGGAAGCAAGTAAGCAATTATAAAATAGATAAAAATATCTACTCGTGCTTACAATTTTATAATAGATCAGGAGACCAAAAACATGGGAGTCTCTGCATCTGGGACTTTGGAGACGGAACAACCAGTAAAAAGACAAATCCTCTACATGTCTACCTTCAACCTGGAGAATATAAAGTTAAACTCAAAATATTAGCAGATAAAGTAATTCTTAAAAATGGCAGAGAAATTAGAGGACAAATTAAAAGCATCTCTCCCGCTCTTGAAATTGAAATCCCAAATGGAATATGTTTATTCCCAGCCAAGGAGGTTCGGTCAATAGAAAAAAACATATCAGACACCTCCAGCCAAAATGCAAGAACAATGGATGTGTTTTTTAATAAAGATGAAGATTATAAAAAGCGCTCCGAAGAATATATTAAGATTATCTCAGAATATTTGAATAAATGCGATTCTCCAAAAACACTCATGGCAAGTATAGACTTCTTTTTGCAAGTTGAAGAGGATTCTCTTGTTGCTAAAGCATGTAACTTGTTTATAAAACAATTCAGCAGCCTTGATTCAATTCAAATTGCCAAAGTATATATAGTCTTGGGTGACTTTTACGAAAATAGCAAAAAAAATCCCAAACATGCTCTTGAAACATATAAAAAAGTTTTACACACCTGTAATGATAAAAGCACAGTTTTACTCGCAAGGCGGAAAATGGCAGATATAGTAGCTTTTGACTTTAAAAACTACGACAAAGCCGTTATTGAATATAAAAACATCCTGAAAGAATATGAAAATAAAAAAAATGGAGAGATAAAACAAATTCTCATCAATCTTGGAGATTCTTATAAGTCCATGGGTGACATTAACAATGCAGCTAAATACTACACCAGGGTATCCAGTAAAAAAGATACTTATATGCAGGGTTACTATATGCATACAATCTCAAACTATATAAAAAGAAAAAAGATCAGTGAAGCTATGGATAAAATAAAAAAATGGGAAAATCTGTATCCTATGAGTAAACTAGGATATGGCTCGTTATATAAAGCTGAGTGTTATTATTATAGACAATGCTATTCAGAAGCAATAAAAGAGTTAAATATGTTGATAAAAATTAATCCTGAAAGCACAATACTCCAAAAAGCAAAATTATTCCTTGCTCGTTGCTACAAAGCTAAAGGGAATTAATATTCTTGCTTTTTTTGGTCCTATATATTAGTATCATTCAGTATCATGGTGGGTGTAGCTCAGTTGGCTAGAGCGTCAGATTGTGATTCTGGATGTCGCGGGTTCGATTCCCGTCACTCACCCCAATCTGCGCCTGTAGCTCAGCTGGATAGAGCGGCAGACTTCGAATCTGAAGGTCGCCCGTTCGAATCGGGCCAGGCGTACCGAGGAAACAATGAAGCCAAGTATATATAGTAGAATTGCAGATGCTCTGGATTATACAGGCGAAGTCTTAATATTACTTGCAAAAACTGTATACTGGTGTAAAACCGCATTTAAAAATCTAAAACCTATTGCAAAACAAATGCTGGAAATGGGCGTTTATACGCTTCCTATCACATCTTTAATGTCTCTTTTTATAGGAATGGTGCTCGCTCTCCAGACAGGAACTGAACTTTCAAAATATCACATACAGCACCTGATAGGATCAATAGTATCAGCCTCCATGTGTAGGGAAATGGGACCTGTTCTTACCGGACTTATAGTTGCAGGAAGAGTTGGCGCATCAATGACAGCAGAACTTGGAACAATGCAGGTGTCTGAGGAGATAGATGCGCTTAAAACACTGGCAATAAATCCTATCAGATACCTGGTAATGCCCAGATTTCTGGCATGTATAATTATGCTTCCAATTCTAGTTGTATACTCAGATTGCGTAGGCATGGCAGGCGGATTTATTGTATCCAGATTCCAGATAGGCGTTGATACTAGTACATACTTGGACAGCATTAAAAACTTCTTAACAATGAGAGACATATATAGCGGATTGGTAAAGGCATTTGTCTTTGGCATAGTTGTTTCAATAATATCATGTTATCAGGGATTTAGAACCAGAGGCGGAGCTGAAGGCGTTGGTAAATCAACTACTGCCTCTGTTGTTATTTCGTTTCTATTGATTATAGTGTTTGATTACTTCTTAACCAGAATGTTTTTTCAAAAGAGCTAATAAAATGATAGAAATAGATAATCTGGATGAAAAAATTAGTTTTAATGAACGCAGAAGATATTCTCGTTTGCCAATTGAAATAAATGTATTAATAAGCACTGAGCTTCCGGAACATACAACCTTTGCACACCATGAAGAAAGAAAATCTAAAGATATAAGCGAGGGAGGCATCTGCTTTAAGACCCAGAAACTGATAAAAAAGGATTCTATGATATACCTAAAATTATCTCTTCCTGATAGTAACAGGGAAGAAATATCTGCAAAAGGTATTGTGCAATGGCAGAGGGCAATAGTGATTTCAAATGGAAAAAAATATTATGAAACTGGTCTGAAATTTGCGCAAATAGAGAAAGGTGCAAGGCAAAGAATTGTTGAATTTGTAAAGGCCAAGGAAATAATAATCAACATTGTTGACTTACACAAAAGTTTTGGAGATGAAAAGGTATTAAAAGGTGTTAATCTTAAAATCAGACGTGGAGAGACTATTGTTATTATTGGATGCAGTGGATGCGGCAAGACCGTACTTCTAAGACATATAATCGGACTTCTGAAATCCGATTCCGGCACAGTAGAAGTGGATGGGGTTGATGTTTTAAAAATTTCGGACAGTGAACTTGATAAGATCAGAAGAAAATTCGGCATGCTTTTTCAATCTGCTGCATTACTTAATTCTCTTACTGTTGAAGAAAACATAAAGTTGGGATTACAAGAACATACAAACTTGACTGAAGAAGACATGAATAAAATAGTCAAAAACAAGCTTGGAATAGTTGGATTAGATGGTACGCAAAAACTGAAACCTGCTGATTTAAGTGGAGGAATGAAAAAGCGAGTAGGACTTGCAAGAGCAATTAGTATGGATCCTGAAATTATACTCTATGATGAACCCACAACCGGACTTGACCCGGTTAGGGCAGATTCTATTAACAAACTTATTTTGGAGCTTGAAAATACATTAAATACCACATCAATAGTAATAACTCATGATATGGTCAGCACATATCAGATTGCAGATCGTATAGCAATGTTATATAATGGTAAGATTATTCAGGTGGGAACTGTTCAGGAAATCAAGAATACAGATAGTCCAGTTGTCAAACAGTTTACTACAGGAAGTAATGTGGGTCCTATAATTTAAGGGAGGTATATTTTGAATATTGAGAAGAAGGTCGGTATAGCTTTTTTTATAGGCATTGTATTGCTTATGGCCCTAACCTTCTGGGTAGGGAAAATCAGGCTATTTGAAAACGGCTATATAATAAAAGTTAATTTTAGTCAGATAGGTGGTCTCAAAAGAGGAGACACAGTAACATTGGCCGGAATGAAAGTAGGACGTGTTGAAGACTTTGACATTAAAGACAATAAAATCCAGGTTTCTTTGTGGATAAAAAAAGAAACAATACTCAGACAAAACTCTATATTCAGCATTAATGACGTAAGCCTAATGGGAGGAAAATACGTTGCTATTACAATGGGAACTACAGATAGCCCTGTTCTAAAGCCTGGAAGTATTATTGATGGTGCAGATTCCTATCAACTGGATCAGCTCTTTACTAAAGCTGGGGAAATATCAGATAGTATTGGAAAACTTGTGGAAAAGATTGAAAACGGACAAGGAACAGCAGGGAAACTCTTAACTGACGAAGAACTTTATAAGAATACTTCTGAGTTTATGAAGTCTGCAAAGGAAACGTCTGATAAAGCGCAAAAAATTATTGATGAATTCGAAGGAATTGGAACAGAAGTAAAAGAGACAGTTAAAACAATTAAGAAAATTGTAAAAAAAATTGATAAAGGGGAAGGGAGCGTTGGCAAATTGATTCATGATGAACAGTTGTATAATGATGCCAGGAAAGTCATGAAATCAGCAAAAGCAGCATCTGAAGACGCAAAAGATGTTCTTGGTAAAATGGGTAAAATAAAGACATGGTTGTGTGGCGAAAGTGTATATTCTGCTAGAGAGGGAGCTTGCAGAAATAAAGGCTATATAAGAATTGAACCTGCTGAGGATAAATATTACCTTATAGGAGCAAGCAAGCTTGGCACAAGTAATTCAAAAGATGATAGACGCGAAATTGAATATGACGTACAGCTTGCATTAAAATTCTTTGACAATAACCTGACAGTCAGAGGCGGTCTGATAAACTCAGGCGCAGGGTTGGGAGTAGACTATACGCTTCCTGATAAAAAAACCAGTGTCACAGTTGAAGGGCACAGTGCTGTTTACAGCTCTCCATTCTTTCTTAGAACAAATCTGAGCTATAAAATATGGGAGGATAAGAGTTATTATGTGATTGCTGGAGCAGAAGATATTCTGGACAGACCGTCATTCATAGCAGGTATAAAAATAGAATATAATGACCAAGATCTCAAATATCTTGTTGGCTTAATGGGCGCAGCAAGGTAACACCCTCCTACTATGCGAATATTAACGCGCTATATCCTAAGAGAATTTATAGACCCTTTCTTCTCAAGCCTGTGTGTCTTTACATTTATTCTATTTATGGGTAACATGTTTAGACTGGCAAACATGCTGGTTAAAGAGCGAATTAGTGTAGTTAGCATATTAAAACTAGCTGTATGTCTTCTCCCTTTTATACTGACTTATACATTGCCGATGGCAATACTCGTTGCTACTCTTACTTCTATTGGCAGGCTTTCTTCTGACAATGAAATAACCGCTATGAAGGCAAATGGGATAAATCCTTATAAAATAATCATGCCTCCAATCCTTGCTGTTGCTGTAGTATTGTGTCTAGTCTCTTTTCCGTTAAATAATACAATTGCTCCAAATGCAAATTTTTCTTCAAAAAAATTATTCAAAGAAATCAGCATTTTGAATCCTTCAGCTCTTTTGGAAGAAAAAAAGCCGATGAAGATATTTAAAGGATATACCTTTTACGCGGATAAAATTAGAAATAATATTCTATACAATGTTGTAATTCACCAGCTAAAACAAGACTCCTCAGTAAGAACAATAACTGCAAAACGGGGACGTTTTATATCCAAGCCAAAGCAGAAGAGTTTAGTGCTCAAATTAAAAGAGGGGTCTGTTGAGGAATTCAATCCAAAAAATCCGAACGAATATTTTAAATGCTCTTTTAAGATTTACCCTATAGATTTTGGCTCTATTGCTTACAATATGATTAAATTAAAAAAGAGCGCCATTGAAATGACTTCTAGTGAGTTGAAAAATAAAATTATAAATGCAAAGGCTAGTACAAATAAATTGTATGTGGAATTACACAGAAAAACTTCTCTTTCTTTTACATTTATTCCATTTATCCTAATCGGTGTTCCTCTGAGTATTAGATATCGCCGTAGTAGCGAATTTGCAGCTATAGGCATAGGTATGCCTGTTATTCTTCTTCATTACTTACTAATGATATCAGGATCAATAATAGCGCAAAAAGGCTACATGCCACCTGCTGTAGCAATGTGGCTGCCAAATATTATAATTGCGGCGACAGGTATATACTTAATTTATAAAACTAGTTACAGTCATAAATAGAAAAATGATGAAGGTTATAGATCGTTATCTTATAAAAAGCTTTTTGTGTTCATTATTCTACTGCCTAACAGCATTTATATGTCTCTATCTGATAATAGACCTGATAAGCAATACAGATGAATTTGTATCAGAAGGCGCAAAATTCATTGATATTGTAAACTATTACAGAAACTTGTTGCCGGATATATATATAAAAATCATGCCAATCTCAACTCTTATAGGCATAATAATAACCTTGAACTATCTTAATAAACATAACGAGCTAATGACATTGTGGTCTAGTGGAGTAAGCTCTATGAAAATTTTAATGCCATTTTTGTTGGTTTCTGCAATTATAAGTTTAGTATCTATACCTGTAAGTATGAATATTGCTCCTAAATCAATGTCAAAAGCGCGCTACATATGGAAAGTCAACATTGGTAAACAATACCAACTTAAAAAGAAAATATGGACTGATTTCGCATTTTTAGATGTAAAAAACAGAATTGTTCATGTAGCCCTTTTTAATGCTAAAGATAAATATATGCATAATATTAAAATAACTCAGTATGATAAAAATTATAATATTAAAAATACAACTAATGCTAAAGAGGCAAAATGGATAAATAAGAAATGGATACTTTTTAACGGGCTTGTCCGTGCATTTGATACAGAAGGTGCTATTATTAAAACTGAAAATTTCGAACAATCAGTATCTGACATCACAGAAACGCCTCGTGATCTTTTGATTAAACAAGCTGAATTACCGCATCTGGACATAAAGCTTCTAAAACGCCGCATTAAAAGTTTAATAAAAATCAAATGCTACCCATATAGAGAATTGACAGAGCTGCATTCAAGAATATCGCTTCCATTTTCAAATCTTGTAATGATAATTATCGCTTTTTCTATAATGCTGGTTATGGGCAAAAAGGGGAAAAAGGAAAGCATAGGAATTGCTCTGAGTATTGGATTTATCTATTATGGTATAGCAATTCCTATTACATTAGCGATTGGAAGAGATGGAACTATTAAGCCCTGGCTTGCTGCCTGGCTTGCTAATGTTATTTTTACGCTTCTTCATCTAGGAATACTAATTAAGGCAAGAAAATAAGAAGTTTTACGCAGTGAGAACCTGATTTTTACCAGACTCTTTGCCTCTGTATAAAGCATCATCTGCTTTCTTCATAACCCCTTCTGCTGAATCTGCATCCTCAGGATAATCTGCAAGTCCAAAAGTTATTGTAACTTTGCCGCCGGGCTGACTTTCTTCATTAACAAATTTATATTCTTCAACAGATTTTCTCAACTTTTCTGCTACAATTTTGGCGCCCTTTCTCAATGTATTCGGAAGGATTATAACAAACTCTTCCCCGCCATAACGAGCAACAATATCTCCTCTCTTAGTATTGTTTTTTAATATCTTTCCAATTTGCCGTAGCACTTCATCACCAGCAGGATGACCATTAGTATCATTATAATGCTTAAAGTCATCAACATCTCCCATTATAAGTGAAAGAGACTTCTTTCCCTCTTTTGCCCTCTTTACTTCAACCATTAGTTTCTCCTGAAAATGGCGATGATTATATAAATTAGTCAATCCATCTGTAATTGAAAGCAACTTTGTTTTTTCTAATAGCTGAGCATTTTCTGCCAATAATCCTGCTTGACTTGCAACAGTTGTTAGAAGATCCAGCTCTTCTCCAGTAAAATCACGCGGCTTATCTGCCAACCCTCCTATTAATCCTATAACCTTTTTTCTCCTTCGCAAAGGCGCAACAATCAAAGATGTTATACCCTGCTCACTTAAAAACTTATATTTAGGAAAAGATGATAAATCATTTATAAGATGTGACTGCCCTTTATTTATTACATCTTCTTTTATCTGCTCTCCAAGAGTCAATTCTTTCCTCCCTTTTATAACCCGCATAAAGAAATCCTGCTGTTCATCACTATATAGTTGTAGAATAATTACATCTACCTGTAATATCTTAGCTACAGCATCCACTATTCTTCTTAATACTTGTTCTAAATCTTGCCCCTCTCCAAATATATCTATAGCTTGCTTTATAACACTCAAGATGTACGACTGCCTGCGATTATCCATTAAAAGCAACTCCAATTTTTCGTGCTCACGTCGCAAGCTTGCCAGCCTCTTGTGCAAATTCGCATAGGAAACATACCATATAAGAAACGCTAGTAAAAATACAATATCGCTTATTCCCAAAATATAAAAAGGGTGAGATATTCTGTCCAATTTGACAAGAATATTCAGCGCGAGCAGCATGGAAATAAACAAAAAGATGGTAAAATTTCTTGATATTTTCGAGACCACTTTATTTGGCTACTCTCCCTCAACAGTGCCAATATTAAGATCAAGATCAGCACGTCTTTCAACTCTTTCTACTTTTCCGTCACGAATCCAGAAAACTCTATCAGAAACATCTAGCATCTTTAGATCATGTGTAGCAGAAATAATAGTAACTCCCTGCTCTTTGTTCATCTTGCGCAGAAGGTCTATGATCTCTTTGCCTGTTTTTAAATCCAAATTCCCTGTTGGCTCATCTGCTAAAATAATAGCAGGGTCATTTGCCAATGCTCTGGCTACAGCCACTCTTTGCTGCTGTCCGCCTGACAATTCAACTGGTTTGTGCTGAATTCTATCTCCTAATCCTACCATTGTAAGAAGCCTTACTCCCTTATCTATTGCATCATCCGTTGACATCCCTGCAAAAGTCATTGGCAAAGTAATATTCTCCAAGGCGGTCATAACAGGAATTAAATTAAAGCTTTGGAATATATAGCCTATCTTTCGACATCTAAGCCACGCTAATTCATATGCATCTAGTTGAGCAACATCCACCTCATCTATATAAATTTTACCATCAGTTGGCTTATCAAGTCCGCCTATCATATTGAATAAGGTGGACTTACCTGAGCCTGAAGGCCCCATTATAGAAATATATTCACCTCTTTTTATCTCCAGATTTATACCTTTTAACGCCTCTAAAGAAACATTCCCCATTATAAAAACCTTTTTTACATTTCTCGTTCTTACAACATTTTCTTCAGCCATTATAATCTCCTTAAATTATATTTCCGAGCGCATTGCATCTGCGGGAACCATTTTAGCAGCAGTATAAGCAGGATATATTGCTCCTATAACAGCCAATACTGTGCCCAAAATTACAGCAACTACAAAATAATACAGAAAACCAGCTATTGGAAACTTAGTAAAAACCTCTAACCCATAATTTATACTTGATACAATGGTCATCATTAAACCACCTAATAATGCGCCTGCAATTGAGCCGAATAATCCCATAAATCCTGACTCCAGCAAAAACAATTTAATAATAAATTTATCTAAAGCTCCAAGACACTTCATTGTTCCTATTTCTTTGTATCTCTCAGTAACTGACATTAACATTGCGTTTGCAATTCCAACGACACAAACCAGAAGTGATAATACCACAAGCCATATTTGCTTAACTTGTTCTTCTTCGCCTATGTTTTGTAGTTGAACTTTGATTTCAAGGGAACCTTTCTCAAGTAATGCCTTATTTATAGAGGCAGACATAAAGATAGACATCAAAAACGCTATCGCAAGTACTATGCCGCTTGCTGTTATCATAGAACGCCCCAACCTTGTTTTTATGCTCTTTACACTTATTTCAACAGCCTTGCTCAGCGGAAGAACTACTTGCTTCCCAATTTTTTTTTCTTGATCTGTCATTAAATTCTCCTCTATTTAGGCGCTGCGATTGCTATAAGTCCTCTATGTGTCAATTGCCTTAAATATATGAGCAAATATCTTTCCGATTTTTTTCTGTCTAAGCTATATTTCTCACTGAATATTTTTATTATATCACTTATGGTCTCGTTTCCGTCACACAATGTCCACACACAAGCGCCTATTTTATCTAAAACAATCTTTTTGGTTTCAGGCAGTTTAAACACCTTTGATAATAAAACCACTAATTTTGTCTTCTTTCTATATACAGTAATCTCTAATTCGTCATTGTCAACTGTTCTTACACTCACTGCTTCATTCCTGATCGGTCTTGACATTAAAAGTCTTTCCTTCTTCGACATTTCTCTTATTCAAAATATAATCTGTGATACTGATTTAAAAATAAGCGCAATGGCTATTGATATCATAGCTATTAATCCAACTCCGCAAGAGTAACCTGCAGCCAGTAATGGCGCAAACGATCTCCATCTTTTCGCACCAAATTTCTTGGCAAAATAGAACCTGCCTAAAAGAGCGCCAATAAACATAGGAATTATATGATGCGGCCACCAACCAGTTACTCCTGCAATCATTCCATAAAAAAGTGTAATAGGTAATTTTAAAACACTTATTAAACCAAACACTCCCAAACCAGCTACCATGCTGCATATAATACGGGATGATTTAATAGCTTCCAGCATCCATGGACTCCCTCCTTCAATTGTTGTAGAAACCCATAATGCCTGGAACGTTGCTGTAAGAGGCCACATTTTATTTATATATGCATAAGCTGCCGCAGGAATCGGACCCATACGCCATATTACTTCCCAAAAAATGAAACTACAAAATGCCATAATAACAAAAGAGAACAGTTCAGCCTTTATCAAACTGCTCAGCTTTGTTCTTGTTAATTCAAGTTCTTTGAATTTTTGAGTATACACCCCTACATTAAAAAATGGTATTGGTGCAAACCATATAGCTACTCCAGAAAATCCGCTCTTAATGAATATTCCCTCTCTAAGATACGGGAATGAAATACCACCTGGCATACCTGCTATGCCAACAAGCCTTGCTGATATATATGAGAGAAGCGGCGTTAGAATAAATCCAAACAATACTAATAATAATACTGGAAAATTAGGAACAAGTTTATGGCAAAGCAAAATGTATCCTATGGTTGCAAATATCCAGATACCTAGAGCCATCCATATAGGAATATCTCCTCTGCCCTTTGGAGGACTGTAATCATCTACCACTACCTTATTAACTCCTTGACTTCTTTTCTTTTTTATTGAACTCATTACTAATCCGCCTATACCTATAAGGGCTACTACAATACCGAGCCCTATGATAACACTTATCCAGAAATCCATTTTTGTTGCTATAACTGTTTGCCTTACATCCATACCTGATGTCCAGTGCGGAATCAATCCAAATTTGTGCAGTATAGGATTTCCAACAACATTGGCTAAAACAGAGCCTATAAACCCTCCTACCATTACCCAAAATGGCAAGACAAAGCCAGCAAAGAGAAATCCAAGATCTGTCATTGATCCCAATATAGCGCCTGGAAGAAAGCCACTTATCTTCGCTGTTGCATCAACCCAAGGAATAGGAATCAACATCAAAGGCTTTGCTGCAACAAGTCCTGTTAGAGTCGGGATCACAACATAAATTAATCCATAGACTATGCCTATCATACCTGCAATGGTAAATACCTGCATGCGCAAGCTGTCTTTTTTCGCGCTCATGTCCTCAAGAGCCATAACCCCCTCTGATATAACTGGCGCCATTGGAAATTTTAGCTTTTCAACATCATTAGTTATTCTAAATAAAACATATCCAAGACCAAACCGAGTTAACCTAAATAAGATATTGCTTCCAACAAGAATCAGTAATGGAACTATCCACGCAGAATCCAAAAATGTCCTCTTCACCAAAACTCCTGAATCAGGAGACGGGACTACCCATGAAGGAATTAATTTGTCAATTCCAAAATAGTGCGCTTGCGGAGTTCTTATAAAATACTGCTGCCAGATCTTTTCACTAAATATACCTCCCTGAAGAACCAGACTGGCTGCGCCCATTGTCATGCCGGCAGCAACCAAGGTTGCTGCTACATATCCAATTATGTATATTTCTTGTTTCTTTAGCTTAATAAATGACCTTTTCGCTATTTCAACAAACAAGATCATGGTCACCCACATAGTTGGGATAATACCACCTGTAATTAAGCCAAGATAAATAGATCCCGGCAACATTACAAGACCGATAAAAATACCAGCAATTATGGTTTTTACATTAAATCCGTCTAGAAATTCTTCTGATTCCTGCTTTACTTCAGGTTCAAATTCTTTATCCATAATCTATCCTTTTCCTAACTCCAGCTTCTCTCCTTCTTCTTTATATTCATTTTTTATCTCTGGGCTAATGGTTCTCCACACAAGAAACTGCTTTCTCAATGTGTCCAGAAAATGCCTGTTTAATCTCTTCCACGTACCTGTTTCTCCGCTTAGTCTCACAATCAATAACTTTATATTATACACATTGTATTCTCCTGCAGGAATTGCTTTTAACTGAAAATCCTGACTTACTCCTAGATCAAATGGCGCTAGCCATGTTCTTGTCTTTAATACATACCCTGTTTCTTCTTTCTCCTTGAAAGCATACAGATTCGCTCCGTCTGTATAGAAATCCCCCACAGACTCCTCTTCATACGATGCAAAATAATTCTTTAAGAACACATTCAACCCCAGAATTTCTGCGCCACTCACTGTAAATGGAAAATCAAATTCCCAATTATTTCCTATTGGCTCAGGAAGTTCCCATTTTCTAGTTACATCAGGGACAGCAAGCTCCGCTGCCTTTCTAGCAGGATAGACGGTAGATAAAATCACTGTTGCCATTACGATTAATGTAGAAGCTACTGCTGAAGTAGAGGAATAATTCAGCGTTAATCCACCTAATAAGTCAAAAACAGTTAAAACCTTTGCTACTACCTGTCCAAGCAAATAACCTGCTACAGCTCCCAAAACCGCATATACACATGATTCTGCTATAAATAAGGCTGAAATATGAATAGGCGCCAGCCCAACTGAGGAATAAATTCCAATCTCTTTAAATCTCTCATATACAGATCCCATCATAGTGTTAAGGACTATCAGAGAAGCAATGAGAATTGGTATAAACAAATTCCCCATACCTGACAATGAGCTAAGTCCTAATGAACTATATATTGTAACCTTTCCATCAATTCCTGCAAAAAGAGTAACTGCCAATCTGGATATAAAATCCTCTATGCTTTTTCTTACATCTATACCTTCATTAAACTTAATCGCAACTGACTGTATAGTGCCTCCCAGCTCTTGCACTAATTTGTACGGAATCATAACAACATTTTCATATTCTAAATGATTAAATGATTCTAACGTGCCTCCTCCTCCAATACTCATCCTTTCAGCTTTTGGCTGTTTAAACTTCTTTATTGATTCAGGATCTGTAATCATAAAATCAACAGGGGTCAACCTCTCATCGTCAAGATCCTTGAGATCAAACATATCTGATGCATTAAATATTCCCTTAACCAATAGTTTATTCCCAAACATCTGGATATAGTTTTTCCCTACATCCTTTGAAGATATTGATATTAACTCTGCCAATTTATCCGAAATAATACATGCATTCTTATCTCTGTCATTGAGCCATTCTCCATACTTAAGGTATTTACTAATACCTGTAATCCTTTCTTCTTGAGGAGTAACGCCAAGCAATCCAAGCGCATAAGCAGATTTATCCCCATTCTTCACCTTAATGTAGCTCTTACCTGTAGTAAAATCCTTATTAGGAATATACCATGCCCTTGGAGACACATCAGCTATATCCTTGAATTCAGCCTTTATATATTCATAAGCAGGTTCTTCTATCGGATTCCAAGTCCGATCTCTTATCATGGCTCCTTCATAAAGAGGCTTATTATCCCTAGGAACTTGATTAAACTTCATAAATGACTTTACTGACGTGAATGAAAGCACTGTAAATGTGAGAAGAATGAGTGTTGTAGAGGTTAAAAAAGTTCTAACCTTACGCTTTTTCATATTAGAAATACCCAAAGAGAATGCAGCAGCTGATGCACTTGCTCTGCTAACATCGCTTTCATAAGA
Source organism: uncultured bacterium (assembly GCA_964437505.1). Classification (GTDB taxonomy): domain Bacteria; phylum JAHJDO01; class JAHJDO01; order JAHJDO01; family JAHJDO01; genus JAHJDO01. The sequence goes on from CAYTGU010000013.1 coordinate 29,251, forward strand.
CCTTGTCATTTTTCGCTTTAAATTCTGCATTCGCTCTTCAAATTTAGAGCTTATTATCAATAAAACAATCGTAGAAAGCATCATTATAATGAATGCAAGGAGAATTATTTCTGGGGCATTTGTCAACTTAAATGCAGGATGAACAAAACGCATGACCATATATATCGCGATAAATATGCCTGCTACTCCACCAATTTGCTTTTTGATATCTACAAATCCAAACAGTAAACGCTCCATAAAATAAGCAAATGGGATAAGAAGCGCAAGATAAAAGATAATCCCTTTTATTACATCATTTGCCGTAGCCTTTACATCTGGATACGCCCTGGATTCTACTCCAACTGCTCTTCTTGAATACTTTATAAATTCATCCCATTTTTTATTCTCTTTAGCCTGACTAGCTTCTTGCAGAGCTTGCTCAGCTTTCTTATGTAAATACCAAAGCCTATCATTCGATATTCCATATTTTCCCAGGTTCTCCATTCTAAACTGGTTTAAAAGCAGCATATCCTTTGCTGCCTGAAATGAAGTATTTCCGATTGTTCCATCCTTAGATATCAAAAACCCATCGCCTTCAGAATGAATTTTATTTTCCGCGTCTTTTGAATTCAACAACAATAGACGCATTCCAAGAGGGCCTGCTCCAAAAGCAAGCTTTATACGTGTATTTGGAGAGGAATAAATCACCCCGTATGTTTCTATAGAAGATGTCCAATCCCAAGGTTTGACCTTTATAAATGAATATCCATATGAAGATGGAATACTATTTCCTTCGTCAAATACATCAATATTATCAAGTTGTGCCAAATACCTTGGATCTAATAACTCATAGACATTAGTGGCTATACATGGAAATAGAACAATAGTATGTTCGACAAGTCTCCAATCTATTTTAAATTCTATTGGATACATTTCATCTCCATAAACACCCATATCAGGAGCATAGACTATATCCCCGGATTCAGAGTCTAAAACATATGCTTCTAATCGTGATTCACCCCCTTTTGACCTGGATATTTCAAACGAACCATCCTCGTCAGTCAGTTCTATCAACTCTGGTCTTACGCCCTTAATTACCTCCGTAGTTTTACCAAGCACTCTCAAAACAGCTAATCCTCCTGCAACAGGCTGATCAGGCACAAAGCTTTTTCTAGGATCAAAAGTTACTACTCTACCTTTCAAAGTACATAAATTATCCTTAAACTTAGCCCTAACATCAGGAAAAAAATCCTTTTTATTCAATGCCAGATAGAAGAGGCAACTAATATGCTTAACCTGAGTAAGGAGATTTTTGAAATCAACAGTTTCCACTCTATCTAATGGAGTATCTACCAATCTTCTGCTGTCATGCGCAGTTATAAAACAAAGCGCAGGAATCCCACAGACGCCTATTATACCTGCGTCCGTACTAATCTTCCCGGCAGTTATTGAATCTATATTCAATCCCTTTTCCGGACTAATGCCATTAATTAGAACATCGTCTCTGGATTTACTGAATATTTTCCCAATTTCAGTCGCAAAAGACATAAATGTTTTGCCAAAACTAGCAAAATATCCAAGATTCGTTGTCCCATCAATACCATGACGTATTACCAGCTCATTATTGTGGCTTGATAAATCCATACACAAGAAAAGCTTTATATCTATTGGGTCTGTAATCTTGCTTTTAAATGGCTCTTCCTGTCTACAGTGGGCCTGTAAAAAGGCGTCTATCCCATGTCGCTCTAAGAAATGCCCTGATGTAGCTAAAAACAGAACTGTTCTTGAAGGAGGGTTGTTATGGAGGATCTTTGCCATTTGAATAAGAGCGGCTATACCACACGCACTATCCGCTCCAGGTGCTATAGAAGGCACAACAGAGATACTGTCATAATATGTCTCTATAACTACAACTTCTTTCTTGAGTTCAGGATCATTGCCAGAAATCCATCCAATCACATTTTTAGTAATCTTTCTTTCCCAGTCCATCTTTGCCTTAAGATGAACATCTAATAACCTCTCATCACTTTCTTTTATTAATTTTCTGAGATAAAGACCATCCTGCCTGGATATCCAATATCTTGGTATATTTAGTGGCAGATTTAGATACTTCTTCTCAGCTTCAACACGCGTTGTATCCCCTGGCTCTATAAAAATAAACGCCTTGGCTCCAAGCATTGAAATATTGAGCCATCTATTTCCACAGTTAAAATCAAGTAAGACAACCTTATCATGAATAGTCTTGCCGTTAAGATTCTCAAGGTTTCCTGTTTTTCCATCAATTATTTGGCTCATTATACCAGCTGACGGAAGAGTGGAAGTCCTGATAAGATTTGGCCATAAACAATACAGCAGAAGTTCTTTCTTGGTATTAGAAATAACTAGAGAAGCTCCTTTATCTACAGGAACTGTTACTTGGAAATCTTCGCTTTTTACATTCTCAAGACCAATCTCCCGAAAAATATTTTCTATATATTCTGAAGCTTTATCATTACCTTGATAACCAGGAACTCTAGATTTAAGATTAGATAAATCAGAAACTATAGTTTTTATATATTGCTCATCTACTTGTTCTGAAATTTGGGCTAGATTTAAATTATTACTATAAACAGGAAAAAATGACGTTCCAATTAGCAGAGTTATACAACAGAAAAAAAAGATTAAATTTTGTCGTACTTCGAATTTATACTTCTTCATTGCAGAATATTAACATATATTTTAAATACTAGTCAATCGCTTTTCTTTGAATGTTTTACTCTTTTCTTTTTAAAATCCGAATAGTCCCTCATATATGTTTTGATTCTCTTTATTCTTTTGAAAAACACAATTATCATAATGATTAAAAAAACATACATGATAACTTTAAAATAAATATTATCTATTCTAAAAATAGATGGCCATATACTAAATATTGCCAGAAATATTAATATTGTTTCAAGATATCTAACTACTTTGTTACTCATACAATAATGCCCTTACAAAGTCAGCAGGCACAAATTTCTCTATATCATCTATTCCTTCTCCTATGCCAACAAGTTTCACAGGTATTCTTAATTCGTCCTCAATAGCAACAACTATGCCTCCTTTTGCTGTGCCATCCAACTTTGTCAACATTATACCTGTAGCCCCCAGATTCTCCGAAAAAGCTCTTGCCTGATACACAGCATTATGCCCTGCGGTACTGTCTATTATCAATAACACTTCAATATTAGCTGGTTGTATATTTTTGCAGATTACCCTGTTCATCTTTTTCATCTCTTCCATTAAATTTATTTTTGTATGCAATCTGCCCCCTGTATCAACTAACACAATGTCCTTTCTGTTTTTTTCTGCTGATATTATTCCATCATGCAAAACAGAAGCAGGGTCAGCTCCATATTGAGACTTCATCAGTTCTAAATCTACTTTATTGGCTAATATTTCTATCTGCTCATTTGCTGCTGCTCTGAAGGTGTCTGCCGCAACAAGTAAAACCTCTATTCCCTGCTTTTTATATCTATGTGCGATTTTTACAACACTGGTTGTCTTGCCAACTCCATTTACACCAATGACCAATATGACATTTACATGTTTTTTGCGGGATAATTGTGGGAGGATTTCTCTTTGACTGTTCACAGCAAAAACCTTTAGTAACTCTATTTCTAATGCATGCAAAATAGCCTGAAAATTAGTTTTATCAATAGCATGTATCGAATTTTCTAAACTATGTATGATCTTCTGCGTTGTTTCAACTCCAACATCAGCTGTTATTAAGAGCTCTTCCAATTTTTCTAGAATCTCATGTTCCAGATGTGGGGATAAAACATTCTTTATTTTCTTTAATCCTGAGAGTATTTTGGATCTTGTTTTGAAAAGTGCGTTATTTAGATTATGCTTCAAGATAAAACTTGTTTTAATTTCTTTGTAAGAGCGGGAACTATATCAAAGAGATTTGCAACAATTCCATAGGTTGCAACCTGAAATATAGGGGCATCTGGATCTTTATTAATGGCTACAATTACATCAGACGAACGCATACCAACCAGATGTTGAACCGCTCCAGATATTCCACATGCAATATATAATCTTGGCTGTACGGTTTTTCCTGTTTGTCCTACCTGATGATATGAAGGTATCCATCCTGCATCAACTGTTGCTCTTGAGGCGCCTACTGCTCCGCCAATACTTATGGCAAGTTCCCTTATTAAGCTAAAATTCTCAGCTTTACCTAATCCTCGTCCACCAGAAACAATGATTTCTGCTTCTTGCAGGTCGACTACCTGAGATTCCACTACTATTGTATCTACAATCTTTGCTACTAAATCATCAATCTTTAGCTCAAAGGCTACTTTTACTATCTCTCCTTTTCTATCAGGATTTTTCTCTGGCTTTTTGAAGACTTTAGGTCTAACTGTTGCCATCTGAGGACGATGCTGAGGACATATAATCGTTGCCATGATATTGCCGCCAAAAGCAGGCCTAGTTTGAAGCAATAATCTTTTATCCAAGTCAATACTTAGGCCTGTACAATCTGCTGTTAGGCCAGTCTGAAGCCTTGTAGCTACTCTTGGAGCTAAAGATCTACCTATTGTTGTTGCACCAATAAGAAAAATCTCCGGCTTATATTTATTAACTACATGCACTAGAACATCTGTATACACACTATTCTTGTAAGATTCTAAATTAGAATCACTTACCAAGTATACCTTGTCTGCGCCAAAGAATATCAGGCCCTGAGCAATTTTATCAACTTTATTCCCAAGCAAAACTACTGACAATTCTTCCTTCAATATATCTGCTAATTTCCTTGCCTCATTTAATAGTTCCAGTGTTACAGTTTGAAGCTCATTATGTCTTTGCTCCGCAAAAATCCACACCCCTTTATATTCATCAGTTGATATTTTTTTCTCTTCTTTCTCCAAAACTATTGCATCAAATCTGCATTCATCTACACACGCTCCGCATAATGTACAATTATCCAGAATCTTAGCTTTTTTATCTACTACCTCTATAGCGGAAAAAGGACAGGCAGGGATGCATTTCCTGCAACCTGTGCATTTATCAAGAATAATTTTTATCGACATGATGTCATTTCCTCTGCAAGAATCAATCGGGAATGATAATGATTTTACTTAACAATTTCTACAATAACCTGTGGAGCAGCGTCTCCGAGTCGTGTGCCTATTTTTATCAAACGTATATACCCGCCTTGTCTATCTTTAAGTTCTGGAGCTATTTTATTAAATAATTTTGTTAATATTTTTTTATTAACGATTGTAGCTGCTGCTATACGCCTAGCATGTAAATCCCCTCTTTTTGCTAAGCTGACTAATTTATCACCTAATCTCTTAATCTCTTTACCTTTTGCCTCTGTTGTTTTTATTTTCTCATACTCAAACAGAGAACATAATAAATTCTTAAAGAGTGCTTTTCTATGACTTGAGGTCCGACCTAATTTCCTACCTGCTTTTCTATGCCGCATTCTTTCTATTTCTTCTTTTTAGTTTGAGTTTTTGATTTTTCTTCTTTTTTCTCTTCTTTCGAGTCACTTGAGACTTCTGACTTGCCCTTAAAATCTAACCCCATCTTATTCAAAATAGCCCTTATTTCATTTAAAGATTTTTTTCCGAAATTTCTATATTTAAGCATTTTGGATTCTGTCTTTTGTACAAGCTCTGAAATTGTCTTAATATTTGCTGCTCTCAGACAATTCGACGCTCTAACAGACAACTCTAACTCGTTTATGTTCTGATTTAAGTACCTATCTTTCATCTTCTCCTCTTCACTAATCTTCTCCACTTCTTCAGCCTTCATCTTTTCAGGGGCTATAAACAACATTAAATGCTCATTAATAATCTCCGCAGCAGAAACAATAGCATCATATGGAGAAATAGTTCCATCTGTCCGTACTTCCAAGATTAGTTTATCATAATTTGTTCGCTGTCCAACTCTTGCATTTTCCACAGAATAACTCACCCGCTTTACCGGTGAAAAGAATGAATCAATGCTTATTAAATCTACTGGTTGTTTTTCTTCTTTATTTTCTTCTGCGGTTATGTATCCTCTTCCTTTAGCAACATGAATCTCCATATCCAGCTCGCCATTTTTATTGAGCGTAGCTATATGTAAATCCGGATTAATAATCTCTACTCCACTGCTTACTTTAATATTAGACGCTTTTACCTCTTTAGCACCTTTCACCTTAAGAGCCAGTACCTTAGGAGAATCCCCAGAACTCTTTACAATTAACTGTTTTAAATTCAAAATTATCTCAACAACATCCTCTTTCACATCCTTTATTGTAGAAAATTCATGAAGAACATTTTTTATTCTGACAGCTTTAGCAGCCGTACCTTCTAACGAAGAAAGCATAACTCTACGAAGCGCATTACCTATGGTTGTACCAAAACCACGCTCAAAAGGTTCTATTATAAATCTCCCAAATGTATTATTAGACACTTTATCATCACATTCTAGTCTCTTTGGCATCTCAAAATTTTTTAACGTTAAAGGCATATTCTTCTCCTTTTCCAAATCCTCAATTTATTTTGAATACAATTCAACAATCAGTTGTTCTTTTAAAGGCACTGCTATTTCTTCACGAGATGGAATTTTCGCTACATTCACTGTAAATTCTTTACTATCAACTTCCAACCAAGAAGGCATCTCCTTTTCCTTTGTTAGATCAATTATATCCTCAAAAAATTTGCATTTTTTATCTTTTGCTTTTATTTGTATCTTATCGTCAGGATCTACCAAATATGATGGGATATTTACAATCCTTCCATTTACAAGAAAGTGGCAATGGCCTATCAATTGTCTAGACTCTCTTCTAGTTGTTGCAAAACCACAGCGAAAAATAACATTATCTAAACGTCTCTCTAATAACTCTAACAATATCTCTCCTGTTACACCCTTACTCTTAGCAGCTATTTTATAATATCCTTTGAACTGCTTCTCTAAAACGCCGTATATTCTCTTTGCTTTTTGTTTTTCTCTTAACCTTAAGCCAAAATCTGATATCTTCCGTTTTCTCTGAACACGCTTACCTAGCGCAGCATTTCCTTTCTCCAATGCACATTTTTCCGTATTGCAAACTCTGCCTTTCAAAAACAACTTTTCTCCCTCTCTCTTGCACAATCTACAAACTGGCCCAATATATCTACCCAAATCTATAACCTCCTGCTATTTATACTCTTCTTCTCTTAGGTGGCCTGCACCCATTATGTGGTATGGGTGTTACATCCCTTATCAAATTTATTACTAATCCTGCTGACTGGAGAGCCCTTATTGCTGTTTCTCTACCACTTCCAGGCCCCTTTACATAAACCTCAATCTGTCTCATTCCACATGAAATGGCTTTCTGCGCAGCTGCCGCCGCAGTTACTTGTGCTGCAAATGGCGTGCTTTTTCTTGAACCTGAAAAGCCACAACTTCCAGCACTTGCCCACGATACAACATTACCTGAAGGATCTGTTATAGTAACTATTGTATTATTGAACGTTGCCTGGATGTAAACAGTTCCAGAAGGAACATTCTTAGTTGTTTTCTTAGCGGATTTCTTAGTCTTTTTCTTCACATTAGCCATTATTTGCTCCTAAGCAATCATGCAGGTTTAGACTCTTTCTGTCTAGCCTTTACCATTATCTTTTTGGGCCCCTTTCTAGTTCTTGCATTTGTCTTTGTCCTTTGGCCTCTGAGCGGCAAATTTTTGCGATGTCTTGTGCCTCTGTATGAGCCTATATCAATTAACCTTCTAATATGAGAAGCCACATTGCGACGCAAGGCACCTTCTATTTCGTAACCTTCCTGCATTATAGAGGCAATCTTACTTATTTCATCTTCTGTCAAATCTTTTACTCGCTTATCTGGAGAAACATTCACAATCTTCAGGATCTTACCGGATAACGCCTTACCTATACCATAAATATACGTCAATCCTATTAGAACCTTCTTATCTTTTGGCAGATCTACACCATGAATTCTAGCCATTCTATTCCTATCTACTCTTTCTACTTCTGTCTCTGTTTATGTTTTGGGTTTCTACAAATAATCCTGAGAACACGACCTCTTTTTACTACCTTACACTTGTCACACATTCTCTTAACTGAAACTCTTACTTTCATAATTATTTAAACCTGTATACGATTCGTCCTCTTGTCAAATCATAAGGGGAAAGTTCAACAGTTACTTCGTCTCCTGAAAGAATTTTTATATACCGTACCCTCATCTTACCCCCAAGATGAGCCAGTACTTTATGCCCGTTTTCTAATTCCACTCTGAACATTGTATTAGGCAACGTATCTACTACTTTACCTTTTACTTCTATTGCTTCTTCTTTAGCCATTTCTACTCTTTCTTCCTAAGCTTTTACAGACTTCCATGAACATTTCATCAGCCTTTCTATTAGCATCAATCTCACAGAATGAGCTTTGCTTTTCATAATATGAGATTATTTTTTTTGTTTGTGCCTTATACACTATCAATCTCTCTTTCACAACATCTTTTTTATCATCGTCACGCTGATACAATCTATCACCACACTTATCACACTTACCCTCATCCTTAGGAGGAATGTTCTTAATATGATAAATTGCCCCACAATTCCTACACGTCCTTCTCCCAGAAAGCCTTTCTATAATTGTCTTTGGAGATACTTCCAAATTAAAAATCGCATCAATCTTTATATCGAGTTCATTAAATATCAATCTCAGGGCTTCTGCTTGTTTTATAGTTCTTGGGAAGCCATCCAACACAAAACCTGTTTTACAATCTTCTTCGAGAACTCTTCCTTTTACCATTTGTATCATAATGTCATCAGGAACTAGTTTCCCATTATCCATATAGTCTTTAGCTTGATTTCCCACAGAAGTTTTCCTATTAACATTATCCCTAAGAATATCTCCTGTAGATAGATGGGGTATGTCAAATTTCCCCTCAATCATTTTAGCCAGTGTTCCTTTCCCTGCCCCTGGAGCCCCTAATAGAATTATATACATACTCTCCTTATTACCTCTCTAATATCGTGCTCTCAGTTTACCCTTTTTCATAAATCCTTCATAATGTCTCATTAACAGGTGTGATTCTACCTGCTTCATTGTATCCAGAGCAACCCCGACAACTATTAAAAGCGAAGTTCCTCCAAAGTAGAACGGAATATTCATCCACTTTGTCAGCAAGGTTGGCAAGATTGCTATAGCCCCTAAAAATATACCTCCTGCAAAAGCAATTTTTGTCATTATCCTGTCAAAATATTCAGCAGTTGGTTTGCCAGGTCTTATCCCAGGAACAAAACCCCCATATTTCTTCATATTATCAGCCATTTCCACAGGATTAAAAGTAATAGCTGTGTAAAAGTATGTGAATAATATAATTAGAACAACATACATTATCATACCAGGCCATTGATTCATCGAAAAATAGGAAACAATCGTCCCAATTATAGAACTTTTGCCTGGTAAAAAAGTCATTATTGTCTGTGGAAACATCATAATAGAAACCGCAAATATAATCGGGATCACTCCTGCCTGGTTTACACGCAAAGGAATGTGTGTACTCTGTCCTCCATACATTTTTCTTCCAACAATACGCTTTGCATATTGAACAGGTATCTTTCTATATCCCTGCGTAATTAAGACCACTGCTGCAATAACTGCAATCATAATTGCCATGAGAAATATTAATGAAAAGAACCTCATCTGCCCAGCATCAAACAACCTATAAGTTCTTCCCAGATCTCCAGGCATTCCAGCAACAATTCCTGCAAAAATTATAAGTGATATTCCATTTCCTATACCGCGTTCAGTTATCTGTTCTCCCAGCCACATAATGAACACTGTTCCTGTAGTAAGGGTTATTACAACTATAAAATGAAAGTAAATTCCAGGATTAGGAACTATTACTAATCCCCCAAAACTATGTGGATTAGACAGCCACAAGCTAATACCAATAGATTGAATTATACTCACTACTATTGTTCCATATCTGGTATACTGAGTTATCTTTTTTCGTCCAAAATCTCCTTCTTTTGACAATTTTTCTAAATAAGGAATTACTGGAGTCAGTAATTGCATTATAATTGACGCACTGATATATGGCATTATGCCCAAGGCAAATATAGACAGTTTTCGCAGGGCTCCTCCCGAAAACATATCTGCCATTCCGAAGAGAGTTCCCTGCATGCTGGCAAAATATTTAACTAATGCACTAGTATCTATGCCTGGCGTCGGGACAAATGCACCTATTCTAAAAACAGCGATAATCGCTAAAGTAAACAGAACCCTTTTCTTTAATTCTGGTATTCTAAATATATCTCGAAATCCTGATAGCATTATATAACCTCTGTAGTTCCTCCAGCATCTCCAATCTTCTTAATAGCACTCTTACTAAAGCTATGCACTTTTACCTTTAACTTTTTCTTTAACTCTCCCATACCTAAAATTTTGACTAAAGCGTTCTGAGACTTTAACATCCCTTTTTCCATAAGACTCTCAAGATTCACAACCGAACCATCCTTAAAACAATTTAATTTCTCTATATTTATAACTGATATATTCTCCTTTGAGCGACTTGTAAATCCTCTTTTTGGCACTCTACGATATAGAGGCATTTGACCACCTTCAAAACCACGTCTGACCCCACCGCCAGATCTTGACCTCTGCCCCTTATTCCCTCTACAAGCAGTTTTCCCATGACCAGACCCATTACCACGCCCAACTATTTTTTTCCTCTTCTTAGCACCCTTAGGAAGTTTCAAATTGCCTAATATCATTTATTTGCGCCTTTTCTTTGATAACTTATAAATCTCTGATATATTTTTCAAACCTTCGATTGTTGCTCTAACAACATTTATCGGATTATTTGATCCAAGACATTTTGTTAAAGCATTTTGAATGCCAACAGCCTCTAACACAGCCCTAACCGCGCTTCCTGCAATTACACCTGTTCCCTTTGAAGCAGGTTTTAACATAATTCTTGCTGCACCATAATGACCTATTATTTCAAACGGGATTGTTGTATCCACAATTAAAATATCTGCCATATTCTTCTTTGCTGATCCGATCGCCTTTTTTATTGACTCAGGTACTGCATTTGCCTTACCTATGCCATATCCCACTCTTCCATTTCCATCACCTACTACAGCAAGACTACTAAAGCCAAATCTTCTTCCTCCTTTTACAACCTTACCAACTCTATTTACATTCACAACCCGTTCCATCAGTTCTTGAGCACTTACATCCTCTTTTATTCTTCTTCTGCTTTCTACCAAACTTGTTCCCTCCTTACACTAAAACTTAAGCCCAGCCTCCCTAGCTACGTCTGCTAGTACCTTTATGCGGCCATGATATAAATATCCACCCTTATCAAATACAACATTTGTAATCTTATTATTTAATGCAATCTCCCCAAGCATCTTTCCTACAACTCCTGCTGCTACTATGTTTCCTCCATACTTTATTTTCCCCCTACAGTCTTTTGAACGAGTTGACACTGAAAGTATTGTCTTCTCATTCTCATCATCAACCAATTGAACATATATGTGCTTCAGGCTTCTAAATACACTCAATCTTGGCCTTTGAACTGTACCAATAACTTTTTTTCTTATTCTTTTATGTCTTTTAGCTCTACCTTCTAACTTCATCAGTAATATCCTTTATGCCTCCACACCAGTTGTAGCTGTCTTACCAACCTTGTGTTTAATGTACTCGCCCAAATAGCGAATCCCCTTTCCTTTATATGGCTCAGGCTTTCTCATATTCCTAATTGTGACAGCCACCTCGCCTACCAGCTGTTTATCAATTCCTTTCACTGCAATCTGATTATTTTTCCTTACTTCGATCTCTATATTTGATGGAAACTCATATATTACTGGATGGGAAAATCCTAATTGCAGCTGCAGCTTCTGCCCCTGTACTTGAGCTCTGTATCCCACTCCTTTGATTTCCAGATTTTTTTCAAACCCAGTAGTTACTCCTATCACTATATTGAAAATTAAAGCTCTATTTAATCCATGTTTTGCCCTTGCTAATTTTCTATCTGATGCTCTCTTTACAATAATCTTGTTATCCTCTACAACTGCAGACACCTCTGCATCTAACTTATGTTCCAGAGCACCTTTAGGCCCGCTAACCTTAACCAGCTTCTCGTTTATATCTACTTTAACCCCTTCTGGGATATTTATTGGCATACTTCCTATTCTAGACACCATTTCCTCCTACCATGCATAACAAAGAACTTCTCCTCCAATTTTCTTTTCCCGACATTCTTTATCAGTCATTATGCCTTCTGAAGTGGATAAGATAGCTATTCCTGCCCCTCTTTTTACTCTAGGGATTTTAGAAACAGGCACATATACACGCAGACTTGGTTTGCTTATTCTTTTTAAACCTCTTACCATAGGTTCTTTTTTATCATAGCGCAGATCTATTTCTATAATTTTATGATTATTGTTGGCAACAACTTTATAATCTTGAATGAACCCCTCTTTTTTCAGAATACTTATTATATCCGCCTTCAATGTAGAGGCTGATATAAATAAATGACCTTTATTAACCATATAAGCATTTCTAATCGACGTAAGCATATCTGATATTGGATCTGTTACAGGCATCTTTATTCTCCTAAATTACCAACTAGCTTTTATAACTCCGGGAAGTTTCCCACTCAGAGCCAATTTTCTAAAACATATTCTACATAATCCGAATTTCCTTATATATCCCCGTGGTCTTCCACACAAATTACACCTATTATATTTCCGCACTTTGTACTTTGGTTCTCTTTTGGCTTTTGCTATAAGCGCTTTTCTCGCCATATCTCTTTTTCCTTTTTATGTATCATTTCTGGTAAAAGGCATACCCAATAATCCCAACAGTTCTCTTCCTTCATCAGGAGTTTTCGCGCTGGTAACAATCGTAACATCTAGTCCATGAACCTTTTCTATCTTATCAACATCTATCTCTGGAAATATAGTCTGTTCTTTGACACCCAATGTGTAATTTCCTTTAACATCAAAAGAGTTTGAAGAAACTCCTCTAAAATCTCTTATGCGTGGCAAAGCTATATTCAACAAGCGGTCAAGGAATTCATACATTCTATCTCCCCGTAGAGTTACTTTAGCTCCTATTGACATCTTTGCCCTGAGCTTAAATCCTGCAATAGACTTCTTTGCCTTTGTAATAATTGGCTTTTGTCCTGTTATTGCTCCCAATTCCAGACATGCGTTATCTAAAATTTTCTTATTCTCTATGGCCTCTTTTAGACAGACATTAAGCACAATCTTTTCTAACCTTGGGACCTGCAGTCTATTTTTGTACCCAAACTTCTGTATCATCTTGGATACTACGTCTTCTTTATATTTTTTTCCCAAGCGGGTTATCATCTAACTCTTATCCATTAGCTCATTGCAACGTTTACAATATCTCACCTTGGTTTTATTCTCCAGCATTTTGAATCCGATCCTTGCTCCTTTTTCACATCGCATACAATACGATAACAAATTAGACACATGCAGAGGTGCCTCTTTTTCTATTATTCCACCTTTTTGATTCTTCTGTGAAGGTTTTGTATTCTTCTTAACAAAATTCACTCTCTCTACAATAGCTCTCTGTTTTTGGGGAAACACACGTAAAACACGCCCTGTCTTCCCCTTCTCCTTTCCCGATATGACCACAACCTGATCGCCCTTGCGAATTCTAGACATCTTAAATAACCTCCGGAGCCAATGAGATAATCTTTAAAAAACCTTTATCTCGTAATTCTCTTGCAACTGGACCAAAAATTCTTGTTCCAACTGGATTTCTCTGTGCATCAATTATAACACCAGCGTTCTTATCAAACTTTATATAGGAACCATCTTCTCTTCTAATCTCTTTCTTCGTTCGCACAATAACAACTTTTACTACCTCGCCCTTTTTAACAGCCCCCTCAGCAGTTGACTCCTTCACAGATGCTACTACAATATCACCTATTCTGGCATACCTTCTACGTGTGCCTCCTAATACCTTAAAGCACATCAACTTCTTTGCTCCTGAATTATCAGCTACGTTAAGGACTGTTTGTGCTTGTATCATATTAGCTACTAGCTCGCTCTATAATTTTTGAAATATACCATCTTTTATCTTTACTTAGCGGTCTGGTTTCCTTAATTTCCACTTTATCTCCTATATGTACAGAATTATCTTTATCGTGTGCCTTAAACCTACTAAGTTTTTTTACTCTTCGCTTATAAAGTGAATGCAAAACCAGTCTTTCTACTAAAACGACAACTGTCTTATCCATTTTATCACTAACCACAATACCTGCTTTAGTCTTTCTCTTTTGAATCTCTCTCACTTTTCTCTTCCTCTATCTGTCTCTCTCTTAGCACAGTCTTAATTCTTGCTATATCCTTTCTTAATCGTCCAATCCTTTTTGGATCTTCCAATTGCCCTGTAGCTGAACGAACATTTAAATTAAATATTTCCTGTTTCAGATTAATGAGGTCTTGATCTAGTTCTATATTCGTCATATCTCTAAACTTATTAATCTTCATTATGATGTTACACCTAGTTTTCCTCTGACTATAAATCGTGTTTTTATGGGCAGTTTTGTTGCTGCAAGTTTCATAGCCTCACGTGCTAAATCTTCTGAAATACCGCTTAGTTCAAATAAAACTCTACCAGGCTTGATTACTGAAACCCAATACTCAGGCGCTCCTTTTCCCTTTCCCATCCTAGTTTCAGCCGGTTTCTTTGTTACAGGCTTGTCAGCAACTACTCTTATCCAAACTTTTCCACCACGTTTAATATATCTTGTCATTGCAACTCTTGCGGCTTCAAGCTGACGGCTAGTTATCCATGCACATTCTAAAGCTTTTAAACCATATTCTCCAAAACTTGTACTATGTCCTCTTCCGGAGATTCCCTGCATACGTCCTCTGTGCGTCTTTCTATGTTTGACGCGTTTGGGAATTAATGCCATCTTATATAATCTCCCCTTTGTATACCCACACCTTCACACCTATTATCCCATATGTAGTATGTGCTTCTGCAAACCCATAATCTATATCAGCTCTTAAGGTATGCAGAGGTATCTTACCATCCTTCATTGATTCCCTTCGTGCTATTTCAGCTCCCCCTAGACGCCCGGAACAAACTATTTTCATGCCTTGTGCCCCAAACTGCATTGCTAAACTGACAGCTCTTCTCATTGCTCTTCTGAACGGAACCCTCTTTACCAACTGTACAGTTACCCCTGCTGCAACTAATTGTGCATTTATAGCTGGATTCTCAATTTCTATAATGTTTATAACAATCTGCTTGTTTGTCATCTTTTCCAAGCTCTCTCTTAATCGATCAATTTCAGTGCCTTTTCTACCAATAATAACTCCTGGTCTTGCAGTATGAAGATTCACAATTGCCTTTCCTAACGACCTTCGAATTTCTATATCAGCTACACCTGCATGTTCTAAATTCTTCTTGATATATTTACGAATATGTACATCCTCTGCAATAAGAGACGCATAATTTTTCTTCGCAATCCAACATGACTGAGAGGTTTTTATCCCCCCTAATCTAAATCCTATTGGATTAACCTTTTGTCCCATTCTATATTCCTTTTTCTAACTCTTTAGTTTTTAATATTTTATCAGAAGATCCCTCTTCCCTGGATTGCTTATTCTTTGATACTGGTACTTTCTTTTTAATTTTATCTTGCAATACTATATTAATATGACTTGTCCTTTTTCTTATTTTTACTGCCCGCCCCATTGGTGCAGCCCTAAATCTCTTCATAACAGGGCCTATATCAACTGTAATCTTGGAGATATATAAATCTTCCTCGTTTATATCTGTTAATTGCACAGCATTTGCTACTGCTGAGCGTAAAACTTTTTCAACAGGAATAGATGTCCTTGAAACAAGTTTAAGGATATTGAGTGCTTTAGTTACGTCTCTGCCTCTAATAAGATTTACCACATCCCTTAACTTCCTGGGAGATGCATGGATAAATCGTGCTTTTGCTCTTGCATACATGATATCTTTATTATCCCTTCTTCAATCCTTTTTCTTCTTTCTCTATTTTAGATCTTTGTCCACTATGTGCGCGAAATATCCGTGTATGGGCAAATTCGCCCAGCTTGTGTCCTACCATATTTTCTGTTATGTATATGGGTATAAATTTCATCCCATTGTGTACCGCAATGGTTTGACCAACAAAATCTGGAGTAATAGTACAACTACGCGACCATGTTTGGATAACCTTCTTATTGCCGGACTTTTTAGCTTCTTCTATTTTCTTTACCAGTCTTTGGTCTAAATATGGCCCTTTTTTAATTGATCTAGACATTTTTTATAATTATTTCCTATGTTTTATAATATATTTATCCGACTCTTTACGTTTTTTCCTTGTTTTAAATCCTTTAGCAGGCTGTCCCCACGGCGAAACAGGATGTCTTCCTCCTGCACTCTTTCCCTCTCCGCCTCCAAGAGGATGATCAACAGGATTCATAGCAACGCCTCGCACCTTTGGACGTCGACCTAACCAGCGGCTCCGACCCGCTTTACCACTTGATATGCTTTCATGGTCAATATTACCAACTTGCCCAATAGTAGCCATGCAATCCAGGAAAATAGCTCTAACCTCTCCTGATGGAAGTTTTACATGAGCATAGTTTCCCTCTTTTGCCATTAACTGAGCACTGGCTCCAGCACTACGCGCTAATTGACCAGCTTTATTCTTATATAATTGCACATTATGAATTAAAGTCCCTGCAGGTATATTTCTTAAAGGCAAATTATTACCTGTTTTTATTTCCCCCTTTTTACAGGTTATAATCTTGTCCCCAACCTTAATTTCTGCTGGTGCGATTATATATTTCTTTTCACCATCAGGATACTGAGTTAGAGCAATTCTGCTTGTTCTATTTGGATCGTACTCAATCGAAACTATTTTCCCCTCTATATCTTTTTTGCTTCTTATAAAATCAATAATGCGGTATTTTCGTTTATGTCCGCCACCTCTGTGTCTTACAGTAATCTTACCTCTAACATTGCGTCCACTCTTTTTATTCAATGAGACAGTTAGACTCTTTTCCGGCTTGCCTTTTGTGATTTCATCAAATGCCGGTAGCACCGCAAATCTTCTGCTTTTAGTTGTCGGTTTATGTTTTTTTATTGCCATAATTATTCTTTAAACAAACTCTATTTTATTGCCTTCCTTAAGCGTTATAACAGCCTTCTTCCAATCCGGCGTTTTTCCCTCAACAAGCCTGACCTTTTTCTTTTTACCCTGCAGTCTTATGGTATTGACCTTCTCTATCTTTACATTAAATATCTGCTCTATTGCATTTCTGATTTCAATTTTATTTGCATTAGGACATACTTTAAAAACATATTTGTTCTGTTTCTCGCCAAGACCAGTACCTTTTTCCGTAATCCATGGACCCTTTATAACTTCGTATATGCTTTTCATGCCTTACTCATCATCCTATTTGAAAAATTAGCAAAGCTATCTTTATCACTAAATAAAATATCATGAGCTAAAATATCATATGTATTAACACTCGCTGAACCTGCTACTCTTATATCCGGCAAATTCCTAATAGCTCTGGCTGTGCTCTTATCTATTTTGTCTTTTATAACCAAAACCCTTGCATCAGGACAAAACTTAGAGAAAACACTGGCTGCATCCTTTGTCTTTCCGCTTTTAACAACAAGGCTATCTATCAGCATTATCTGATTATCCCTATATTTGACATTCACTGCAGACCTTAGGGCCAAATCCTTTACTTTTTGCGGAATAGAGTAATGAAAGTCTCTTGGCTTCGGACCAAAAGTAACGCCGCCTTTTCTCCACAGAGGAGAGGAATTACTCCCTGCGCGAGCTCTACCTGTTCCTTTTTGTTTCCAAGGTTTTGCGCCTCCTCCTCTAACTTCACCCCTTGTCTTCGTATTAGCAGAACCTTTTCTCCTGTTTGCCAGATACATTCTCACTGCTTGCTGCAAAACTGGTTCATTAACCTTTTTATCAAATATTTTATTATCTAACTTCAGTTCTTCTGATTCTTTCTTGTCAATACTATATACTTTAATAGATACCATAATAATTAACTCTTCTTCTCAGCCTTTTCTATTGTCACAATTCCTTTACTCGCTCCGGGGATAGCCCCCTTTATAACTAATAAATTTTTCTCCTTATCCAACCGCACAATTTCGAGACTTTGTATAGTAACTCTCTTGTTTCCCATCTGTCCCGGCAATTTCTGTCCTTTAAATACACGCGAAGGAGAAGCGCTGGCGCCTATGGATCCGGGAGCTCTGTGAAACCTTGAACCATGAGACTTTGGTCCTCCTTTAAATCCCCACCGTTTTATTACACCAGCAAACCCCTTTCCTTTGGAGGTTCCACATACATCAACAAAGCTTCCTTCTTCGAAAATATCAACATTTAGTTCCTGTCCCACTTTATAATCCTCAGTATTACTTACCCTGAATTCTCTTATATATCTCTTAGGCTTTACTTTTACCTTGCTGAATTTAGCCTTTAAAGATTTTGTTAATTTCTTTTCCTTTATATCCTCATAGCCTAACTGAACAGCATCATATCCTTCTTGATCTGATATCTTTTTTTGCAAAACAACACAGGGTCCAGCTTCAATCAAAGTAACGGGTACAACTTCTCCCATATTTCCAAAAATCTGCGTCATTCCTACTTTTTTACCTATTAATCCAGATAACATCACAATCTCCTATAATTTAACCTCAGCATCAACCCCGGACGGTAAGTCAAGCTTCATCAATGCATCCACGGTCTTAGGAGTTGGATTTATAATATCTATCAGCCTTTTGTGTGTTCTTATTTCAAACTGTTCCCGCGATTTTTTATCAACATGAGGTGATCTCAGTACTGTAAATCTTTCTTTCCCTGTAGGTAATGGAATCGGACCTATAACAACAGCGCCTGTTTTCTCAACCGTTTTAACTATTTCCTTAACAGATTGGTCAAGCAATCTGTGGTCATTGGCTTTTAACCTTACTCTTATCTTTTCCTTTGGCATTTCGCTATCCTTAAATTCAGAAAGTCGGATAAATTCGACCCCTACTTAATAATTTTAGATACAACACCAGCACCTACTGTCCTTCCTCCCTCTCTTAT
>CAYTGU010000014.1:0-45012 GCA_964437505.1 uncultured bacterium
TTTCAATATATTATGAAGATAATTTAGGTTTTGCCCAAAGTGTCGGATATAAAGCAGAGAAATACTATAAAAAAATAGATAGGAATGTAGGATTTACCAGATTTGGGAAATTCTGGACTTTTGATAAAAGGTGCAAGATATACATATACACAAATAGGAAGAGCTACCTAAAAAATAACGATATTCAATCATGGTCAGCAGGCTTTGCCAATTATGATAAAAGAGAGATAGTAAGTTATAAAGAGTCAGTAAATTTTTTAATTTCTCTTTTGCCTCATGAAATGACACATCTAATCCTGGCAGATTTTATAGAGAATAATATTCCTCTATGGTTCAATGAAGGTCTGGCTGTGAGCATGGAGCTAACAAGCAAGTCAGGATATATAAGCGCAATAAAGGAAGAATTAAAAAAAGACAATAGTCTTTCCATTTATGAAGTGCTTGATAAAAATGGTTATCCCGAAGATGAAGAAAAAGTCTTGCTTTTCTACAGCATATCCTATTCTCTTGTAGATTTTTTAAGAAGCAAAGGCCAGTATAGATTTACTAATCTTTGCAGAGCTCTGCGTGATGGAAAGAATTTTGAAGACGCGCTTATAAGCAGTTATCAATTTGACTTTGGAAGTTTAGACCGGCTTGATAAAAAGTGGCAGGAGCATATAAGAGAATAGAATCTATATAGAAATTATTCATCCTTATCCCATTCGTGCATTTCGTTGTAACGAAAGGTCATCTCGTCTGCTACGTAACCCTTATACCACTTTACATGACCATCAGCAAAAAGGATGTTTATACCTCCATCGTGAACAGACCAAAGAATACAATTATTGCTATAGTCATCCTTATCGCAATCCTCTTCAGTAAAGGGGCAACTGGTATCTCCACAGAGAACAAAGGCAGACGGATACTTAATTTTTTTTCTGTTAACAGATGCAAATGCTTCTTCAGCATCAAGGTATGCAGCGCGTGTTCCCAAGAAGTAGCTATAATCCCGAAATTCTTTGTTAGAAGGACACCTATAAACCTCCTCATTTCCAATATAGGAGGGATAAAGTCGTTTCATCCATCCAGGCGCACCAACTGGATTTGTTGTACATCCTGTTTCCCAATCGCAGGCACCGTAAGCTTCTGGATATAAGCCATTGTAGTCATCAGCATACAGCTCCAGAGCCAGCCCAATCTGCTTCAGATTGCTTATGCACTTTGTTCTCCTTGCCATTTCTCTTGCTCTTGATAACGCAGGCAAGAGCAGTGAAGCCAGCAAGGCTATAATGGCGATGACAACTAAAAGCTCAATAAGCGTGAAAGAACGCATTTTCCTTTTTCCAGATCCCAGTAGAGGTTCTAACATTTTAGGCCTCCTTTTCAACCTACTGATAAAATAGATTATATGACCATGTTCATTGATCATTGTGTGTACTTCTGCAGATGCTTCGGAACATACCATTTTATAAAATCATAACCTATTCCGATTGGAGACACTTCTATGCCTTTAAACCGTGTATGAACAACCGGAAGCGAATCAGATACATATAAAAACGTGTATGCCTGGTCTTCAGCTAAAACCTCGTGGATCCTGTGATAAATCTGTCTCCTTTTCTCTATTTCGAATTTCTTTCTTCCATCCTCCAAGAGCTTGTCTATCTCCTGATTATTATAAGAAACAAAGTTGAATTCTTTCTCTTTTGTTTTAGATGAATGCCAGATATCAAAGCAATCAGGATCTCTGCCCAAACTCCATGCGAGTAAAATAGCATCAAACCTTTTTTTATAAATAAATTCATTTAGAAAAGACGCCCATTCAATTATTCTTATATTTACCTTAATACCAACTAGTCTGAGATTCTGTTGTATGATTTCTGCGCATTTCTTCCTCTGTGTGTTCCCCTGATTTGTTATAATCTCAAATTCGAACTTTTCCCCATTCTTATCAATCCAACCATCTCCATCATGATCATCCCATCCGCATAGTTTCAGTATTTCTTTTGCCTTTAACGGATTATACGCATATTTTCTCACATTTTTGTTGTATGCCCATGATTCAGGAGGAAAAGGACCTGTTGATATCTCTCCCAGTCCTAATAAAACCCCTTTGATAATCTCAGTTTTATTAATTGCATATGTTAAAGCCTGTCTAACAAGTTTATTTTTAAATAACGGGTTTTTAAGGTTGTAGCCCAGATAGGTATAGCCAAAACTTGGGTATTTATATTTGTTAAAACCAGTTTTAAACCATGCCTTATTAGTCTGATAAACATATTGAACAGGATTAAGCCCCATCCAATCAATATTCCCAGCACCAAGTTCAAGAAACATTGTCGCGTCGTCGGGAATTATCTGGTAAACATACTTATCTATATATGGTCTGCCTTCAAAGTAGTCATTGTTTGCCTTAAGAACAATTCTCTGTCCTGTTTTCCATTCTTTAAACTTATATGGACCTGTTCCTATTGGATGTCGCGCAAAACTACACTTGATTAAATTCTTATCTTTTAGAAGATGTTCAGGCATAATCCACATTCCCCAGCTGGCAAGGGCTGGAGAAAATGGCTCTTTGTAGGTTACCCTAAATGTATAAGGATCAACAATTTCTGCTTTTTTTATTCGTTCAAAATCGCCGCCATATGGAGTAGGAACATCTGGATCTGTAAGTTTTTTATACGTAAACATCACATCAGAAGCTGTAAATGGAAAACCATCATGCCATTTAACGTTCTTTCGCAAATGAAATGTAATAGCGAGTCTATCAGAAGATACTTCCCATGATTCTGCCAGATCCCCAACCAGTTTTATGTTCTTATCATATTTGAGCAGACCGTTAAACACCAGCCCTACAATATCCTGAGAAGCGCTATCTGAAGCCAGTATTGGAATAAGCGTTGAAGCATCCCCTATTGAGCCTGCAATTATCGCATCGCCATAACTAGGTTCGCCAGAGATTGAGCGTGTATTTATAAATAAAAAAAATACCGCAAGAAGCGGTAAGATTTTATTTCTCTGTTTCTCCATCAGACACTTCTTCTTTTACAGCTTCAGCTTCCACCTGCTTTATCCCTTCCTTTTTCACTATGGAAGTGCCGCTGTAATGAGAAACCCACATAAAACTCAGGGAGATGGACGTGAGAACAAAGATTATAGCCATTGCTGTGGTGAGTTTTGTCATAAAAGTTTCAGAACTTGCTCCAAATAGAGATTGAGTTCCTGCTCCACCAAACATACTGGCAAGATCTGCCCCTTTCCCTACCTGTAGAAGAACAATTAAAACCAGACTTATACAAGCTACAATGTGAATTATACTTATAAATGTAAACATAATATTATTTATCCGTTAATGCAGCAATACCTGGCAGCTCAATGCCTGCAAGATATTCAAGAGATGCGCCGCCGCCAGTAGATATGTGACTAATCTTATCAGCAACACCTGCCTTATTCACTGCTGCTACGGAATCTCCTCCTCCAACAACAGTATACGCATCTGTGTTGTTAGCAAGTGCTTTGGCAATAGCAATAGAGCCTTTTGCAAATTTCTCTATCTCAAAAACACCCACTGGCCCATTCCAGAAGACAGTTTTTGAAAGCCTGATTTCTGTATTATATTCTTCTATTGCCTGAGGTCCTATGTCCACACCCACCCAACCTGCAGGAACAGCTCCCCTTTCAGTAACTATCACATTTGCATCTTTGGAAATTCTCTGCGCAATTATATGGTCTAGAGGAGTGTGCAATTCTACACGCGCCTTACGCATTTTTGTTATTACTTCCTTTGCAACGTCTATTTTGCTTTCATCTACAAGAGAGTTTCCGATTGTCCAGTTCTTTGCCTTGCAAAACGTATATGCTACTCCGCCTCCGAGCAGCAAAGTGTCTATTTTGTCAATAAGACTTTCCATAACTGGTATTTTATCAGCAAGCTTAGCCCCACCCATAATGAGAGTAAAAGGCCTCTCAGGATTCTCTGTCAATTTGTTTAAAGCTTTTATCTCCTTTTCCACCAGAAAGCCGCATGCAGCTTTGTTAACAAACTTTGTTACTCCGACTGTTGATGCGTGTGCGCGATGGGCAGTTCCGAAAGCATCGTTAACATAAATATCCGCCAGTTTTGCCATAGACTGGGAGAAATTTGCATCATTCCTTTCTTCTTCCTCATGAAATCGTGTGTTTTCAAGAAGCAATACTTCACCGCTTTTTAACTTGTCTACTTCTTTTTCAACTTCAGAACCAACACAATCATTTGTTTTTCTAACTGTTATACCCAACAACTCCCCAAGTCTTAAAGCCGCCGGAGTTAGTCTCATCTTCTCATTTATCTTTCCCTTTGGTCGTCCGAGATGAGAAACAAGTATTAATTTTGCTCCTCCTTTTATTAAGTACTCAATACTCGGTAAAGCTGCTTTTATGCGGGTGTCATCTGTTATATTACAGTTATCGTTCAGAGGTACATTGAAGTCAACCCTCATTAAAACTTTTTTATCCCTGACCTCTAAATCTTCTAAAGATAACTTATTCATACCTATTTCTCGGTGCTTCTCTATTGTTTTGAAATTATATACTCAGCTAAATCAACAACTCTGTTTGAATAACCCCATTCGTTGTCATACCATGCAAGAACTTTAACCATATTACCCTCTATTACTTTTGTAGATAACGCATCCACAATTGAAGATTTGCTGTTTCCATTAAAATCTTTCGATACTAAAGGCTCTTCGCAGTATTCGAGATATTTGCTTAACTCGTTCTCTGCTGCATTCTTCAAAGCTGCATTTACCTCTTCTGCGCTTGTGTTTTTTTCTGTGTTCACAACAAGGTCAACTAGAGATACATTTGGAGTCGGAACTCTGATAGCCATTCCGTCCACTTTGCCTTTTAATTCCGGCAGGACAAGAGCAACAGCTTTTGCAGCACCTGTTGTAGTAGGAATCATTGATACAGCCGCTGATCTTGCTCTTCTTAAATCCTTGTTTGGAAAATCAAGTATAACCTGATCATTTGTATACGAATGAATCGTTGTCATCAGACCCTTTGTTATGCCAAAATTATCCAGCAAAACCTTTGCAACCGGAGCCAGACAGTTCGTAGTACAGGAAGCGTTTGAAATAATATGATGTGAGGAAGATTCGTATTTATCCTCATTTACTCCCAATACGATTGTTATATCCTCGTTTGTTGCAGGAGCTGATATAATCACTTTCTTTGCTCCTGCCTGAATGTGGGCACTTGCCTGCGCCTTGTCTCTAAACCTTCCTGTTGATTCAATAATAATTTCTACGCCCAGCTCTTTCCATGGCAGTTGTGCAGGATCTTTCTGAGCAATAACTTTTACTTCTTTTCCATTGATAATTATTGCATTATCTTTTGCTTCTACCGTACCGTCGAATATTCCAAAAGTGGAATCATATTTAAAAAGATGCGCTAATGTTTTTGCATCTGTCAGGTCATTTACTGCCACAAACTCCAAATTACTTGAGTTTAAACCAGCTTTCAAAACCAGTCTTCCAATTCTTCCAAATCCATTGATTCCAACCTTTGTTGCCATTGATAATCCTCCTTTTACATTCTTGAAATTAAATTGAGTCCGATTATACAAAATTAAATATCAAACTTCAACAGGTTTCACTATTCCGAATTTTCCTTGATGAAGTTTCTTATTATCTCTTCATATTCTTTACCCATTATCGTAAAGCTATCATTATGCCCTCCACGCATTTTATAAAATTGTTTAGGAGATGAAGCTGCCTTAAAAAGCCTTTCTCCATGATGAAACGGTACTATTTCATCATCTTCTGAATGTATTATAAGTTTTGGGATTTTCACATTTTTTATTTTTTGAATATTGTCATATTTTATTCCTGCACAGTATTTAATTGGCAGAAACGGATAAATTTCTTTACCAATATCAACTATAGATGTAAATGTGCTTTCTGAAATAAGCAGACCTTTATTAATTTTTGCCGCAAGGTCAATCGCTATTGCACCCCCAAGAGAACGTCCAAATATAACAATGTTGTCCTTGTCTAGCTTCTTTTCTAGGATAATCCAGTTATATGCAGCCATTGCGTCCAGATAAGTGCCTTTTTCTGTTGGAAACCACTTGCTTCTGCCATAGCCCTTGTAATCAAATATAAAAATATTTAGGCCAAGATTATGAAATATGTTTATACTGTCAAGCCTGTCACTTATATTTCCAGCATTTCCATGACAGAAAAGAACTGTTGATGTTGCTCCCTCACAGGGAACATACCAGCCATTCAGCTTAATATGCTTATCTGTTTCAAAAAAGATATCTTCAAACTTCAAACCTATACTTTCTGGAGTTACGCTAATCTCACGTGTAGGATGGTAAATATTTTTCCATTCAAAATACCTAAAATATAGATGCAGAAGGGAAATAATAATTAATATTCCTAAAAAGGGCTTAATAACCTTCATCAACTTACCACGCTGTCCATCCACCATCTACTGGTAGATTAATTCCTGTAATGTATGAAGATGCATCAGATGTAAGGAAAACTATCGCTCCTTTTATATCGTTTTTTGTCGCCATTCTTCCGAGCGGCGTTCTCCTGCAATACTCTTTATGAAAACTTTTCTCTTGCCCTGTATAGAAACCCCCAGGACTTATACAATTCACTCTGATATTATGTCTTGCAAAACAGGTTGCCATATATCTAGTAAAGTTTATCATGCCACCCTTATTAAACGAATAGTCGGGAGGATTAACTAAGTTTACCTTATTGTAGATATTAAAGTCGGGACCTACTATGCCATAAATAGATGCTATATTTATGATATTGCCTGATTTTTGTTTTTTCATCTGTTCTATAAATATCCTTGAACATAAAAACAATCCTGTGGAATTGATTCTAGAAGTAAGTTCCCAATCTTCTTCAGTCATTCTCTCGAATGATTTACCTATTCTTGCTACCGCATTATTAACTAATATGTCTGTTTTCCCAAATCGCTTAACAATTTCATTTCTAAGCGCAATAATAGAATTTTTCTCTGATAGATCCAACTTACATCCATAAGCTTTTAAGTTTTTTTTTCTCATTTCTCTTGCAAACTTTTCACAGTTCTCGAGATTACGAGAAGCAACGATTACCACTGCTCCAGCCTCAGCCAGGGCTTCACATATTTCTCTGCCATATATCCCTGCCCCACCGGTAACTAATGCAACTCTGCCTGTTAAATCAAAAAGCTCTTTGATATGCATATTTTCTTATCTCCTCAAGTTAATCTTTTAAATCCGACCTGAGCAACAGGTCCTTTGAGTAATTGCTTAACATTATTATTCTTAATAGCTTTTTTTATTATCCCAAATACATCATCTGCATTATCCAAATATTTCCTAACGTGTTCCTCTTTATGACTATAAGAACAGGAAACATGACCAGAAGCCAAAAATCCTCTTTTCAGCATCTCCTGCGCAAATAAAGTAATAAGCTCCTGAGAGTCTTTATAATCAAATACAAATGTAGGCAAAGGAGGAATCCCCGTAATCTTTATCTTTAAATTATGAGAATCTGCCAATTTCCTCCATCTTTTTTTAATCACATTACCGATTTTATTCAAATGAATGGGAACATTGTTTTTTTTCAATTTATTGATGGTAGCTATGGCTGCAGCCGGGCCTATACTTTCTGTCCAGTACGTACTGCTTATAAAACTGTCTTGAGCCACGTCCATAATCTTTTCCTTACCAACAATTGCTGCCATTGGGAAACCATTGCTTATAGCCTTTGCATAAACTGCTATATCCGGATAGACATTATATAATTCATGAACCCCGCCTACATTCATCCGCCATCCTGATGTTATTTCGTCAAATATTAACACCGCATTAATATCCTCTGCTATATCTTTTATCTTTCCCAGAAAATTATCTTCAGGCTCATGATGTCTTACCGGTTCCACTACAATCACGCCAATATCATTATTTTTGGATACAATGTCCTTTAATTCATCTATCTTGTTATAGGTAAAGGGAATTGCTGTTCCTTTTAAACACCTTGGAACGCCTAATGACTCTAATCCAGGAAGAAGCTGTCCATCTAAGTTTTTATTATCAGCTAAATTCGCTGCAAGATACCAATCATGCCAGCCGTGATAACCACAGAAAGCTACTTTATCTTTCTTGGTATATGCGCGGGCAATCCTTACTGCTATAGCCATTGATTCACCACCTGTTCTGGCAAACCTAACCATTCCTGCCCATGGATGAAGTTTTAACAATAATTCTGTTAATTCAACTCCCTCTGGAGAATTCAAGGTTGACATTGAGCCATTATCTATCACATTCTTTACTGCTTTATTTACATCATTATCTGCATATCCTAAAATACACGAAGATACTCCCATAATGGACATATCAATATACTTATTTCCATCTAGATCCCAAATCTCACACCCTTTAGCTTTTTTATAATAAGCTGGCCATTGATCAGGTAAAAACCGCTCACTTCGTTTTGATAACAGCTGATTTCCGCCAGGAATAATCTTCTTCGCCCTGTTCCAAAGCTTCTGCCCTTTGCCGTTCATAACTTTACCTCCATAGTTTTCCCTGTTTCAGCACTCTCATCAATCGCTTTTAGCACATCCACTATTCCTCTTTCTTGTCTAAATGTATAGGGATAAGATTTTTCTCCTTTTAAGGCTTTTAGGAAATCATCTATTTCTTCAATATACATCCTTTCATTTATTTTTACCGAGTATCCAGGTTCTGTTAATAATTCATTCTCTTCAGGATATTCTTCCCATTCTTTTTTCTCAGCAAGATAAACCTTCAGCTTGCTTTCTTCTGAATTCCAGACAATATTCCCTTCTTCACCTACAAGTTTCATTTCCCTCCCCGATTTACGGGAGATTACATCTATCATCATATTCCCCAAAATTCCATTATCAAGTTCCAAAATAACTTGATAAATATCATCAATATCTGTTTCTAAATCAGATACCTTTGATTTAAAAGCGCTTACTTTTTTAATCTTTCCCAGCATCCACGTTATCCATGTTAATTCAAAAGCAACCATTTCCCTACACCCTGAAGTTTCTTTCTTAGAATAATATACATGACGATAGTCTTCACATGAATGCCAATCAGGCAAGTAAGCGCCCAGATGATAGATAAAGGATAGGATTTTTCCTGTTTTTTTCTCTTTTGCAAATTTCTTCATCAACTTTAATGAATGCTTGTGAGACAGTGTAAAGCTCGGAACAGCAACAAGTCCTCCTTTTTCCTCAATAGCCACTAAATCATCTATGCCTTCAGAAAGAAAATTTGATTCAGTAAAAAAATGTTTTTTTTCTTTAGCAACTCTCATTGCATAATGATGATGAAGATTACTTGGAACAGAGATAATGAAAACATCCGGTTTTTTAGCCATTGCATCTTCGAATCTCGCAAATGTTTCTACCCCATATTTTTCTTTTACCTCTTTACACCTATCTTCTCTTACATCAAAACCGATAATATTTTTTTCTTTCAAATACTGCAAACATCTTATTCTCCTCTTTCCCATAGAACCAAGTCCTATCACTAGAAATTTCATATTTCCATCCTTTTTTTATTTCTTTTATTTATTAAAAGGCAACTTATCTCAATGAATTAATTAGCAAATACGCAGTTTTTAAAGTTTCAAAAGCGTCATTCGCATTAACAATTGAATTAAGTTGATTCTTAGATGCTCTAAAAAATTGATTGTGTTCCTCAATAAAAGACTCATTGCGTTCTTCTGCTACATCTATTATTTTAAATGGGGACACCTCATGTTTATAAACTATAATTTGACTATTCATCGTGGAGTACAAGATTTTCCCTTTATCACCAATTAACATAATAGACCGTTGGGAAGGATATTGAATATAATCCATATAAAGAGTTATAACAGCCCCTGTCTCAAACTGAAGAACACAGCCCACTATGTTTGGGTCGGCTTTTTTCTCCACCTCTCCCAGTTTAGCGTGTATCCCCAGTGTTCTACTTACCGAGCCAAGAAACCAGCGTAAATAATCAATCTCATGCGTATAGGTTAATATCAAACTCCATGGTTGATTTAAATAACAGTCTGTCTTTGCATTTATTAGGGTTTCATATGCCCCAAGACTTACCTGCCCTCCTACCACATTCCCTATTATCTTCTTATCCAACAAAGACTTAATAGTCCCATATGCCTTTGTATAACGCAGTGCATATCCAACAGCAAAAACTTTATTTGATTTGGTTGCTATGTCTATAATTTTTCTTGCTGAACTTAAATTATCTGCTAGTGGCTTTTCACAGAAGACATGAGCTCCAGACTCCAAAGCTGCTATTGCTATTACAGCATGTAGCCCTTCATGAGTGCAGACGAAAACAAATTCTGGCTTTTCTTCTAAAGCTTTCCTATAATCTTTGAATTGTCTATCAACTTTTGTCTTCTTACAAGTATTTACAAGACTGGACTCAATAGGATCACATATTGATAGGCAAACATCCTTTCTTTTACCTAAAAGCCTTGCATGCCTTTGACCTATCGAACCACATCCAATAACAAGCACTTTTTTTTTACGAGCGTACACCTACTCTCCTCAAATGCTAGATCATTAGTTTCCATGAGTTATCTTATGATGCCTTTCATATAATAACTTATACATCTCAAATCTCCTAAATTAACTTATATTCCTTCATCAATCTATACACTTTATTCTTACTCTCTTTCTCAAGCTTACAATAGTCAGATGCAAAATTGCCTTCGTATCCCAGCAAATTCATTCCATAACTGAAAGCAGGAAATACGTCCAATTCAAGTATCTTATCCCTAAAAGATGTTATCCTTTTCTGAACAAGTTCTGCTTTTCTCCAATCCTCTTTATCAAGAGATGCTTTTAATTCTTTCATCCATTCTGGAAACAAACAAAAAATGCCGTCAAGTTGTAGTTTAAGTCCATATCTATAAAATACATCCATCAAATCAACCTGCGCACTTATAATATCAAAATCCTGATTTTTTTTGAAATAATCATGAAGCTTCCTTACATAAGCAGGATCATGTGAACACTTAATACCTGCAATATTTGGATGTTTGCTTAATTCAACAACTGTATCAATTTCTATTTTTATCTTTGTTACTTGAGGCAAATCGTACAAATACAGGGGAAAAGGCGAATAATTTGCTATTTCTGTGAAAAATATTAATAAATCCTTCTGGCTTGCGCCATGATAAAAAGGCGTTGTAAGAGCTATTCCATCTATCTTAAGTTTTTTGATAGAGTCTATTCTGTCTTTTACTCTTCCAATACCGTTATCCATACATCCTACAATCACAGGAAGAACAGAATTTATGCAATCAACTGCTGTTTCAGCCACTTCGGCAAATACATTGTTTTTGATAGTAGCCTGCTTTCCCATTGAACCCATACATAATATTCCGCTGATGTTTGCTTTTATCTGGTCGTCAATATGCTTTTTAAAACTTTCTTTTACAAGATTTTCATTCTTATCCAATGGAGTCCCTATAGCTGTTATAAAACCCTCTGAAAATCTTCTGTTCATAAATCTCATCTCACTTTCTCAATTACTACTCTACATATACCTTTTTCTTCATCTATATATTCAGTATTACATTTAAATCCATACTTCTCTATTATTCTAGGATATAGTACTCCACAATGCTTACAATAGTCTTTGTATTTTTTTATATGTTTTGTTCTTCTTAAAATCCCAACTGATGGACATTCATACATTTCTATTGAGAATCTGTTTTCATCAGCACTCATCTTATAGTTTGCACCTTCCTCGATTAATGTATGAGTCCAGTATTCCTTCATTCCCTCTATGCCTTTTTCCCTTGCAAGAGTTTCCAGATTCTGCAGAAAAGTATCTGATATCCCTTCCCAGAAGTTTACAACCTTCTTCTTGCCGCCTTTTTTATCCAGAAATTTAAATAATTCATTATAGGCTAATATGAACTCAGTGCATGAAATCATAAGTTTCCTTTCCAGAATTTCTGCAGACAGCTACCTTTATTCTGATCATATTCTATGTAGCTTTCATATCCAACGTTCTGGCAAATTTGGCTGTTAAGTATCCTACAATGTTCGCAGAATTTATCAAATATCTCATAGTTGTATTTCTTCATATGACTAATGGCAGGACATTTATTTATCTTTAAATTAAGCACATTATCATCATAGAAAAGTTTATAATCCGCATCTTCAAGATCAAATATTTTCTTCCAGTGTTCTTCAAGTCCTTTAAGCCCGTTCTTGAGCAATTCCTCTGATAACGGAGAATAAACTGTATTAGCCAACTCTCTCAAATATTCTTTAATACCATTGTCTCCATAACTAGCATATATATATTTTAATCCATAACTCATTGCGCCATGAAAATCCTTATGGACATTCTTTCTTGTTTTACTCATGCTTTGTGCCTCTATGCCTAATCTCTTACAACTATTTCCTTCAAAGAATTTATAAGGTATTGTCTTGCTTTTAACTTTCTTGCCATTGATTAAATTGATTATCATCTTCCCTGCAAGACGATAAGTTTTATTTATATCAACTTCAAAGCCTGTAAGTAATGAATTTTTTGCGTTTATTTTTCTAATCTTCTGAGTAGCTACCATAAGTGATATATCTTCGGGAATACCTAATCCTCTATCCCTGATTTCATCAACTGCATAATTAAACATATGTATATCAAATAGAATAGCTGTTGCTCCAGCATCAATAAGATTGTTTGTTGCTTTAATTACATCAGAGGCATTGCTAATATCTGTCATTATGTATTTACTTTGAGTCGCCAGTCCAAGACTGTTGTATGCATTTTCGTATCCTCTTATTCCTCTCATCACTCCAATATTCTTCTTATTACCAATTACAAATCCTATCTTTCTATGTCCTAATTCTAAAAGATAAGATATCCCTTCGTTTACAAGCTTAAAATAATCCACATTTATATAAGGAATATTTTCCAGTGAGGTATTTCCGATAATAACAAATGGCACGTTTTTAGAGGCAAACCATTCATGAACCTCGCCTGGTACAGAGACTAGGATAAAGCCATCTGCTTTTTTTTGAGAAATAAGATTGTTAATTTGTTGCTTTTTCGAGTAATGTTCAAGACTTATTAACAAAATATGATAACCTGCTTTGTTTAAAACTTTTTCTATCGATTTTATAAGAGAGATACTGGCAGGATGTCTTGCCTCAAATATTTCGCTTACCACAACAGCAATATTCTTTGTCTTGTTCCCAGATATATCCTTTATAAACGTTCCCTTTGCCGAAACACGTTCTACAAGCCCTTCTGCTTCAAGGACTCTAAGTGCCTCTACAGCCGTGTTTCTGCTGATATCAAACTTCTTTACTAACTCTCTTCCTGAATAGAACTTATCCCCTTTATTAAATTTGCCCTCCTTAATCTCCTTATGTAGGATCTCTTTTAATTGACTATACTTCGGTATCGCATTTTTTAAGCAACTAACCATTTACCCCTTCCTTAGCTATTTCAAGCTGGCTGACTAGCCCATCCAGTTTAGATATTATCACATTTACACAATTCCTGTCAAGAAAATATTCGGCACAACTTTAGAGGATGTCGATTTTTATTCTAATGATTTATTTTTAGGCTGGGTTTTCCAACGATTATGCAGCCAGAACCACTGGTCAGGGTATTGTTTGATATAAGATTCAATAACCTTAGAAAATTGAGCTGTGTATTTCTGTATATCACTGTCTGAGTTTTCAGAACTATGCGCATATATAGGGTTTCCAATAAGTATTTTGTGGTATTTTCCCTCTCTTACAATAAAAGCTGGAACAACAGGTACTCCTGTTCTTAAGGCAAAAACAGCTACTCCTTTCGCTGTAGCTGCAGGTTGCCCGAAAAAATCTACAAAAACCATATCCTTCCTTGTATTTTGATCCATTAATATAGCAACCAGTTCATTATTACTGAGCGCGCGAAGCACCTTTCTAATGGGATCGTTCTTCTGAATAACTTTCATTCCAACAAGCCTTCTATACCTATCAATAATATGCCCTATCTTTTTATTATCTGAAAGTCTACCAATTACATTCACAGGATATCCTCCAAGCCCAAAAGCAGCGCCTAGAAGTTCCCAATTTCCAAAATGCGCGCCAAGCAAAATAGCTCCATTACCGTGTCTCAGTATAGCATCTATTTTTGATAACTCCGATGTATCAACAACCCTTTTTATTCTTGTCCCATTCATTCTTGGAAGCTGCAGGAATTCCAAAAGTGTCTTACCAAGATTTTTATATGTTTCTCTTGCTATCTTTTTCAACTCAATGTCGCTTTTCTGATTTCCAAAAGCAAACTTGAGATTTTTTAAAACTTGTTTTCTTCTGACTCTGAGTATATAAAAGGCAAAATCTCCAAGAAGATTGCCCAAAAAGAGCATTACATTTCTCGGCAGGTATCTTACCAAGACAGCTATTGTCACTCCCCCAAAATACTCGTACGTATGTTTCATATTTTCTTCTCTATGAGACTGTTATAGAGGTTTTCAGTTTTACGAATCATCTTCATTAAGGAAAACTTTTCAACTGCCTGTTTGGCAGTAAGTCCCATTTTTTTAGTCAATTCTTCATTGCCAGCTAATATCAGCATCCTATCTGCAAGAGCATCCTCATCCCTGGAAGGAACAATAAATCCATTTTCTCCATCAACAATAATCTCGTTATTACCACCCACATCTGTTGCAACAACTGGCCTGCTGCAGGCCATTGACTCCAAAACTACATTTGAGAAACCTTCTCTAATGGATGAAATCACCGAAATATCAGAAAGGTAAAGCATATCTTTAATATCTTCTCTGTTGCCTGTAAAAACAACATTCTCTTTTATGCCTAATCTTTCTGAAAGAGACTCCAAGCTGTGTCTCATGGGACCGTCCCCAATTATCAAAAACTTTAGGTTTTGCATTTTAGGGATTATCTTTTTTGCTGCTCTTAATAGGTGTTCGTGTCCCTTTTGCGGATGAAGTCGGCCTATAGCTGTTATTACTTTATCGTCTCGCAATAAGCCTAATTCAGCCTTTTTCTCAGCTATTATTTCCTGAGAAGGTATGTTCTTCTGCCATAAATCCAAATCTACTCCATTATAGATAACCTCAAACTTATCAGCAGGAACATTAGTATTTTTTACATAAAAGCTTTTAACTGCTTCTGATACTGCAATAATCTTATCGGAGTATGCAGAAAGCCATTTGTCTAATCTTAACTGCCAATTGCTTTTCCATGTATCCATATTATGCTCATTTGCAATTATAACAGGCACACCTGCTAATTTTGCAGCGATTCTTCCTGTAGTATTGGGTTTATGGCAGTGAGTATGAACTATATCAATATTTTCCTTCTTCATAATTGAGCACAATCTATAAATACAGACAGGGTCAAACTTGAATTTGCGCGGGATTATTTTGACTGGAATTCCAGACTGTTCAAGACGATTTTGTAGCTTCCCTGTTTTAAAACTGCATACAATAATACTATATCTCTCCTCGTTAAGTTTGGGTAAAAGAGAGATCATTCTTTTCTGAACACCACCTACACCCAGATTTGAAATTATGCGTAATATTCTAATTTTTCCCATGCACTCTTGCCACCCCGCTGTCTCTTGCTGCCTTTGCGACGGCATTGGAAACAGCTGTTTTTAGTCTATCATCAAATGGATTGACAATTATGTAGTCCTCACGCAATTTTCTTTTGAGTATTAAGCCTGCTAATGCTTTCGCAGCTGCTATTTTCATTTTTTCATTTATATCCGATGCTCTTACGTCTAAGGCTCCCCTGAATATTCCGGGAAAAGCTAACACATTATTGATCTGATTTGGGAAATCGCTGCGACCTGTTCCTATAATTCTTGCTCCAGCATCCTTGGCATCCTTAGGCATGATCTCAGAAACGGGATTCGACATAGCGAACACAATGGCTTCCTTATTCATATTTCTTATCATTTCCCCGCTCACTAAACCAGGTCCAGATACTCCTATAAACACGTCAGATCCAACTATGGCATCTGCCAGAGTTCCTGATAAGTTCTCAGGATTCGTAATTCCTGAAATCTCTTTCTTTGCAAAATTCATATTGTCTTGTCTGCTTTTGTGTATTATGCCAGCCCTATCGCATACAAGAATATTTCTGCATCCTGCATTAGTAAGCAGTTTTGATATGGCGATCCCGGCAGCTCCTGCGCCAAGTACAACAACTCTTATTTTGTTTATTTGTTTACTAACTAATTGTAATGCGTTAATCAATGCGGCATACACAACAACCGCTGTTCCATGCTGATCATCGTGAAAAACGGGAATATCTAATTCTTTTTTAAGCTTTTCCTCTATAAGAAAACATCTTGGCGCTGATATGTCTTCAAGATTAATTCCTCCAAACCCCGGAGAAATTAGTTTCACTGCTTTTACTATTTCATCAGTATCTTGTGAATTTATACATACAGGGAAAGCATCCACCCCTCCAAATTGTTTAAAAAGAACAGCTTTCCCCTCCATAACAGGCAAAGCTGCATCTGCTCCAATATTGCCCAAGCCTAAAACAGCACTTCCGTCAGTAACAATAGCTATTGTGTTCCATTTTGAGGTAAGGTCATAAATCTTCTCTCTATTTCTAAAAATTTGCCTGCATGGTTCTGCAACTCCGGGAGTATATGCAATGCTTAAGTCATGAATAGTATTTAGTTTAATCTTACTTTTAATTTCAATCTTACCTTTTAATTTTTTATGAGCCTCAAGTGATTCTCTACTTAATCTTTCCATGCTTCTCCTTCCATTTAATCTCTGCATCCGATAATCTTACATAATTTGGTTTCACATCAAAATGACTCAAACCTTTACCTTCTTTTAGACTCTCCACTCCGGATAAAGCAATACTTGAAGCACGCGGAATACTTAAATATTGTGGAGCTATCTGAGCTAAGTTGCCTAATCCTTTTTTCAACAAGTCAGCATATAGTTTCGTCGCATTACCAATAAAGATTGTTCTCTTTTTTATCTTCTTAATTAATTCCTCAATTGGCAGAGCTATATCCTCTGTCAGCTTTTTAACTTTTGATTTTTGATTTTTGATTTTTGATTTCTCGTAAAGGGCTGTATATACCTGTTTTCTCCTTGCATCTGTGATTACACATATCTGGCCAGGGTAGAGATCCATCAAGTTATATGCTATTCCATCCAAAGTTGAAACTTCGACTATCTTAATATCAAGCGCCATTGCCATTCCCTTTGCTGCGCTGATACCTATTCTAACACCAGTGAAAGACCCCGGTCCTATTGAAACAGCAATAGCTCCTATGTCTTTTGGAATCAATTCAACATTTGCAAGAACATGTTCTATCATTGGCATAAGACGCTGTGAATGTGTTTTTGTTATATTCGTTGTGTATTCCGCTATAAGTTGGGAATTCTCCAGCACACACACACTGCAGACATTAGTAGCGGTTTCAATCCCAAGTATTTTCATAAGACGCACCTTTTGCCTGTAAAATTATTTTTCTCTTATCCATTCCGGTTATTTCTATGTTTACCATTAGATATTCTTCGGGCAACATCTTCGCTGCCTTATCTGCCCATTCTATTATACATGCTCCATTTCCATAGATATATTCATCCCAGCCTAAGTTGTAAAGTTCTTTTGAATCATTCAACCTGTATAAATCAATATGATAAACAGGGATTCTTCCATCGTATTGATTGACTATTGTGTAAGTCGGGCTTGTTATATAACTTTCCTTTACTCCAAGCCCACAACATAAGCCACCAGCAATAACAGTCTTGCCAGCACCTAAATTTCCAATCAGCGCAACAACATTTCCTTGTCCCAATAACTTTCCTATGTTTCTGCCAAGCTCTATTGTATCTTCCGGACTGTTTGTGGTAAATGCTTTTTTCATGCCCTAAATATTACTCTAATTGGGGCAAAAATGGAAGAATTAGTTAGGACACAATTTGAGATACCTATCAAGATAGTAACGTGCTTTCGGCTTGTCTTTTAAATACAACCCATAAGCTATCGCAGTGCTTTTTAATGCCTTTGTATAATTGGGATTGAGTTTTAGAACCTCTTCAAATTCTCTTACAGCCAGTCTCGGTTTGCCCTGTCGAAGAAAGCAAATCCCCTTCATATAAACAGGTTTAATATAATTCGCCCTTAATTCTATCGCATTATCAAACTGCACAATTGCACTGTTGTATTCTTCACCCATGGCATAGGAAAGGCCTATATTATAATGATCCTGCGGCAATATAAACTGCTGTGGTCTTGGCCATATTAGAAATGCTAAAAAAGCAGCACACAGAAGAGAGTAAACTAGTTTTTTGAAATCCTTGTCCTTGGCTTTCTTGCATAACCAGTCAATAAAAAAGCCCGTGAATAATATCAAGAATGGGACTATAGGCTGCCGAAATCTTGATAGGATATAAAAGGCCATTACAGAGCAAAAACAGCCAATAACTATTAAATATAAAAGTGAATACTTCTGCCTGTTTCCAATAGATATAATAATGCCCATTATTCCCATTGATGCTATAAATACAAAACCGGGAAGAGGAAGACTTAGAAGACCGGAGAATTTTCTTGACAAATAGAAATTGGAATTATTTGGTATCTCGTATCCGTTCCAGAAAGCGGCAAATTTTTCTGCCTGCTGTTTGAACCATTTAGAAGGTGTTTTGAACGCTGTTTTTAAAATATTAAAACAGGTTTGCATTTGATTTTTTCCTAAATATGTGTCGTCTTGTATTTGATAAAATCCACAGCCGGTAGATCTTGAATCATGACCGCATATAAATGCGTTTACACCCTGAGACGACATGGAAAATAGATTAACTCCAACAATATGATTACGAATAAAAAGAGGTGTAAGCGCTAATAAAATACCAAAGAAGAAACATGTGAATCGTTTGGCTAAGAGTTTCTTGTTCTTTCGTGTCGCAAAAACCAACCATATCAAAATAAACGGAACCAATATGATATTATTTGGCCTGCATAGTATTAACAAACCGAGTACAATTCCCGGAATTAGCCATATAGCGACTTTTTTGATCTTTAATATCCTTGTAATAGAAAAAACTAAAAGAACAGTTAAAAAGACTATGAGCGTTACACGCAATAATTCTCCTTCATAAAAGATCAACACTCCATATAAACTGCAAATGATTCCTGATATTATGCCAACCATCCGATTAAAGATACTTCTTCCTATTAAATATAGCAAAACACATGTTCCTGCCCCCATAAGCATTTGAAATATTCTTACAATGAGGTAACTATGTCCAAACAATCGATATATTAAGGCAAGAAAATACGGATAAAGAGGCGATTGTCCGTAAACTCCCCTACCTCCAAGAATGTCACCTTTTGAAATTTGAATGGCAAACTGGTCGAATCTTTGTTGATCCAATCCATTAGGAATATTGTGAAACATTGGATTATCACTCATTTGGTACAGACAAAGGAGTCTTATGGATAAGGCAAAAATGAAGATTATGAGCGGAATAAGAACTACAAATTTTCTATTTTTTAGCACGAGGTTTGCGCTTGATAGAAGATTTCTTTGCTTTTTCTAATACATTGAGTCTTTTTTTAATATCTTCTATCTCTTTTCTTGTAGGGATGTTTAATCTACTGATTGCTTCATGTATCCGTTTATCCATTTTCTTCTGAAGATCGGACGCGCCTTTCTTTACTCTTTCTTTCAAATCATCGGTCATTTTTTTAGCTTCTTTACTACCTATCTTTCCTTTTTTATAAAGTTCATAAACAAGTTCGTTAGCTTTTTTTTCTGTTTTTGACGCAAAATCCGATGCTTTTTTTATAAAATCACTCATAACTTTCCTCCTATTTTTATTTTTTTTACGTTTGGTTTCTTAATTATACCACATTCGGTTATTATTGCGGATATAAGTCTTGCAGGTGTTATATCAAAGGCAGGATTATATACATTTACGTCTTTAGGCGCTATTCTTTTACCACATAGATTTGTTACTTCTTCGGGAGCTCTTTGCTCGATTGGAATTTGTTCCCCGGATTTTATTTTCATATCAAATGTAGAAATAGGAGCAGCTACATAAAAAGGAATACTATGTGCCTTCGCAAGCATTGCCAGACTGTACGTGCCTATTTTATTTGCGGTATCTCCGTTAGAGGCAATTCTATCAGCTCCTACTATTACACAATCTATTTTCCCTTGTTTCATCAACGAGCCTGCCATATTGTCGCAGATCAATGTAACATCAATCCCCGCCTGCATTAGTTCCCATGTTGTAAGCCTGGCTCCTTGCAGTAATGGCCGCGTTTCATCTGCATAGACTCTTATCTTCTTGCCTTGCTCAGCTGTATAGAAGATCACACCTAACGCTGTTCCATAATCAGCGGTTGCCAATCCTCCAGCATTACAATGAGTTAAAATCACATCTCCGTCTTTTATAAGTTTTGCACCGTTCCTGCCAATATTTCTGCAAACATTCTTATCTTCATCTATAATCTTTTGAGCTTCATTTAACAATTTGGATTTTATTTCGCTAATTGACAGTTCTTTATGTTTTTCACAGCATACGCGCATTCTGTTCAGTGCCCAGAAAAGATTAACTGCAGTAGGTCTGGAAGATGCGAGATATGATATAACATGTTCAAGTTGTTTTTTGAGTTCTAGATAATCTTTTGCCCTTGAATCCTGTACACCAAGAATCACACCCAATGCCCCAGCAATACCTATGGCAGGGGCTCCGCGAACCCTCAAATTCTTGATTGCTTCCCATATGCTCTCTAACGTATCGCAATATATGTACTTAAACTTGTTTGGAAGCAGTGTTTGATCTATTAATTTAATTCTTTCTTTGTGCCACTGTATTGTTTCAACATGCATTATTTAGCTCCCAACTATCTTTTTTATAATCTCTGAAGTTGATTTCCCCTTTACTTCCGGGATAGTGACAACCTTTCCGCCGTGCGAGGTTACAGTGTTTTTCCCAATAATTTCATTTATCTTATAGTCTCCCCCTTTAACCAATACATCAGGGAGTAATGTTGATATAGTTTTCTCAGGATCTAGTTCATCGAAAATCACAACATAATCAATAAATTCAAAAGCAGAGAGTATTTCAGCGCGTTCATCCTGCGGAAATAGGGGTCTTTTACTGCCCTTTAATGTCTTTATGGATTTGTCGCTGTTTATAGCAACTATGAGTATATCACAAAGCTTTTTTGCAGCTCTTAAATATTTGATGTGTCCAACATGTATGAGATCAAAACAACCGTTTGTAAAACCTATCTTTTTCCCTTGTTTCTTTAAAGGGACTACGATTGTCTTTAGCTCGGAGAGAGATTTGACTTTATCTTTGCTCACAATATAATTTTTCTTCTACAAATTTGCAGATTATGTGAATTATTGTAATGTGAGCTTCCTGAATACGTGGAGTGCTTGAGGAAGGAGCAATAAAGCATAAATCCGTCATTTTTGAAAGCTCTCCGCCTTCCCCGCCTGAAAACCCAATAGTTGTAAGTTTCATGTTTTTTGCTTTGCGGACTCCAGCCAACACATTCTCGGAATTTCCACTTGTTGATATACCGAGAGCTATATCTTCAGGAGCTCCTAATGCCTCTATCTGACGTGAAAAAATTTCACTAAAGCCGTAATCATTAGATATTGATGTTATTACAGAACTATCCGTAGTTAATGCGATTGCTGGCAGTGCGCTTCGTTCCAGTTCAAATCTGCCAACCAATTCTCCTGCCATGTGCTGCGCATCAGCAGCACTGCCTCCATTTCCAAAAACAAGCAGCTTCCCTCCCCTTTTTAATGCATCAGCAATGCTATTTACTATCTTAACTATAACATCAATCTGATGATCTATAATATCCTGTTTTACCGCAACATTATTTTCTAGTATTTCTATTATTTGTTTGTTCATAATTTCCAATTAAGGAATAAAATTAATTTTTTTTGGCAGATCAGTTATAAATGCTACAAGTAATTTTATTGCATTTTCAGCATCTGAGATAGACAGCATTTCCACAGGTGTATGCATATAACGCAGAGGAATACTGATGAGTGCTGCTGCAACACCACTCTTTGAAAGCTGTATTACATTTGCATCAGTGCCTGTTCCCCTAGGTTCTCCGGACATTTGATAAGGGATTTTATGTTTCTTGGCAGTATCTATCAACATTCTTCCAAGTTTAGGATTAATATTTGCCCCTCTTGCGAGAATTGGTCCTGCTCCTATTTTAACATCTCCTGCTTTTCTCTTGTTTATTCCAGGGTAGTCTGTTGCAAATCCGACATCTATTGCAATACCTATGTCAGGTTCTATATCAAAACTGCTAATTTTTGCTCCGCGAAGCCCAACTTCTTCCTGAACTGTTGAAACGCCAAATACAGCAGCATTAAATCTCTTTTTATAAATTTGTCTCATTGTTTCTACAACAATAAAACTTCCTATTTTATCGT
The DNA here is from genome assembly GCA_964437505.1 of uncultured bacterium. Lineage (GTDB taxonomy): Bacteria > JAHJDO01 > JAHJDO01 > JAHJDO01 > JAHJDO01 > JAHJDO01. The sequence goes on from CAYTGU010000014.1 coordinate 22,463, forward strand.
CAAAAGCCTTAGAGGCCATTACTCCATTATTTAAATTAATAAGTTCTACATCAAATGTAACAGGATCCCCTATTGAAACAAGTTTCTCGCTTTCTTTTTTATTCTTTGTTCCTATATCTATCCAAAGATCCTCTATCTTTATTTGTTTCTTCATTTCCTCTGCATCCATGAGATGTATGGGGTTTTTGCCTATAACACCTTTTATATCGCCTTTTTCTGAATGTACAATAACTCGTTGCCCCGGTATTATTACAGGATCCATCCCTCCTATGGTTGCAAAATAAAGAAAACCTTCATCAGTAATATATTTAATCATCAATCCTATTTCATCGCAATGTCCGGCTAACATTATTCTTGGAGTTCCCCCTGCATTCTTTATTCCTGCTAAATTGCCTAAAACATCTGTTTTTGTCTCATCTGTTATACCTGACAATTCCTTAAGCATGACCTTCTGAACAGGTTCTTCAAAACCAGAAGGACTTGCTGTGCTCATAAGAGACTCTAAAAACTTTGTTGATTCTTTATTCATCTGTATTTTCCTTTCAAAATTTCCACAACTCTATCCCATATTCTATGGGCTACTTCTTCTTTAGTCCACTTTGGTAAGTCTTCCACATTATTAGCTCTATCGATTATTTTCACAATATTAGTCTCGCTTTCAAAGCCTGCATCAGGCTGTGTTACATCATTAACTACTATTAGATCCAAATTTTTTTTCTTTAATTTTGTCTTGGCGTTCTTTATAAGATTATTGGTTTCTGCTGCAAAGCCGACAATAATTTTACCGTTTTTTATTTTGCCCAGTTTTTCTAATATATCATCCGTAGGCTCCAAATCAATGCTTAACATGCCCTTTCTTTTTATCTTATTTTTTTTCATGCTTTTTGGCTTAAAATTACCAACAGCAGCAGCCATTACTAAAATATCAGCATGTTCAAAATTATCCAGAACAGCTTTGCTCATCTGATCTGAAGTCTCTACTGAAATGTATTTTGCGCTCTCAGGAGGAGCTAAAAGTGTTTTTCCGCTTATTAATGTTACACTTGCCCCTCTTACCCGCGCAGTATGCGCTAAGGCAAATCCCATTCTCCCTGTAGCTGGATTTCCAATAAATCTCACAGGGTCTATGTACTCTCTTGTGCCGCCAGCTGTTATAAGAACTCTTTTCCCTTTCAGGTTATGTGTATCAAAAAGATTGTCTTCAATTAAAGCATCAACAACATGTTGGACAATTATGTCCACTGATGCCAGCCTCCCGTCTCCTTCTTCTCCGCATGCCAACTTCCCGTACTCAGGATTAATAAATTTGATCCCGGCTGTCTGCAGCTTTTTCTCGTTATGTTTATATATGTGACTTTTGTACATCCTCTCATTCATAGCAGGAGCCATCAAAACAGGTTTGTTCCCGACAGAGAGTAATGTTGTAGAGAGGAGGTCATCTGCAATGCCACTTGCTACTTTCCCTATAATATTGGCAGTTGCCGGTGCTACAAGAAACAAATCAGCAGCATCACTTATACTTATATGAATTATAGGGTCTTCAAGTTCGCTTGAGGGAGGGAACATGTTAATATACACAGGATTATTGGAGAGTGTCCGTAACGTTGTCTCTCCAATAAATCTAGCAGCATTCTTTGTCATGATAACCCTGACATTTGCGTTTAAGCCCTTTAATCTTCTTATTATCTCTGCGGCTTTGTATGCTGCAATGCTGCCCGTAACACCCAAAATTATTGTTTTCCCTGTTAACATCTTACTCTTTTTCTTACTTTTTCTTTTTATCTTTTTCTACTGTTTCTGTCTTTTCTTCTTCCTTTTTCATAGGTTTACAATTTATCTTTCCTGTTCTGATTTCTTCCAATGCAATATTTACTGCCGTACCTTTGATATCTACAAGTTTTGGTGATCCTGTATTAAGCTGTCTTGCTCTCTTTGCAGCCATATTTAGCAGAATGAATATATTATCTGCTTTCTCTAAAAGTTCTTCCCTATTTGAATCTATCATGTTTTCTCCCTTATTCTAAAAAACTTTTAACCTTATCCATGTTTTCTATTAATTTTACCCTGTTTTTACTAATCATTTCCCTTTTTTTGTGCTGATTTTCTATAACATCTTTTGGCGCTTTACTTAGGAAATCTTGATTATCAATCTTTCTGCCTATCTTCTCAAACTCCTCCTCCAATTTAGCAATCTTTTTTTCAAGACGGTTTTTTTCTGAAGCAAAATCAAATTTATCACCCAAACACAAAAATACAGCTATCCCGGATTTAGTAAGATCCGAAGGGAATGGAGAACTAATCTTTACATTATAACCTATTTTTACATCTGTAGCATGTAATAATCTTTGTATTCCTGTTTTATCTGAACTCAGTGCTTTTTCTTCCTCTATGCTGGTCGTCTTGACTATGTAGCTGATATTCTCTGATAAAGAAATATTCCAGTCTCCCCTCAAATTTCTACCAACATTAATAACCTCATATTTAAGCATTGCTTTGTCTGTTTCTTCCAAATTAACATATCTAGAATCTGCTTCTGGCCAGGATGATATCATAATACTTTTATCTAAATCAGGATCTATAGTCTTTTTTAGATTCTGCCATATCTCTTCTGTGATAAATGGTATAAAAGGATGTAATAACTTAAGACTTTGTTTCAATACGTAAAATAGTACTGCTCGGGCTGCAGAGCAACTTGTTCCTTCAGATATTCTATGCTTTATTACTTCCAGATACCAGTCACAGAATTCATGCCAAAAGAAGTTATAGATTTTACTTGCAGCCTCGTTGAACTTGTACTTTTCCAGACTTTCAGTTAGAGATACAATGGTTTGATTTAATTTGGTTAAAATAAACCAATCATCTGATGCCAAATTATGAGAGCTTAAGTCGATATTTAAGTTCTTATATCCTGTTAAATTTGTTATTGAAAAACGAGCAGCATTCCACAATTTATTACAGAAATTCCTTGCTCCTTCTATTCTTGTAGTTGTCAACAGAATATCCTGCCCTCCCAAGGTTGACAAATCTGCAAGAGCCAATCGCAATGTATCAGCACCGTATTGATTAACAATATCTATCGGGTCAATTACGTTTCCAGTAGATTTGCTCATTTTCTTTCCCGAAGAATCTCTGACAATCCCATGAAGGTAAACTTTCTCAAAAGGAATGTTGTCCATAAACCGCATTCCCATCATAATCATACGTGCAACCCAAAAATATATTATGTCATATCCTGTAACTAATACTGTTGTAGGATAGAAATAACCTAACTCTTTTGTCTGGTTAGGCCATCCCATTGTAGCAAAAGGCCACAAAGCAGAGCTAAACCATGTGTCTAGCACATCTGGATCCTTTTCCAGATCCAAGCTTTCACATCTCCCGCACTTCAAAGGTTTTTCCATGTCTACCATTACTTCCCCACAACTATTACAATACCAAACTGGTATTTCGTGTCCCCACCAGATCTGCCTTGAAATACACCAATCCTTAATGTTCTCCATCCAGTTTAAGTAAACCTTTTCCCATCTAGGCGGCGAAAACTTTATTTTACCGCTGGTTACAGCCTTTATCGCAGGCTGAGCTAGTGATTTCATACTAACAAACCATTGCTTGGAAACTAATGGCTCCACAACAGTATGACATCTTGAGCAATGCCCTACATTGTGAAGATGCTTTTCTATCTTTAAGAGGTAACCTTCTTTTTTTAGATCTTCCACTAGTTTTTCTCTGCAAGAATATCTATCCATTCCATTATAGGCACCAGCATTTTTATTCATTCTGCCTTTTTCATCTATAACAACAACTTGTTTCAGATTATGCGCAAGTCCAATTTCATAGTCAACCGGATCATGAGCCGGCGTTACTTTAACCGCACCTGTTCCAAATGAGCTATCAACTCTCTCATCAGAAATAACAGGAATTTTTCTTCCAATAATAGGCAAGATAACTACCTTCTTTAAAAACCTTTTATACCGTTTGTCCTGAGGGTTAACAGCAATTGCAGTATCTCCAAACATTGTTTCCGGTCTGGTAGTAGCAATTACTATCTGGTCATTACTTTGCTCTAAAGGATAATTAAGATAGTATAGACTGCCTTTCAATTCCTTTCTCTCTACCTCTATATCTGAAATTGCTGTCTGGCAACGGGGACACCAATTAACAATATAATTATCCCTATACAGTAATTTATTTTTATACAACCTGATAAAGGCTTCCTTTACAGATTTTTCATAATCCTTGTCCATTGTAAATCTTTCTCTTGACCAATCACATGATGTCCCTAATCTTTTCAACTGATTTATTATTCGGCTGCGATACTCTTCCTTCCATTTCCATGCATATTTAAGAAATTTTTCTCTACCAAGGCTATCTCTCGTTAACCCTTCCTGAGAAAGTCTTTTCTCTATTACATTTTGTGTAGCAATTCCTGCATGGTCTGTTCCTGGTATCCATAGAGCATTAAGCCCCTGCATTCTCTTCCATCTGACCAGAATATCCTGAAGGGTTTCATCTAATGCGTGTCCCATGTGCAGAACTCCAGTTACATTTGGCGGAGGAATAACAATACAAAACGATTTTTTGCTAGCAGTTACTTCTGCACGAAAAAATCCATTCTTTTCCCAGAAAGAATACCACTTTTCTTCTACTTGTTTTGAGTCATATCTTTTTGATATCTCAGTCTCAACGAATGTCATTTTAAATATTCCTTAATAATGCTAAGTAACACGATTTTATGCTTTTTTAGACACAAAGTCAATTTTTAGCACTTTTATAATCAACAAGTTCAGATTTGTTCATTTTGAGAGAGTTTTGGAGGCTTATGAAATATATAGAATATGCCGCCGAAAAAGTTTAAAATGAGCGTGATAAGTCTTACAATTATTGACATAGTTACAGCTAAACCGCAAGTTCCGGTAACAAGTCCAAAGAAATATTTATACATACTCTCTCCAAGTCCCCATCCTGCGAATGTGATTGGAATCGCGCTTATAACTGCAATAATTGGAATAAACAAAAAGAAGTATTTCATTGAAACATCCAAACCCAGACCCAATGCTATCTGGTAATTCATCAATATAGACATAATCTGTATAACGATAGACATTAGAAAAACCTTAGCAAGCAAAACTTTTTTGGACCTGTAAATATAGAATGCTGAGTATACACGCTTTAAAGAAACAACAACTTTTTGCCATCTTTCCTTTTTTACATCAAAAGAAAAAAATTTCATAAGACGCTTGTTAAAAAAAACAACACATAAGATAATTATTATCAAAAAAAACACAACTATACTTATTGCAGGTTTTCTAATCTGGGGCTCCGATATGGCATAGAGACTTGCAACTGCTCCTATCGTAAGAAGAGCAAACATGCCAACAATTCTGTCAATAAGAACTGTTGTCGCTGCTTCAAGTCTTTGCTCAGTGTGTTTTGACACATAATACGCCTTCACAACGTCTCCACCAGTCAGGCTTGGCATAAAGGTATTAAAAAACAGTCCAATAAAATTCAGTTCTAATGTTTTAAAAAACGGAAGATATATGTCCTGTCCTTTTAGAAGTTCCTGCCATCTTAAGCAGGCTATGAAAACAATAACAATATACAATCCAATTGCTATAAGAAGACGTGATAACTCTATGCTTTTGATATGTTCTACTATTTTGTGAAGGCTAATATCCGGTCTTGAGAAAACATACCAGAGAATCCCTATGCTAATACATAATTTTAGAATCCAAAACAGGGTCTTTTTCATGGATATTGCCTGCTTTTATACCACCTGACAAATTTGGCGATTCCATCCTCTATGGAAACCTTGGGCTGGAAATTTAGCATCTTCTTGGATTTACTGATGTCTGCATATGTAATACTCACATCACCGGGCTGAGTAGGAAGTTTAGTTATCTTTGCTCTTTTGCCAAGTTCTTCTTCTATCACGTTGATGAAATAATTTAATTCTATTGGATGAGAATTGCCAAGATTGAAAATTTCATATTCAAATTGCTTATCCAAAGCAGATATTACTCCATCAATAATATCATCAACATATGTGTAATCTCTTTTAGAATGTCCGTCTCCAAATCTCTGGACCTCTTTGCCCTCATCAATCCATTTTGTAAATTTATAGGTTGCCATGTCAGGTCTTCCTGATGGACCATATACAGTAAAAAATCTCAAGCAAGAGATTGGTATGTTATAAAGATGATGATATACATGACACATAACTTCTCCTGCCTTCTTAGTAGCCGCATATGGAGAAATTGCTTTATCCACATTGTCACGTTCAGAAAAGGGGATTTTTTTATTGTTACCGTACACAGAAGAAGAGGAAGCAAAAATAAAATTCTTGACGTTCTTGCTTAATTCCAGCAAATGCATTGTTCCTCTCAAATTGACCTCTTCGTAAAGTAGCGGGTTTTCAAGCGAAGGCCTAACTCCCGCTCTTGCAGCCAGATGAACAACTCTGCTTATTCTATTAGATGAGAAGATTTCCTTTAAAGAATTGAAATCGCGAATGTCAACTCTATATAGTTTAAAGTTTTTTCGGTTAAGAAACTGCTTAATATTATTTTCTTTTATTAAGGGAGAATAATAATTATTGAAATCATCCACACAAATGATAGACCTGTTATCATCTAACAACCTTCTTACAAGATGAGACCCAATAAAACCTGCCCCACCCGTTACAAGTATCTGTTCATCTTCCATATATCCGTCCCATCCTTTTTCCATACTCATCAAAGAAATATACATCTTCAAGATTTCTTTTGGGGACGTTTAATACTCCTTCCCCATCCTTCCAATACTTAATGGAATCCTTCATCTCCACAGCTTTTGGGCTTTCATTTGGATATCCGAGAGCAAGTACAGAGTCTATCTCGCATTTATTTGGTATATTTAATATTTTTTTTAAACTTGTTCTGTCAATTGAGCCAAGCCAGCAAGAACCAATACCTTCTTCCATGGCAGCTAGAATAATATTCTCTATAGCTGCTGCTGAATCGCGTTCTCCGCCAGTTGCTATCTTCTCCCTATTAAGAAGAAGAACAATGTAAGCTACAGGTTGTTCCCCTTCTTTTGGATTTCCTTCAGGCGCAATATATCCTGCCCATTTAAGTGCACCAAAAACTTTACTAACTAGTTTTTCATCCTGAATAATTATATACTCGCATGGCTGGAGATTGGCCCCAGATGGAGCAAGCCGACCAGCATTAACTAGTTTCTTCAATATTTCAGAAGAAATAGGTTTTTGCTTAAACCGTCTGATAGTCCGTCTCTTAATAATCGCATCATATACATTCATGATTTTTTGATGTTTACCAATTTTTATCTATTGAGGAATATTCGTCCAGTTTTTTATGCACTATTTTCTTTATCTCTTCAAGCCTTTCTTGAGTTTTAGCTTCAAATCTTAGTACTAATAATGGCTGTGTATTTGATGCTCTTACCAGTCCCCAGCCATCTTTAAACAAAATTCTTACTCCATCAATATCAATTGTTTCATATTTTGATTTAAAATATTTCCCAACACTTTCCACTACTTCAAATTTCTCTTGTTCAGATGCGCAATTCACTCTTATTTCAGGCGTGGAAAAATAATGCGGTATCTCTCTGACTATATCTGCCAATGACTTATCATGTACAGACAAAAACTGAAGCAGCCTTCCTGATGCATATATACCATCGTCATATCCAAAATAATTATCTGCAAAAAACATATGCCCACTCATTTCTCCTGCCAGAGGAGCTTGTTCTTCTCTCATTTTTTTCTTAATAATGGAATGTCCTGTTTTCCACATTATTGGCTCGCCTCCATGCGTTTGAATATCCTCTATTAACGACTGAGAACATTTAACATCAAATATTATCTTTGCTTTCCCCTTCGAAAGAATATCCCTCGCGTAAATAGCAAGCAACTTGTCCCCTCTAATTATGTTCCCTTCATTATCAATTGCGCCAACTCTGTCTGCATCCCCATCATAGGCAATTCCAACATCTGCTTTTGCCTCTTTTACTTTTGCTATCAAATCAGCCACATATTTATCTACAGTAGGATCAGGAAGATGGTTCGGAAAACTGCCGTCAGATTCACAATAAAGAGGAATAACTTCACACCCCAGATCCCTAAACAATCTTGGCGCAATGTCGCTGGCTGTTCCGTTTCCTGCATCAATAACAACCTTAAGTTTCTTCTTTATCTTTATCTTTTCCTTAAGCGTTTGGAAATATGTCTGTCTTGGATCTTCTTCTTTGACACTCCCCTCTCCTGTTAAAAAATTATTAGACTCTATAATTTCCCTTAATTTCTGAATTTCCTCGCCATATATTGAAGCAATACCTTTAGATATTTTAAATCCATTGTACTCAATCGGATTATGACTCCCTGTTATCATTATTCCTGCGTCTGCCTTATAATGCAGAATTGAAAAGTAAAGCATAGGTGTTGGCCCTTCCCCAACATCAATAACATCACAGCCTGTTGAGAGAAGTCCGCTTATCAACCAATCGTTCAACATTTTAGAGCTCAATCTGTTGTCATGCCCTACTGCAATCTTCCTGCCTTCCGACATATATGTGCCAACTGCCTTGCCAATGTTTATAACAACATCCTGCGTTAAGTCCTCCTTCACTAAGCCTCGAATATCATATTCTCTAAAAATTTGTTTATTCACAGTTTCGCTCCTAAATTAAATGCGGATTTCAATAATTCTGATTGCTTTAGTATAGCATTCTTTTCATCAATTCCTGAACAGAAAAGTTCTTCCTTGTAATCTACATTAATAGTAACAAAGAAATTCTTTACAATTGATCTTGCATTATCGAAGAAATCTTTTCTGTTTGATCCCTCTACAGAAATGAAAGCCCCTATCTTTCTTTCTTCAAAAACTTGTTTTCTCAGTATATTCTTCGCTCTCCAGACACATTGGAACCTGTCTATCATCATTTTGGTTTGCGCACTAAGACTTCCAAAGAATATTGGAGAAGCCAAAATTATAGCATCTGCTTCTTCCACCTTTCTATAAATAGTTTGCATATCGTCTTCAATTATGCAGAATCTATCATTGGGCATATTCTCGCACTCCTGGCAGGGAGAAAACCCAAGATCGTTTAAGACGATTTTCTCCACCTCAGCACCATTGTTTTGAGCGCCTTTCAAAGCATTATCAAGAAGAATATCTGTATTCCCACCCTTCCTTGGGCTCCCATTTATTCCTAATACTTTCATCTAAAAGCTCTCCAATTTACTTAGATGTGAAATGCATCAGAGCGGGTGAAGGGAATCGAACCCTCGTATCAAGCTTGGGAAGCTTGTGTTCTACCACTGAACTACACCCGCATGGTGGGGAGAGGAGGATTCGAACCTCCGAAGGCATCGCCGTCAGATTTACAGTCTGATCCCTTTGGCCACTTGGGAATCTCCCCATTTTTAGAGCCGGCGAAGGGACTTGAACCCCCGACCCGCTGATTACAAATCAGCTGCTCTACCAACTGAGCTACACCGGCATTATAAAGAACTCGACCATTATACATACTTTAATTCAGATGACAAGATTTCCTGTGAGTTTTATCCAGCTATGAGTTTTTCTCCAGGTAGTGAAAATTCATCTGCCCCAATATGCATGAGTGGGCTTGCTGCATGGGGATCAAACTTTTTGTTTTCAAAGACATCTGCCCTTATCTCTGCTCCGATTACTTCCCCTATCACCAGTACATGATCGCCAGCCGAAATTTCTTTAAAAAGCTTACAACTAAATACTGCATAGCACTCTTTTATTCCGGGAGATTTTATTCCGTCCAGCTTAACTTCTGTCAAGTTAGATTCTTCTATTTCACTTACTCCTTCAGGAAGACTCTCCGCACACTCCCAGACCTGATTCAACAGTTCTTTCCCAGGAATATTGATTGTAAAATCTCTGACCAGACGGATATTAGCCAATGTATGCCGTTTATGTGCAGAGCTAAAGGCAACTAAAGCAGGCTTTATTGAAACCGGCATGACAAAACTAAACGGCGCAGCATTTGAAATCCCCTTCTCATTAACCGTTGCTATTAATACTGTAGGTCTGGGTGCTAAGACTTTATACCAATTATCTAAATCTAGTTTCATTGTCTTTTCTCCTTTTGTTTTTTTGTTAGTTGAGATCGTATTTATAACATTTAATACGGATAGAAAACAAAGAAAACCAGGGATAATGCCCCTAATATCCACAGCCCAAGAGGAACTTCTCTGAACCTTCCTGATAATACCTTCATAAGAGGATAAATAACAAAGCCGGCAGTCATCCCAATACCTAAATTATATGTAAAACTCATCAAAATAATAACAGAAAAAACAGGAATAATCTCAGTAAAGTCATTAAATTTTACCTTAGCAATTGGAGAAAGCATAAGCATGCCAACAATGATTAAAGCGGGACCGTAAGCGCATGAAGGAATTACGCTAAAGAAAGGGCTGAAAAACAGCGCCAATAGAAACAAAAATGCCGTCACTACAGATGTTAACCCAGACCTGCCTCCCGATTCAATTCCTGCTGCTGATTCAATATATGTACCTGTTGTAGTTGTCCCTAGTAGAGCACCAATGACTGTTGCCAAAGAATCGCATAACATCGGTTTTTCAATCTCTGGCAGGTTCCCATTCTTATCTAAAAAACCTGCTTTATATGACACTCCGATTAACGTCCCAAGCGTATCTACAAAGTCCATTACAAACACAGTCAAAATAACCGCAAAAAATCCCCACTTTAATGCACCAAGTATATCCAGTTGAAGAAAAATAGGCGCTATGCTAGGCGGCATACTGACCCATTTATCTGGAGATGGTGTTACTTTCATACAAAAAGCAAGAAAAGTGATTGCTAAAATTCCCAACAGGATTGCTCCTTTTATTTTCTTTATCATAAAAAAACCTATTAATAAAAAGCCAAGTATAGATAACAAAACAGGGACATTTCTGAAATTTCCGACACATACCGGAGCTCCAGGCACTCCCAATTTTATAATCCCTGTTTCATTAAGACCAATGAATGTTAAGAACAGTCCGATGCCTACTACAAAAGCTATTTTAAGCCCTTCCGGTATTGAATTGGCCAGCCAGCTACGTATTTTAAAAATAGTAAGCAGTGTGAACAGAACGCCGCCAATAAATATAGCGCCCAGAGCAGTCTGCCAGCTATATCCAAGCACTTTAACAACTGTAAAAGCAATAAAAGCGTTTTCGCCCATATAAGGAGCAATTGCTAATGGCCGTTTTGCATAAACACCCATTAGCAGTGTCCCAAAGAAAGCGCTCAATATTGTAGCAGTCATAGACGCGCCAAAAGGCATGCCCGCCGCCTCCAGAATCTTTGGATTAACAACAATTATGTACGCCATAGTGGCAAATGTTGTTATGCCGGCAATAACCTCTTGTCTGACGTTAGTTCCTAATTCGTCTAGCTTAAAAAACGTTTTCATTACATATCATTGAGAAAGCCTTTGGTATGTAGTTTGTTAATTCAGTAGCTGTTAGACATCTATCCAGCTTGTTTTCGTCTTTCCATATATCTGCTGCTAAACCATGTAAATATGCTCCTAGTTTTGCACTGTCTAATCCAGAAAGACCCTGTGCAATCAATCCTGAGATAAGCCCAGTAAGAACATCTCCCATTCCTCCGCTCGCCAAAGCTGGATTACCTGTAGGATTTATGTAAACGTTACCTATTTCATCAGCAATAATCGTTCTAGCTCCTTTTAGTAATGTAATAGTTTTATATATAATTGCAAACTTTTCTGCTGTGCCTATTCTATCCGAACTAATTTTGGACACATTTTTACCAACAAGTCTTGCCATCTCAGCAGGATGAGGAGTTATAACTGTGGGATACTTTCTTTTTTTGAGTATTGATACATGTCCAACAAGTGCATTAATCCCATCTGCGTCAATGACGACTGGTTTTTCTAACGACTCCAGAAGTTCCAAAATTAAAGAACTTGTTTCAGCATTTCTAGAGAGTCCCGGACCTATAGCAACAACATCAACTCTTGATGAAAAATTTAGTATCTCTTTCTTTGCCTTTTTACTCAAGCTTCCATCCACGGTTTCAGCCAGAGGTTTTGTCATAACCTCTGTCAGCTTCATTTCCATAATAGAATTCAAGCTCTCAGGGATTCCCAATGTAACAAGACCTGTGCCGGAATAAAGAGCTCCAAGACTAGCTAGAGTTGCTGCGCCTGTTAGTCCTCTGGAGCCAGCTATAATAAACACATGTCCAAAGGTACCTTTATGTGAATTGACAGGCCGATCCGGAACAAGGGAAGATAACTCATTATTGGTTATCAAATTTAGCTTCAATTCTGGGGCTGTTAAGAGTTTTTTGGGAAGCCCTATATCCTGAATAATAAGATTACCTGTAAATTTAATACCGGGATAAATCAATAACTCTTTTTTGGGCAGTCCAAAAGTGATTGTTCTATCAGCTTGAATACAAACGTCTCTCTTTTCATCAAAACCCTCATAAAGCCCTGAAGGTAAATCAACAGAAAGAACCTTGCTTGTTTTCAACATGTTTACGAGCTTGACTACCTTAAGCGACACGCCTCTTATGGTACCTCTTAATCCGATACCAAAGATTGCATCTATTACTAAATCTGCATGAGAAAAAATATGTTTTGCTTTTTGTAATTGCTTTAATTCGAAGATTTCAAATATATCAGCGCCCGTCTTTTTTAGAACATCAAAATTTGTTTTAGCGTCACCTTTTATGTCTTTGATATTGCCAAGAACTGCTACTTTAATATCTATGTGTTTGACACACTTTGAATTCAAAAGATGACGTGCTACTACAAAGCCGTCTCCCCCATTATTGCCTTTCCCGCAGACGATAAGGACACTTCTTTTTTTCCCTTCTATTTCAGCCAGCATTTCTTCCGCGTTCTTGCCAACCGAGCGTCCCGCATTTTCCATAAGCTCCAGACCATTGATGCCATATTTTTTTATAGCAACGCTATCTATCTCCTTCATCTGATTGAAACTGGCTACTTTCATGAGTTCCAATTTCTTTTATGTTTTATTGACTCAGAAATTATCTGGTCGCCCATATCATACCTCGACGAATTATTTCTTTAGCTTCAAAAATATTAAAATCGCTAGCTACGTGACCAAACGACGAATAAAATACTTTTCCCATTCCATACATACGCTTCCATACCACAGGCATTACGGTTCCCGCCACCCACGGAGAATCACCGTACTTACCGGAGAAAGTTGTTGTTGCAAGCACTTCATTACCTGGGTCAACATGCATGTAATACTGTTCAGAATGCATCTTAAAATCACCTAATCCAGCCACAATGGGATCATCGCGCTTAACAATACTGACTGTATAGTCCACGATTCCTCCTGGATGAGCAACCCATTGGCCTCCGACCATCCACTGATATTCGGTATTATTCCGGAATGAATCGGCCATGCCACCATGCCATCCAGCAATACCAACTCCTGATTTAATTGCCTTGAGTAACCCTTTTTCCTGCTCTGGTGTAATTTCGCTCATAGTCCATACAGGAATCAAAAGATCTGCTGACTTCATTTTCTTTGCATCCAGATATACATCTAATGTCGTAACTGTTTCTACATTATAGCCCTCTGTTTCCAAAACGCATTTAACAATTTTGGCACATGCTTCCGGCTCATGACCTTCCCAGCCTCCCCAAGTAATTAACGCTTTCATCTGTCCAGTTCACCATTGTTGAGTCCTAGAGGCAAAGCAGCTGGTTGTTCAACAGTGCTCTCAATAACTATATGCTTTTCTTTTATTGAGGACTCACTAAGAGATTCCATCACATCAAGCACATGATATCCTAATTCACCGCTACAACGATTTTTTCTGTGGAACCTTATTGCATAAGCCGTATCCGCCACACCGATGCCGCGCATATTTTCTGTGTATCCATGAGAAAGCGGAACAGATTGCCAGTCATCAATCCCACGTCGATTTATATAGACTGGACCACTAAAAGCATTTGGATCAGGAACTTGCAGACTTCCTTCTTCTCCATGAATCTCAATATTATGGTTACTATGATGCCAGACATCAAAACTCATAACCATTGTTACGATGGCGCCGATGTGAAATTCAAGTGTTCCCGCAATATGCGTTGGAATTTCAACTGAAAGTATTTTACCTGCTTGTTCTTTGCAAGTTGCTATCCGTTCTTTAAAAGTAATAGCAGATAATGCACATACACGCTTGACAGGCCCCAGCAAATTTATAAGCGCTGCAATATAATAGGGACCCATATCAAATAATGGACCGCCACCACGCAGATAATAAAAACCCGGATTCGGATGCCAGCTTTCATGACCATGGCACATCATAAACGCTGTCCCTGCTATTGGTTTTCCTATCAAGCCATCATCAATTATCTTGCGGCACGTTTGAATCCCTCCGCCCAAAAAAGTGTCTGGCGCGCAACCTGCCATAAGTCCTTTTTTTTTGGCAAGCTTGAGGACTTCTTTACCATTTTTTCGTATAACTGCAAATGGTTTTTCACAATACACATGTTTACCTGCGCGCAAAGCCCGCAAATTTACTTCAGCATGCGCTTGAGGCACTGTGAGGTTGAGTATAATTTCAATGTCATCATATTTCAGTAAATCCTCAACAGACATAGCTTTAATATCATATTCGTTCGCCTTTGTTTTCGCAGATTCCATATTTATATCTGCACAAGCCACAATTTGTATCATTGGGAAAAATTTGGCAGCTTTCAAATAAGCTCCACTGATCTTACCGCAACCAATGATGCCCACATTTACTTTCTTAGACATTCAAATATCTCCATTTATCTAGCATTACCCTTTATAAGATTTATCATATCCTTTACTGCTCTTTCCAGCCCTACAAATACAGCGCGTGATATAATTGTATGTCCGATATTTAATTCTTCTATATTTTTAATACCTGCTATTTTTTTTACATTGAAATAGGTTAAACCATGTCCTGCATGCACAATAAGTCCGTGTTTTCTGGCGTAATTTGCAGCACTTGCAATCTTCTTGAATTCGTCTTCCATAGCTGACTGATCGGTTGCATTTGCATAACTTCCTGTATGCAATTCAACTGCATCTGCCTCTACTTCCAAAGAAGCATCTATCTGAGATATTTCGGGATCTATAAAAAGATTCACAATAATACCCTTATCCTTAAAACGCTGGACTATCTTCTTTAACTCATTTCTTTTTAAAACCACATCCAGTCCGCCTTCTGTTGTGACTT
This sequence comes from uncultured bacterium, assembly GCA_964437505.1. Classification (GTDB taxonomy): domain Bacteria; phylum JAHJDO01; class JAHJDO01; order JAHJDO01; family JAHJDO01; genus JAHJDO01. The sequence continues at coordinate 37,720 of CAYTGU010000014.1, forward strand.
CTTCCCTTTTTTCAGGAACCAAACTTACCTGATCAGGAACAAGTTTCAGAGCAATATCAACAATTTCGGCTGCAATTGACATTTCAAGATTGAATCTTACATTCACGATTTTTCTTATCAAGCTTACATCTCTGTCATTAATGTGTCTTCTGTCCTCCCTTAAATGAGAAACAATGCTATCAGCGCCAGCAATTTCGCATAAATGAACAGCTTTAGCAGGATCAGGTTCAAATGTTTTTCTAGCCTGCCTGACTGTTGCAATATGGTCTATATTTACACCTAATTTTGACATCGGATACCTCTCTATTATTTTTTAAGCAACACCTTTACCGTAGAAGGTATAACTTGAATAAGACTTACGTCTGTTGGCAGTTTAATTTGTATGGGCAAAATGTATTTCCCCTTGCCAAAAGCACTTACATCTACAAAAACAAGAATGTTTTTAGAAGTTAATTTATCTACAATGTGAGATGAGCCTCTTATTTGCACACTTACATGCTCTGGATTCAGTTCCGCTTGCAAGATAAAAGAAAATGGATGTACTACCTTTACAACAACATTTCTTAACACTCTATCCTTTTCTCTTCTTTTTGCAATATCTGCCCCCTCCTCCCCTGATATATAAAACCAAATCATACAAGCAATAAAGAATGATAATATTTTAAATCCCCAATTTCTGAGCATTACTTATTTCTCTTCCATAACCGAAAAACCTTTTTGCTTTTCTTACTAGGGGCATCTAGATTGTGCAATATTTTTCTCAGAGTAATACCATCTATATCGCGTGTCAATTTTCTCCTTATTGCAACAGAGATACCTCCCGTTTCTTCTGATACTACAATTACTGTTGCATCTGTCTCTCTTGTTAAACTCAAGGCAGCTCTATGTCTCGTTCCCAGCACCCTCCCAATATTAGGCAGTTCCACAAGAGGTAGAATACAACTCGCAGCAACAAGTTCTCCCTGTTCAATTATGACCGCACCGTCATGAAGCGGTGAATTAGGAGTAAAAATGCTGCTTAACAGTTCACTTGTAACTTTAGCATTTATACGAACACCTGTTTCCATATAATCTTTCAGACCAATTTCGCGACCTATTACAATAAGCGCACCAATATTCTTTCTGGAAAGCATATTTACAGATTTCACTATTTCATCTATCAACTCATCCTCTTGCAAGGATATATCCATAAGTGGATTCTGCCCTATTCTTGAAAGAGCGCGTCTTAATTCGGGTTGAAAAACAATCAAGATAGCTATCACACCTATAGCCAATACTCTCTCAAGTATCCAGCTTATAGTATACAAGTTCATTATTTTTGCCAAAAATGCAATAAGCACAATGACAAAGAGCCCCTTCATAATCTGGACAGTTCTGGTGCCCTTTATAAACAAAAAAACTCTGTAGAAAATAATGGCCAATACAAGAATTTCTACAAAATCTCGCCAGCCTAAAACAGAAAAAAACCTTATAGTATTATTAAGAAAGTTTAAAAACACTAAACATCCTTTATTGCTTTTATCATATCAATAACTCTTCTTGTCTGTATAACATCATGAACGCGGATAATGTTTACATCCTTTAAGACAGCATATGCTACTGTAGCTAATGTGCCTTCAAGCCGTTCTTTAACATCTAAATTAAGCACATTTCCTATAAACGATTTTCTTGACGGACCTAAGACAACAGGTTTCCCAAGCACCTTAAACTCATTGATTCTATTAATAATCTTTAAATTATCCTCTGTAGTTTTGCCGAACCCAATTCCCGGATCTACTAAAATATTATCTTCTCTTATTCCGGCATCCTGTGCCAGGACTATGCTGTTCTTTAATTCCTCTATAATATCTGAAACGACCGATCTGTATTTAATATTCTTTTGCATAGTCTGCGGATCCCCCCTCATATGCATAAGAATAATAGGAACATTGTAATGTGCAACAAGCTTGCCTAGCCTATTATCATCTTTTAATCCGTCTACATTATTTACCATACAAGCGCCTGCGTCCAGAGCTTTCTTCGCAACTTCTGTTTTTCTTGTATCAATTGAAACAGGTATATTAAACTTTTTAACTACATCCCTTATCAAAGAGATAACTCTGGCACTTTCTTCTTTTTCTGTAACTGGTTCTGCGCTCGGACGCGTTGACTCTCCTCCTATATCTATAATATCAGCACCCTGCGCAATCATCTCATCAACCCGATTTATTGCCTTCTGATGTGTATTGTACAATCCTCCATCAGAAAAAGAATCAGGGGTTACATTCAGTATACCCATCAATGCCGGCTTAGTTGTCAAATCTATTGTGTGCCCACCACACTTTAATATAAAATTCCTATGCATAGGAAGTTATCTGAATCAAGATTTCTTTTTACGAGATTTATTTGCTGGTTTCTTCTTTACAGATTTGCCTTCAAGAATATTCTCTACATCCTTTCTATCAATCACTTCTTTCTCTAGCAATTCTTTTACAAGTTTCTCCAATTTGTCCCGCTTCTTCTTAATAGTATCTACTGCTTGCTTATATGCATTTTCAACTAGTTTGCGAACTTCTGTATCTATCTTCTTTGCTGTGTCCTCGCTATATTCCCTTTCTTCTGTTATATCTCTTCCAAGAAAAACCTGATTATGCCTGCGTCCAAATGAAAGAGGTCCAAGCTCTTCACTCATTCCCCATTCACATACCATTTGTCTGGCAAGCTCTGTAGCAATCTTTATATCATTGCTAGCACCTGTATATGTATTATTAAACACTAAAATCTCCGCAGCTCTTCCTCCCATCAGACTTACTAGATTGCTCATATAATGCGATTTGCTTTCAATATACTTATCCTTCTCAGGCAATATATGAGTCAAGCCCAGAGCTCTTCCTCTTGGAATAATTGAAACTTTATGAATGGGATCTGAATCAGGCAAGTAATACTGAACCAATGTATGCCCAGCTTCATGGTAGGCAATAATCTTCTTTTCCTCATCACTAATAACAAGACTTTTTCGCTCTATTCCCATCATTACTTTATCTCTGGCTTCTTCAAAATCAACCATTCCAATCTTCTTTTTATTCTTTCTTGATGCAACAATCGCAGCTTCATTACACAGGTTTTCCAGATCTGCTCCTGACATACCTGGAGTCCCTCTTGCAACAACATTAAGAGCAACATCTTTGCCAAGCACAAGGTTCTTTGTATGAACTTTCAATATACCCATTCTGCCTTTGATATCTGGCATCTCAACCATAATAGTTCTATCAAATCTACCTGGTCTCAGAAGTGCCGGATCCAGCACATCAGGCCGATTTGTTGCGGCAATTAAGATAACGCCCTCCTTTGTATTAAAGCCGTCCATTTCCACAAGTAAAGCATTTAGGGTCTGTTCTCTTTCATCATGTCCGCCGCCAAGACCAGCAAAGCGCTGTCTGCCTACTGCGTCAATCTCGTCTATGAAAATCAAACACGGACTATTCCTTTTCCCTTGCTCAAATAAGTCTCGTACACGCGACGCTCCTACTCCTACAAACATCTCTACAAAATCAGAACCGCTTATACTGAAAAAAGCACATTTTGCCTCTCCAGCAACTGCCTTTGCCAAGAGCGTCTTTCCTGTGCCCGGATGCCCCATCAACAATACCCCTTTTGGTAACTTACCGCCTAATTTTTGAAATTTCTTTGGGGTCTTTAGAAATTCTATTATCTCCTGTAGCTCCTCTTTTGCTTCATCTATACCTGCTACATCTTTAAAAGTTATTTTAGGTCTATCCTCCTTTATCATCTTGGCTTTGCTCTTACCAAAGGAAAATGCTTGCTTGCCACCAGCCTGCATCTGTCTATATACAAAGAACCACAGGAAGCCTATAAATAACAAAAAGGGAATTGTGCCTACTATTAGTTGCTGCCATATACTTGTTTCTGGTTTCCCTTTTGCCTCAACATTATGCTCTTTTAAAAACTTCCATAAATCTGGGTTTTCTATTGCGTATGTTGTGAATTTATCCCCCGTAACATATTGTCCTGAAATATTTTTACCTGCTATTTCAACATTTTTCACACTGCCAGCATTAATATCTTCTATGAATTGGCTGTACACAATCTTTTTTGTGCTTTTTCCCTGCATCTGCGAGAACTGGACAAAGAAAATTACTATTATTCCAAGTACAAGCCAGATAGCCAATGTTTTATTGAATTTGTTTAATTTAGGTTTATTAAACTTAGGTTTGCTCAATTCTGTACTCCTTATACCTATTTAAATTATACCGTGGATGTTAGCATATACGTTGCGGAAAGACAACAGAGAATCTCATTTATTTCGCCATTGCGAACAGTTCATCTGCTTTGTATGAACTTCTGACAAAAGGACCTGAAGCAACAATAAAACCCTTATCTTCTGCAAGTTTTTTGTATTCCTCAAATATTTCAGGTGTGATGAATTCCATAACAGGTGTATGATTTTTTGAAGGAGACAAATACTGCCCGATTGTTAATAAGTCACAACCCACATTACTCAAATCATCCATAACCTCCAAAACGCCTTCTTTCCCCTCTCCAAGTCCCACCATTATGCCTGACTTAGTAACTATTTCTGAATTCAGTTTTTTTACAACTTCAAGTACATGTAAAGAGGTTCTGTAATCTGCTTTTTGTCTGACCTTCCGATATAATTCCTGGATTGTTTCAACATTATGACCAAAGACATCAGGTCCTGATCGAACGACATGATCTATACACTCCTTATTTCCTTTAAAATCAGGAGTGAGGATTTCTATACTAGTATTTTTGTTATGCTTTCTAATTTTGTCTACCACATCTGCGAATTGTCCCGCTCCATAGTCACTGAGATCGTCTCTTGTTACCGAAGTTATAACAACATGTTTTAATCCTAATTGCGAAACAGCCTCAGATAATCTTTTCGGTTCATCATTATCAACAGGCAAAGGAACACCGTTTTTCACTGCGCAAAATCCACAGTTTCGTGTGCAAACATCCCCGAGTATCATAAATGTTGCGGTCTGACGTGAAAAGCATTCTCCTATATTGGGACACTTTGCGTTTTCACACACTGTATTCAAGTTGAATCTCTTGAGAATGTCTCTTGTTTCTTCAACCCGTTTCATATTAGGTATCTTTTTCTTAAGCCAGACTGGCAATTTTCTATGCATATCTAATCTCTCTTTTAAAACAATTCCCAAACTCAGCGACAAGAATTTTTTTTGCCTTCTGTATATCAGTTTGTTTACCTGTTAATTCATCCAGAGACGTTACTTCTTTATCCTTTATACCACATGGCGTTATCATTCTAAAATGCTCCTTGTCTGGACTAATATTTATACAAAATCCGTGAAAAGTCGTCCATTTACTCACTCCAATACCTATTGCTGCAATCTTTTTATTTCCTATCCAAACTCCAGTGTAATTATTTATTCTTCCAGCCGTTATCTTGAAATGCGACAAGAATTTGATTATTACCTCTTCTAAGTTCCTCAGGTAAAGATGTATATCCTTGTTCCATTCCGAAAGATTCATAATTGGATAACCAACTATTTGTCCAGGCCCGTGATAGGTTATATCTCCTCCTCTATCTATCTCGTAAACTTTTATTCCCTGTTTTTTTAGAATCGCCTCATTAACAAGAAGATTTTCTCTGCCGCCTTTCCTGCCTATTGTAAATGTAGGAGTATGTTCTGTTAGGACAAGCGTGTCTGGACTTTTATCCTTAATCCTTTCAGACAGTATTTTTTTCTGGAGACCATAGACTTCCATATAATCCTTAAGTCCGGTATCCAAAACGTTACATATCGCTTTCATCTAACATATCCTTCTCCATTGCCACAAAATCTACTCATAAATTTTAATTTTTTTTTAACGTCTCAAATGAAACGCTTCGTTCAATTCGCTTGTTCGGCCTACAGGTACTTCTGCATCAGTTCACGAGTTATCTGATGGACTGTTTCCGGGTCTTCGTTGTTATGGGCATAATAGTACAGTGACAGATGGTCAGGACGATAGCTTTGTAAGTAGGCATCCAGATTGTCTCGGTACTCAGAAATCACTGACTTTGGCATTAGCATGTTCTCAACAAGAGCGAATGTTCCCTTTCCAGCCATTCTGCATTCTCTCTGGGTCCGATCCCAGACCGATTCGATTCTGTACTTGTGCCATTCTGGCTCTTCATGGAAGAAGCTTTGCTGGCTGAGATTGCCATCATATCCTGCGTATTGAATACCGTCAATGGCACAACTTAACTGGGTGAAGCGTTCCGACGACGCCTTCTCGTTGAAGAGAGTCACACACAGTTTTGGGTTAATGGACAAACAGTGCGAAGTGAGGTCATCGAGGAAATCGACAAAGCCATCCTCCATTTGCTCCGGGGTTGGATTTTGCCCGTACTTCGTTATTGTGTCGTGCTGGTTTGAAACAAGGCGTTCTTTCTTTGGTTCATCCCATATGATGCCGTCAATGGGATAATCTCGCAGGATGGTTGTCATGAAATTCTTGACCCAGCTACGAAAGGACTCGCTTTCAAGGGAGGCGACAGGACCCGTCGTCCCCACATGATGGGGAACCTGGGTTTCGGGATGTCGTAGTATCCAGAGGCTGGACATCAATGGAGCACCTGCAAACCGACTGCCAAGACGACTCGGAATGACAAAGACCTGTAAACCGCATTTGAGGGCCAACTCAACTTGTATCTCAAAGGCTCGTCTTGAATACCGCATTTCGCTTTCACTGAATGAGAGAGCAACGGCAGTGAACCCGCAATCAACCATATCCTTGAAGCTTTCCTCCAACTGGTGAGGAATTACCGTCCAGTGGCCGTAAGCCAGACAATAAGCTGTTACAATCATGTGTGTATACTTTCCTTACCGAACCTTAATCATTGAACGTTTGCCGTTACTTTAGAAGTACTATACTTAAAACGACTTAAAACCTCAATAGAAATAGACAAAGTGAGTGGCGAAACTTTCTATATGTAAATACCAACAACATAAATATTAGTAGCACTGGTATTATTTCAGCCACCCAGACTTCCCTCGAAACGGGAGAAATAGCAAGAGCTATAAAAAAGAAAAAATATACACTCGCCAGAACATGGGGAAAATATCTACTCATCAAAACGGTTCCATTCTTATTTTGTCTTTTTTGGCGCTTTATATATAAACCAATCTTCTTTTGTTATTTCATGAAAATAGTCTGCTTCATCGATTAATATCTTGGCAGTTGTTTCCTTTATTGCAGCAATTTCCACCCTTACCCCTTCCCCTTTTAGATGCAAAACCAAATCCACAAAATCCGAATCTC
>CAYTGU010000015.1:0-37521 GCA_964437505.1 uncultured bacterium
ACATCTCTATCTCCTCCTTTTTTTGTAATAGTCATTAAAAGTTAATTCATCCATCATGCCTCTGTTACCAGATATAACTGACTGTTCCATCCAACGCCGCAGTAGCAATAATCCCGCACTCTCTTAATCTAGTTTTACCGGCAGATTCTACATGACCATCGGCCAGAAGAATGTTGGCTGATCCTGTATGTCTAAGATGGACGTTACCAAATATAGTACCAGAAGAATGGGTACGGTAGAAACAACAATCTTGAATCACATTCCCTCCTCTCGAAAGACTATCTGCCAGAAGGACACAATTTGAAGGTGTTGGGAACTTGTAAAAGTGCAAGTAACCGCTGGCTCCAGTGTCGGTAGAAACCGTTTTTGTACACCCATCCATTTGAGAATAAGCAGTGGGCGTGCCAACTATACCGTAGGTTTGCCATCGGTCCTCGAATTTGCGAGGCGCAAGGGAAGGACATACAACGACATCTGGATTAGTGGGGAGGTAACCATTATCGGAAAGAGCTCGAGACCATCTAGTCCAAGGGAGTGCAGTTCCGGTTTGCATATGAGCAATCCATCCATCATAATCCTGAGCATACATCATAAAAGCCAGCCCACATTGCCTTAAATTACTTATACATTTTGCTCTTCTTCCCATTTCTCTTGCTTTTTGAAGTCCAGGCAAAAGCATTGATGCAAGAAGCGCTATGATGGCTATTACAACAAGTAGTTCAATTAAAGTGAATGAGTTCCTGCTTCCCCAAATCCTTCTTATTTTACTTAACATTCTAATTCACCACCTTTCTTTATGTTTTATTACTTCCACAACTTCTTCTAATTATAAGTTTAGTTTTTAAAACTATCTTTTTGGTTTCATTGCACTTTTTATTTTTGATCTTTTCAATAAGTCTTTTACATGCTGCCTTTCCCATTTTATAACCAGGCTGATGTACAGTAGTTAGAGGAACATCCATTCTTCTGCTTTCTACTAAATCCGCATATCCAACCAAAGCAATATCCTCAGGAACTCTTAAACCAGCTTCTATTATTGCATTATATGCCCCCAATGCTAAGGTGTCATTAGCAGCAAATATTGCTGTTGGTCTTGGATTCATGTTTAGGAATTTCTCCATTGCTAGATAACCGTATCTGCTTTTGCTAAAATTGTTACCCTGTATTAAATTCTCATCAAACTCAAGACCGCTGTCTAAAATGGCCTTCATATATCCTTCCATTCGCTTCTCAGCAGTGGAATAATTTTCTGTGCCCCTAATATGCCCAATTCTTTTATGCCCGAGATTAATTAAATGCTTTACTGCTTTGTAGCTCCCATCTATATCATCAGTAATTACATAGTCAGCTTCTAAACCACTTACCAAGACATCTACTATGACAAAAGGAATCTTAGCTCTTATCAACTTCTTCCAATATTTGTTCTTATACGAATATCCTGTTGGAAATATTATTAATCCTTCCATTTTTTTATTATAAAGTTGCTTCATATATGTTTTCTCTTTTTCCAATTTACTATCCGAATTGCAAAAGATTACATGATAATCTTTATTATTTGCCGCATCCTCTACTCCGCGGGCAATATCGGAAAAATAAGATACATTTATTGTTGGCACAATTAAGCCTATTGTTCTGGTTAAAAGAGATTCTGTATTCTCCTTTTTAAAATTATGATGATTTGCAACAAAAGTTCCCTTGCCTTGTTCTGCAAAAAGCACATTCTTATTAACCAGTTCTGAAATAGCTCTTCTTACCGTAATACGACTGACTTTATACTGCGAAGCAAGTTTATTTTCTGATAAAATAGGATCTCCAACCTGTAACTTTTCTTTTAATATAAGCCCAGCAATTCGCTCTTCCAGTTCCTTGCTTTTTAATAACCCTTTAATTTCTGATGCCATGCTATTTTTGCGTCCTTTAGTTTCTATTTGTATCATTATCTTGCAAATCTAATACAAGTAGAAACTATTACTTATTTCTTGTCAAGTACTTTTTTAGTTTGAGATAATTGCTTGAGGGATAAAGAGTTTTATTGGAAAAAGAAAGTATTAGAAAAGCTTATGTTCTGTTAGTCTCGAAACAAGTTTATCTACAACTTCTGAATGTGTTCCATCCAGAATCTCCCCTTCATGTTTTATCTGTGGAGTGAATATTTTAACTACCTGAGTAGGGGAACCATCCAGGCCTGTTTTATCTTTATCAACATCCAGGTCATCAGCGCTCCAGACATGAATCTGTTTTTTTCTTGCCATAAGAAGACCCTTCATTGAAGCATAACGAGGTTCATTAATCTCTTTCGTAACTGTTAGGGCGCATGGAAGCTTTACCTCTACAACCTCAAAAGAATTCTCTAATGCTCTCTCAGCTCTTAATATATTATCATTAATCTCTATTTTTCGGACATATGTTATTTGCGCTATCCCGAGCTGCTCTGCAACACCAGGCCCAACTTGAGCAGTGTCGCCATCTATAGCCTGTTTACCAAATAATACAACGTCAAACTTACCTATTTTGTTTATGGCTTGAGCTAATGTGTAGGATGTAGCAAGTGTATCTGAACCAGCAAATGCTCTATCACAAATAAGTATCGCTTCATCTGCACCCATTGCCAAAGCAGACCTAAGCGCAGCCTCTACCTGTTTGGGCCCCATGCTGATAACAGTAACCTTGCCTCCATATTTCTCTCTTAACTTAAGAGCTTCCTCAATTGCATTCTCATCAAAGGGATTTATAATATTCTTTATTCCCTCTCTAATCATTGTGTTTGTCTGAGAATCTATTTTAACACTATTAATTTCTTCAGTATCAGGAACTTGTTTTATACAAACAATGATTTCCATGATTTAACGTCCTTTTAATAAAAAGTTTGCAATAACACTGCGTTGGATTTCAGAGGTGCCTTCTATTATTTCAAATAGTTTGGCTTCTCTCATATACCTCTGCACAGGATATTCCTTCATATATCCGTATCCGCCAAAAACCTGCACAGCTTTTGTAGATACGTGCATAGCAACCTCTGAAGCCTTTAGTTTTCCCATTGAAGCATATTTTTCAAAAGGCTGATTCTGATCCTTAAGCCATGCTGATTTATAAAGTATTAATTTTACCACCTCAATCTCTGTTGCCATATCAGCTAAAATATGTTGAATTGCCTGGAAAGATGCTATTGGTTTTCCAAATTGCACTCTTTCCTTTGCATATTTGAGTGCAGCTTCATATGCTGCCTCAGCAATGCCAAGCGCGCCTATGCCAACTCCGATTCTGCCTGCATCAAATGTTTCCATTGCCACCCGAAAACCACGTCTTTCTTTTAATAATAAGTTTTCTTTAGGCACTTTGCAGTCATCAAAAACAAGTTCCACATTCGGAAGTGCACTGAACCCCATTTTGTTAAACTTTTGCCCTATTGTGAATCCAGGAGTATCTGCTTCAACTATGAACGCACTCAGGCCGCGAGGTCCCTGATTTGGATGTGTGGCTGCAATAATAATATAGATGCTTGCTTCTCCACCATTTGTATTAAATATCTTTCTGCCATTTATTATATATTGATCCCCTTCAAGTTTTGCGGTTGTCTTGACGTTCCCAGCATCAGAGCCTGCTTCCGGCTCAGTGAGAGCAAACGCTGCAAGTTTATTCTTTGCCAGAGACGGCAGATACTTCTTCTTTTGCTCTTCTGTACCAAAAGTTATTAATGGATACACGCAAAGCAAATTAGCTCCAAAAATAAGACCCGTTGTTCCACACGCTTTTGAAATTTCCTCAGCAACGAGGGACCATGTTAAGAAACCCATGCCAAGCCCACCATATTCCTCTGGTATAACAAGCCCAAGTAAATCCATATTGGCAAGAAGATCAATGTTCTCTTTCGGGAATTCACCTTTTTCGTCAACCTCTTCTGCTCTGGGAGCTATTTTCTCTTCACAAACTTTCTTAACTTCCTCAAGCATCATTTGCTGTTCTTCTGTTAAACTAAAATCCATATGTTTATCTCCTTTTTTTAATACTTTTTTACAACTAAAGCTGAATTATGACCGCCAAAACCAAGTGAATTTGATATTGCATATTTTACCGTGCATTCTCTAGCAGTGTTGGGCACATAATCAAGATCACATTCAGGATCCGGATTTTCATAGTTTATGGTTGGGGGAATGATGCCATGCTTCATGCTTAAGACACATGCTATCAATTCAACCCCTCCACTTGCTCCTAAAAGATGACCTGTCATAGATTTCGTTGAACTCACAGGTATTTTTTTTACATAGTCCCCAAATACAGTTTTAATAGCCTTTGTCTCACATCTGTCATTAAAAGGAGTTGAAGTACCATGTGCATTAATATAATCAATATCTCCGGGATTTAGCGATGCATCGTCCAGAGCCAATTTCATTGCTCGTGCGGCTCCTTCACCCTCTGGAGACGGAGATGTTATGTGATATGCATCAGCAGTCATACCAAAACCTGCTAATTCTGCATAAATGGCAGCGCCTCTCCTTTTCGCATGATCCAAATCTTCAAGAAGCAGAATACCTGCTCCTTCCCCTATTACAAAACCGTCTCTATCCCTGTCAAACGGTCTGCTTGCTCTCTCAGGCTCCTCATTCCTTGTAGAAAGAGCCTTCATCTTACAGAAGCCGGCAACACCAAGAGGAGTTATTGCAGTTTCTGTTCCTCCTGTTACCATTATGTCCGCTTCTCCTCTTTGGATAATCCTGAAAGCCTCACCTATTGCATGAGATCCTGAAGCGCATGCGGTAGCGATTGCGAAATTTGGTCCTTTAAGACCAAATTGAATTGCAACATGCCCACTGGCCATGTCTATTATCAGCATTGGAATAAGAAAAGGAGATACCCTTGAAGGTCCTTTCTGCAAGAGCACATTGTGCTGATCTTCAATTACCTTTAATCCGCCAATTCCAGAACCTATAAGAACGCCTATCCTGTCCTTATTTTCTTTATCTAGATCTAATCCACTATTTTCTAAAGCCATTTTACTACAGGCAACAGCAAGCTGTACAAAGCGATCCATCCTTCTTATATCTTTTTGGCCAAGATACATAGAAGGATCAAAATCTTTAATCTGCCCAGCTATCTTGCTATCAAAATCTGCTGGATCAAATAAAGCGATGCGATCTACCCCGCTTCTTCCGTCACATATGTTTTTCCAAAAAACATCAGTATTGTTACCAACAGGGGTTACCGCACCTATGCCTGTTACAACAACTCTATTTTTTCCCATGACTATAACCGAAATGCTTTTACTGGACGTGCTTATCTATGTAGTTTGTCGCATTCGCAACTGTAACAATCTTTTCTGCATCTTCATCAGGTATTTCAATATCAAATTCCTCTTCAAGTGCCATAACAAGTTCTACTGTATCTAATGAATCAGCACCTAAGTCATCAACGAATGATGCCTCATTAGTAACCTCATCTGGCTTTACACCAAGCTGTTCAACAATAATTTCTTTCACTCTTTTTTCACTTGCCATACTCCATTTCCTCCTTTTTTTAAACTTTAAGTTACCATTCCACCGTCTACATTAATTACCTGTCCTGTGATGTAATTTGCCTCATCAGAGACAAGAAATAAAACAAGATTTGCAACATCAGTAGGTAGGCCAAATCTACCAAGAGGAATATTGCTCAGCATTTTTTGCTTTATCTCTTCAGGAAGCACTTCTGTCATTCTTGTGCTTATAAAACCCGGCGCTATAGCATTAACAGTTATTCCTCTTGAGCCGAATTCTTTAGCAGAAGACTTAGTTAGGGCAATTACACCTGCTTTAGAAGCAGCATAATTCGCCTGTCCTGCATTGCCTATTAATCCTATAATGGATGCCATGTTTACTATTCGACCTTTTCTTTGCTTTAACATAATTTTCGCAGAGGCTTTAATACAGTTGAATACACCCTTAAGATTTATTGCCAATACCTTATCCCAGTCCTCATTCTTCATGCGCAAAATAAAGTTGTCCCTGGTTATTCCAGCATTGTTGACGAGTATATCTAGGCTTCCTAATTTGTCAATCGTTTTTTCTACAATGTTTGTAGCTTCCTCCGGCATAGAAACGTCAGCTTTTACAACCAGTGTTTTTCTCCCCATTTCTCTTATCTGAGCTGCTGTTTGCTCTGCATGTTCCAGATCTATATCTGAAATCACAACATTTGCGCCTTCCTTTGCCAGGCTACACGCTATTTCCTTGCCAATACCCCGAGCCGCACCAGTTACAATTGCTGTTTTCCCGTCAAGCTTCATGCTTCTCCCTAATCTCTTAATTCACTGCTGGCATTATAGTTATTGACCATTGATTGTCAAGTTGATGTTGCTATGTGATAAACATTACATCCCCGTAACTGTAGAACCTGTACTCCTTTTTAATTGCTTTTTGGTATGCATTAGTTATAAGTTTTCTACCTGCAAAAGCATATACTAAGATCAAGAGAGTTGACTTTGGAAGATGAAAGTTTGTAATAATAGCATCTACTACTTTAAATTTATATCCGGGATATATAAAAATATCTGTCCATGCCGAAAGATTTTTCTTTGGATTATCAGCATTGAAATCCACTGATTCAAGAACTCTCATGGCTGTTGTGCCAACTGCTATTATCCTCTTTTGTTCATGAATGGCCATTTTTATTGTGGGAAACGTCTCTTTTGTTATCTCATAATATTCTGACTGCATTCTGTGTTTTTCTATTTCTGTCTCTGTAACAGGTTTGAATGTGCCAATGCTCACATGAAGTGTTACCTCAGCAATTTGAATCCCCTTTTCTTTGATTTCATCCAATAACTTTTTTGTAAAATGCAGTCCTGCAGTTGGAGCGGCAATAGACCCGGCTTCTTTAGCATAAACTGTCTGATATCTTTCAGTATCATAGGACTTAATACTGGATCTTTTTATATATGGAGGAAGAGGAACCTGTCCAATTTTGGATATAATTTCCATAAAATTACCTGAGAAATTGAACTTAAGGGTTACTATGCCGTCTTCATTCTTTCTCATGATCTCTGCAGAAAGTTTATCATCGCAATTAATAATTGTTCCTGTCTTGAGTCTTTTTGACGGTCTTGCAAGTACATTCCATATGTTGTTGCCCAAATCCCTGACCAGCAGTATTTCTATGCGAGCTCCTGTAGCTTCTTTTATCCCTATCAATCTGGCAGGTATTACCTTTGTGTTATTTATAACCAACAAATCATCTTTGGAAAGATAATCAACTATGTTAGAAAAAGATCCGTGAGTAATATCTCCGGTTTCTTTGTTAATAATCATTAAACTGGATTTATCACGTTGAGAGGCAGGATATTGCGCAATTAGTTTATCCGGAAGAGAATAATCAAAAAGAGAAATATGCATTTAAAACATTCTTTTTAGATCAAGGTTAGGATAATAATGCTGCAGGATTTGTTTATAGCTGTATCCTTTAAGAGCCATGCCTCGTGCTCCCCACTGACATAATCCTACACAGTGTCCCCACCCGTTTCCTTTGAACTTCACTCTAAACCACCCGACTTTAACTCTAAAATTATTACTTCTGATTATCTCAGACCCAACAAGAAATCTGAATTTACTCATATCCAATACGTGCGATTTTCCATATTTATCTTCTATGAAAATCTTATAAGGCTTATCTTTTACTATCCTTATTTTTTTAACTTTACTTATCTCATACCCACTCTTGCTCAGGATTTTTCCGAGTTTTCTTTTTCCTATTGATTTTCCCCATTCGTAATGGGGAGAATCCTTACAGAACCTGCAATCAACACCTTCTATGGAATCTAGCGCATTTCCCCATATGCTGTCTGCATTGATCGTATGCCCGCCGCATGTTGAGTGAAAATAAGCTGGAACCAGTTTTTTATTGTCATACAGACACATTTTTTTTGTCAAATACACAGCCACACTACTCTTACTTGTTTCAGAACATACTCCTTTATACATTTGAGACCTTACTCCTGAACATAAGTCATATTCTTTACTCGGGCCAGCTTTGCGATAAAGCGCATACGTACGCGCTACAACTGCCTGTGCTTTTAAGGCCTCCGTAGGCCAGGAGGGAAACATCTCGGATGGAACAACACTCTTTAGGTAACTCTCTATATCAACATAATTAACTGCAAAAAGCTGTTTTTGGTGAACACTTATTCTAATATTCCCTCTATATGCTTTATTATTCACTGATATGGGGAAGCCCTTTGATAAAAAATCTAATGTTTTGTATCTGCCTCTTCCGAACTTTATGAAATTGCTTTTGCGCTTTAAGATGATTCCTTCCAATCTCTTTTCTCTTTTTAATATTTTGTTCCCTGTCTTTATAATAACAGGACCTCTAGAAGAAAGCGTGAGCGAAGTATTGGATTTACAAACCAATACTCTCACAATTTTGGGTTGAGCAAATCCGCAGGTACTGGCTAATAGCAAGAACGGAAGCAAGAAGATCCGAAATCCAAATTTAACCATTTTTGTCATTGCTCCACTCAATAGTTCTTTTTAACCCTTCATCCAGATCAATCTCTGCTTCAAAACCCAGTTCAGCTTTAGCCAAAGCAGGGTCACCCTTGGAATGCAGTATATTGCCTTTTCCAAACGGCAGATATTCTCTTGAGGAATCAACTCCCATAAACATGGAAATTCTATCGTGAAGTTCTGCTATTGATACAGACCTACCTGTGCAAATATTATATGCAGCTCCTTTTGCATCAGACTGTTTTTCCATTGCGAGAATGTTTGCATTTACTATATTCCCAACATAAATCATGTCCCGCGTTTGTATTCCGTCACCCAGCATTTGAGAGGAGCCTGTTTTATTAATCTGATTGATTGCAATAGTCACCCCTCCGCAGTGAGGAACATCTGCGTTCTGACGCGGTCCAAAGACATCAAAATATCTCAAAGATATTGTATCAATGTCATATAACTGCGCAAACAGCCTCATATAGTTTTCTCCCGTTACTTTTTCCAATCCGTAAGTAGACATAGGAGAAAGAGGCATTTCTTCTTTTACGGGCAGAGTTTTAACATCTCCGTAAGTGGCAGCACTTGAAGAGAATATCACCCTTTTTATGTTATGTTTTACTGCAGCTTCCAGCAATTTTACCGTAGTTATTATATTTTGTTCTGCGCTCCATGACGGCATACTGACACTCTTGTCTATATTTGTGTTCGCAGCCATATGAAAAACATATTCTTTTCCCTGAGCAGCTTTTCCTAAAACCTCAGAATTAAGCATATCGCCTTTCATTAAAATAATTTTCTTTGCAACTGATTCAATGTTTTTCAGGTTTCCATGCGACACATTGTCAATAACTGTTACTTCATGCCCCAATTCAACAAGCTTCTCAGTTAGATGAGACCCTATAAATCCTACGCCTCCTGTAACAAGTACTCTGACCATTTTTATTTCTCCTGTATTTTCCAGTTTCGCTTATATTATGTGATAAAATTCAGTTATGTATTCTACATCGTGAAACGGGTTTGTGCAAAGAGTTTATATTGTGTATACTTTAAAAAAGAATGATGAGTAATATTAAGAAGAAATGCCTTTCATGGGAACTTGTTTTCCTCATACTTGTCCTGGGCCTGCATTGTCTTATATTTGAAGACGGGCTTGGTGGAAATGATGGCTGGGGACATTTTGCAAATCTTGAATCTATTATTGAAGATAGAGACCTTGACCTTGGCAATAACATGTATGGCTGGAATGGAAATGGGACCAAATACTGCGAAAAAACAGAGAGATGGGTAACTGGTTATCCTCTTGGCATGACTCTTCTTGACGCGCCTTTCTATTTAGCTTCACAAATTGTGGCAAAATTCATCAAATTCAATCCTCCTTCCTTTAATGATGGTCCCCGTACTTTACCTTATAAGGGGCTGAGTTCCGGGAAATTCCTAAATGTATTATCTGTGATCTTTGCTCACAATATATATGCAATACTTGCTATGATAATCTTGTTTAAGATTCTTATTGAATTAAATTTCTCAAGAGGTATCAGCCTGTTCACAACACTTGTATGCTTTTTTGCAAGCCCTCTTCTCTATTATGCGACAAACGGCTTCAGTCACGCGACAAGTACCTTCTTAGTCACGTCATCCTTTTATGTATTTATACTGTTGCAGAAAAAGATAGCCAAAGGAGAAAAAAACATATTCTTAATATTTATTCTTGGTCTTTGTGTTGCTCTTTCCGCATGGACAAGATATGTAAATGGCTTGCTGTTTTTCCCATATCTTTTTGCTCTTATCCTCAGTTATAGAGGATTAAAAAAATCCGCAATCATAAAGAATACAGCTATTTATACAGCTCCTCTGGTTGTAGTATTTTTTCTCTCAATATATCAGTGCCATACGCAGTTCGGCTCATGGTTTGAGGCAGGATACGGCGGTTACGGGTGGATAAGCATACTAAAAATACCACCACCTGTTATAAACCTTTTGTTTTCAGTTGATCATGGCTTTCTGTTGTGGTTTCCGTGCTTTACACTTTCTTTTATTGGACTGGCATTTCTTATTAAAAATATAGATAAAAAGTTATCTTTAGCAGGTATAATAGCTCTGATTAATTTCTTATTAATAGCCTTTGTCTATGGAACGAGAACAGAATATAATGCCGGTGGATGCTACGCTCAAAGATACTTAACATGTACAATCCCATTTTTAGGACTTGGCTTGTGCGCATTCATGGATAGATATAAAAAAACTGGTTTAATTAAAAGTCTGATAGGTCTCTCAGCCATATATTCATACTGTCTTTTTTTGCTGACAAAGGCAAATCTGGTATACTACAATAAACAGTGTAACTCATACGAAGGACAGTATATATGGGATTATTTGTATATATTTAAAGAACATATGTCAGCAAGAGAGGTTATAAACAGAATATGGTACAGTTCATTTACTCTTCCTCTTATGGGCAAATATATCTGGATATTTGTAAGCATTGTAATTTTAGCCTGTGTATTGATTTGGAGATATAAGAACTATTGCAAAAAAAAATTCCCCTTTGAAGAGGGATTCAGGGGAATGTAATCTCTTCGTCATTCTTCGACTTGATCGAAGAATCCAGTGTTTTTCTGGATATTCCTTATTGTTCAAACTTTTCCATACAACCATGAATAGTTAATAAAATCTTATTATTATACGGCTACCAACTTAATAATAAACATAGCTATGCAAAACGGAAGAATGAGCTAAAAATGCGGGTTTCGTGCATTTTTTTATTGAAGTTTCGAGAATTATTAGTACGATAGCATTAAAGTAACGGTAGCGGTTCAATGATATATGTTGGCCGGAAGAAGTGTGACAGGAAACAAGAATCTTATGGTTAACCGCAAAGAAATGTCCACGCCAGTAGCAATACTATCGTTTCAGGACAACGCTGATATTACTGGGGCGAAATACATACATGCTTATCTACTGGCGCATGGTATTGCCTCGCATCTAATCCTGATTCCATACTTCAGTTCCTTAGCCAATGACGCAGTTGTGGCTTTCTTGCTGGAACGTCATATCCGTGTAGTTGGTTTGAGCATTATGACGCCAGAGTCTCCACGCGCCTTCTCTTGCGCCAGCAAAATAAAGGCGGCGATGCCTGACGTACTGCTTGTTTTCGGAGGTATTCATGCCACCGTTGATGCCGAAGACTGCCTGCAATATGGGGATGCAATTGTGCGTGGGGAGGGTGAAAACTCGTTCCTCGATATTGTCGAGCGAGTTGCTTGTGGAGAGGATATTGCTGGGGCACCGGGTACATGCTGTAACAGAAACGGACAACGTGTGGATAGTCATCCAGCCCCACTGATAGATGATTTGGACACGCTTCCCTTTCCCCGCCATCTACCCTCCGAAATGTATGTAGTCCACCACGGACAAGTACTGCCCATGGATCGGCTCCTTTTTTCAAAGTACGCCCGCTACGGCGGTCGTTTCCTTAACATCACAACAACGCGTGGTTGTCCCTTTGCCTGCACATATTGCTGTAACTCCGCATATCGCAAGCTTTATCCGCGATGGGACATTCGTTCCCGATCCGTGACAAATGTTATTGAAGAACTCGTGAATGAGAAATTAGCATGTCCAGATTTGATCACGGTCAATATTCAAGATGACTGCTTCCTCGCAAATAGTTCGGAGTGGTTGGCCGATTTCGCGGATAAGTACAAGACGCAAGTGGGCATACCGTTTATTCTTCGCACCACACCATCTCACATTCGACGCGAAGTTCTGGTGCTTCTCAAGCAGGCCGGATTGGTCTGGATCATGTTGGGGCTTCAGTCCGGCAGTGGCCGTGTAAACCGGGAAGTTTATCGTCGCCCGGTTACTCAATCGAGATTCTTGGAGACAACCCGGATTATCCACGAAGTCGGCATATGCGCTGTGTATGATGTGATCTTGGACAACCCATACGAGACCGAACTCGACATTCTCGAAACATTGAAGACCGTGCTCTCGATCCCGCGGCCTTTCCAGTTTCAAATATTCAGCTTGCGCTTCTTTAAGGGGACTGAACTTCAACAAAGAGTGGTTCGCGATGGCATTAACACGACAGATCCTTGCGTCAACTACCTGGCTTTTGCACCGACCCCGCTTAACCGCTTGATCAAAATGGCAGCGGTCTATCCGCCAAAGGTCATACGTTGGCTTGCCTTGCATCGCCACAGATTCATCTGTCGGGTCGCTATTCGGATCATGGCTTTCGTCAGCGATGCTGTGTTAACGCCCTTCTCTTACCTACGCTTGACGCACAAAGCCTACGGATCAAGAATAACAACCACAGCCCGCCTGTTCGGATGCCTTGCAAAAACCTTCGTGCAGCAAAGGATTTTGGCCAAGCATGCGTAAGCAGAACGTATTCATAAAAACAGTCGACCAACAATCGCATGGAACACTACGGCTTGCCCGCTACGGGCAAGCCGAGGTTCATGCGCGACGTTATGCGCAAATATATCTGGATATTTGTAAGCATTGTAATTTTAGCCTGTGTATTGATTTGGAAGTATAAGAAATATTGCGAAAACTAGAATCCATAAAAAAGTTTTTAAAAACTATTATCCCAAGATGAAATTGGGCTCAAGATATTGAGCCTCTACCTGTACGCCTCTTTTCTGTGTTTTATTCTATGAATGTAGATGAGACTTTTTTGCAGACTTTTCTTCTTCGCGCAGCATCTTCATATCCAGCAGATCTTCTTTGAGTTCCTCGCGTTCCAGTCGCTCCTGGAGCGCTTTTTCCACAAAGAAACCATACTTGATTCCATGTCCTATACAGAATTCCTTGACACGATCACTGATATCAGGACTAATTTTAACGGCCAGTGTTGTTTTTAGCATATTCTTACCTCCGATTTGAATATAACATAGTATTATAACTTTAGCAAGAAAAAGTTTATTAAAGTTAATTCTGTATAAACCAAAAACCTGTTGATAAATATCTTTTTATGATAATATACTCTCAAAATAAAATGACGAGGACACTTTTTATATGAAGCTATCAGTTGTTATACCATGCTATAATGAAAAGGATACTATCAGAGAGATCGTAAAAAGAGTAGATGTGCTGGATATCAATAAAGAGATTATAATTGTTGATAATGTATCTACTGACGGAACGCGTGAAATACTTAAAGAACTGGTTTCTCAATATGCAAATCTCAGAGTTTTTTTTCATAGAAAGCACATGGGTAAAGGCGCTGCCCTTAGAACAGGTTTCAAGCATGTAAAAGGAGATGTCGTAGTTGTGCAGGATGCTGATCTGGAGTATTCTCCGCAGGAATATTATAAATTGTTAAAGCAGATAGATAACGGCGCTATGATCGTATATGGCTCAAGGATTAAGGGAAGAAACAAGATGATGTATTTTCAGTATTATCTGGCGAATATCTTAGTAAGTCTGATAGCAAATATTCTCTACCTTCCATTCGTTACAGATGTATTAACATGCTATAAAATGTTCAAAAAAGAGGTTATGGACAGCATTAATTTAAAATGCTTTGGATTTGAGTTCTGTACGGAATTCACTGCAAAAGTTAGAAAAAAAGGATATAGAATTTGTGAAGTACCAATCAAATACAATCCCCGCTCATACGAAGAAGGCAAGAAAATTAAGAAAAAAGATGGAGTGATAGCAATTTGGTCTCTTCTGAAATATCGTTTCGTAGACTAATTACCGGACTAATTTCCCTGAATCAGAATAAAAATTTATTCCTGATAATAATTCTTATTCTTGGAGCTTTATTGCGTATAAGTGTGTTTGGATTAGGGGATTTTCATGGAGATGAAGCTCTATACAGCTTTAGAGGAGCTCAGATTGCTCTTGAAGGAGACTGGTTCTTTCAGGCTGAAGACGTTGACAAGCCTCCTATGCTTCCATACACCGTAGCATCATTTTTTAGAATATTTGGATTTAGAGATAACACTGCCAGGCTTCCGAATTTCTTTGCAAGCCTGCTTAGCATCTGGCTTGTCTATCAAATATGCTGCAAATGCTTTGATAAAAACACTGCAATAATAGCCAGTTTCCTTATGGCAATTTCTCCATATAATATACTTTATGCGCCAACAGTTTTTGAAGATACTCTGTTTGCCTGTCTGCTTCTTTTCTCTCTATCTTTTCTGTGCATCTATAAGGAATTCTGGGCCGGGATTTTTCTTGGCCTGTGTTTTTGCGCAAAGCAATTCGGTGTGCTTGCCATGCCAATTATTGGAGCTTTTTTCATAATATTAAGATACATGGAATGGGCACAAACAAAGCATTCTGAATTTAATTTCTATATAAAAAAGCCTTTAACAAAACTTGTTTTGGGTTTCTCTATAGTGTTTGCAATCCTGCTTATATGGGCGATATTTTTTGAAGATCCAAGACTGGGTATTATATTTCAGGTAAACGCAACAGGTGGAGTCTTTAAAATCATGACAGGAGAATTTACATCAAGACTTTCTCGCTGGCTGAGTTTGTATTCAAAATTTACTAACAGCTCAATCGTGAACATGTTTTTCTTGATCAATATTCCTGTATTAATTGTTTATGAAATTCTGAGCCTCAAAAATAAGCCCAGATGCAAGAATATCATAAGCTTATGTGTGGCCGGATATATTGCTCTTATGCTTGGAACTTTCACCTTATTCAGGTTTGGATTCTCTCCTCATTATCTGATGTTTATTATACCTTTTGTGTTTATATTGTTGGCCAGATACCTGTCACTGCTCATGGAAGCTTTTAGCAGACTTATCGCCAATTTAAGAAATAAGCAGCAATCTCCTGTTTTTATGAAAATATTTTCTTTCGGTTTGTTTTTTATTTTATTCATCAGTCTTTTTTCAGGAACACTGGATGGCATGAAGAATTTTGGATTTGGTGCAGGATGGGAGAATGAAGACGGGTTTCAGAATGCAGCAGAGTATTTCTCTGCAAACGCAGAGAAATCTTCAACCATTTATTATACCAGGTCATTATGGCCAAACGCATATTACTACTTCTTTGATAAAGGCTTTAAGATTAAACCGGTGGAGTTTAGTGACGATATACCTATTGGGAAGTTCTCAGAGGAGATATGGGACAGTGTAGATGAGGGAGTTTATTTACTGCTTGAACATACAGGTCAGATTAAGAAAATTCAGGATGCATTCACTAAGAATCCGCAAATGACGTATTACAAAATTAGTAATGTTTATAATGCTTATGGACATAAAAAATTAAATTTCAGACTATATAAAGTAAATCTCAAACCATCCATAACCCTTGCTTCTGCAAATATTAATTCATACAAAAATCCTGAAAAACTTGAAGCTTATCTGAAACCCATGTTTGCAAGGGCATGGCATAATCCCAAAAAACTCCAGGTAACCTTAGCATCCGGCAAATTTGATTTAAACAAGGGAGAGCTTGGAGATATTATCTGTACAACCTCCGGCATAAAACTTGGCAGAAAATTTAAAGGGCTAATAAGGCTTACATGGAAAGATGTCCACATAAATCCGAAGGCTCTTTTCTTATATCACAAACTTATACCTGCGCGAAATAATAACATATATGCAGAGGTCTCTATTGAAGATATTACAAAGCACATCTTAAGTACAAATAAGCAGGTAAGCGCTTGTCATTTAACTGGTTCAGGGGAAAATCTGAAATTAAATGGAACTGCGCATTTATTAGGTAGAGATATTAATTTTCAACTGAGCGGAGTACTTAATATCAAAGATGGGGCTATTGTAGAGATAGATTTAGTAAATGCAAGACTTGGTAATATAAAGATTCCTTCATGGATACTGCCTTTAATCTCAAAAAAACTAAATCCTTTATTTGATTTAAAGAGTCTGTTCTTAGGAATTCCCATAAAAAATATTAGTATTGAAAAATCAAAGATTGTTTTTGGAACATGAATACGAAATTTATAAACAAGTTTAGCGAACTTTGGAATAATAGGGATTGGAATGTTCCTTTAATTGCAATCATATTGCTTGGTGTGGCGTTCAGGCTGAGTGTGTTCTCAACACATGATTTTCATTGTGATGAAGGGTTGCACGGCTCCTATATTCTGGATATTGCAACTAAAGACGACTGGCTCTTTCGTTCAACTGATGTAGACAGGCCTCCTGTTTTCTTCTATGTAGCAGCTCCGTTTGTTAAGGTTTTAGGCAATCATGTTAATGTTCTCAGACTCCCGAATTTTATTGGAAGTATAGCAGGCATATTCCTGATATATCTCATCTGTATAAGACTTTTTAATAGGAAAACCGCTCTTTGGGCATCATTTCTACTCGCAGTATCTCCTTATAATATCGTATTTGGACCGACAGTATTTATAGATGTACTTATGGCGTTTTTTATTTTGTGGAGTTTCTATCTTTTATGTGTTGATAGAACTTTTTTGTCAGGTATTGTCTTTGGCCTGGCGCTTGGCACAAAACAACCTGCTGTTATGGCTGTTCCTGTATTTATATGTTTTTCAATATTGCTTTTTTGGAAGCAATGTAGGGGTCGGATAAATCCGACCCGCGGGCTTGATGAATCAAGCCCCTACAAATCATATCTGAAAAAATATTCCAAGTGGATCTATGGCTGCCTAATTATCCTGGCACTGATCTTTGCTTGGTCAGCTCTATGCCAGAGGCCAAGATTCGGCATGATGGGAAAGGCGTTTTCACACCAAAGCGGTGTATTTACACTTGATTTTGAAAATTTCTTTGAGCGAATCAAACAATGGTGGCAGTATATAAAACTTACTTTCAATTCCATACCATTAAATATCCTGTTTATTTTGTCAATTCCTTTACTAGCTTATAACTCTATAAGGCTTTTCTTTAATATTGAATTTAAAAGAAGATTTGAAATTATTGCTGATATTATTCTGATACTTTTTGTATATACTCACATACTTCTCTTTGTTGTGTTCCAATTTAAGGTATATGACAGATACCTGCTTCTAATATCCCCTTTTATGATCATAGTCCTTGCCAGAGTCCTTAATTACATTATCAAATCTCCTGTAATGAGAAATAGGTTTATAAGAGCAGGTTTTATTTTAGTAATAGTGCTATCCGGTTTTTGCTCCACAAAGAATATCGGGGAATTGGATATGGGCGCAGTTTATTCAAAAAGCGATGGCATGAGTGATGTATCTGTATATCTAAAGAATAATGCGCTCTCAAATAGTATTATTTATTTCACGCGGGAGGTTCCATGGGAGATGTGGTATTACTGCTATGGCAAAGAATGGCGCATGAAAACGCTCCTGTATAACGGTATTGAAGAATTCAAAAAAGATGTACGCGACAAGTTTTATAAAGACATCTATATTGTTGCATACAGAGATGACCTAAGTATGATGCTCGTGATTAGTGATGCACTGAAGAAAGATTGGAAAACAGCATGGTATCAAGTCGCTTCTGTACATAGAATATACAAAAGAGGAGAGGAGCAATTCGGCGTGTATAAGGTTGTATTGAGAAAAGACATTAAAATCGAGGATATCAAAAAGAAATTAGATGTGTCTAAAATACAAGAATTATTAGAATATAGATTCAAGAGTAAAATTTCTTCTGATGTCAATCTAAACATGCGCATAAATCCATCACGGAATTTCAGAAATGGCTATTTTGATGAGATAGTTATAATGACGGATAATCTAAGATTGAAACGCGGTATAAATGCAAAGATTCATCTCAACTGGAGCAAGATTAAACTTAATATAGATGATCTACTGTTTCATTCTACTATTAGTGTGGAATCAGGCAATGCTCAGCAGCTGAAATTAATAATAGCCAAAGATTGTTTCAGGGAATTTTTGAAGGAGAAATTAAAAAAGATATATGCACAACAAGTTTATTTTGAGGATAATAATGCCATTATACAGGGTAGGACAAAATTCATAAAAGAATTGCCTATCAAGGCGATATGTGAGCTTAGAACAGAAAATGGAAATAAATTTATATTTAAAATCAATAACATTGTCTTAGGAAAGACTTATTTGCCTGATTATCTTATAAGGCTTATCAATAAAAAAGCTAAAGTAAAACAAGTTTGGGAACTTCCTCAGCTTATAAAGGCAGATAGTGTATATTTTACAGAAAATGATATTGTAATGAAATGAGACACATAAACATACTTCAGGTATCAAATTCAAGAGTATTCGGAGGAAACGAGGAACATATAAGGGTGCTTGTAAAGTATCTTAATAAGAAGAAATTCAGCGTGCTTACTGCAGTCCCTGAGAATAGTGAATTTGGAGCAGTATTAAAAAAGGAGGGTTTTGAAATAGCGTACAATGAAATTTCATCTAAGTTCAGTTTCCGCTCATTAAAAAATATAATAAGAATTATCCATGAGAATAATATCCACATTATTCACACACACAATAGAAGAGAGGATCTGCTGGGCGCCGTTGCGTCTCTAATTCTTGGGATTCCCCATGTTGTGACAATCCATGACCGCATAAATATGAATCAGGAGGAAAAAAGAGTTAATAACTTTAATGCCCGGTTTTATAAATTTGTCCTGAAACACATGCCGAAAAAGATCATTGCTGTTTCTGATGCAACAAAAAAAGACCTGCTTCAAGAAATTAAAATAACTAGGCATAAAGTAATTCATATTATTAATGGAACTGATTTTGAGAGGTTGAATGTTGAGATAGATACTCATAAAGAGAGAGAGAAACTGGTTGGTATAATTGCAAGAGTTAGAAATAAGCAGGTTGGTAAAAAAGGTCATCTACATTTCCTCCAGGCTTGCAAAATGGTATTGGAGGGACATAAAAATGCTGCGTTTGCAATATGCGGAGAAGACAACA
Source organism: uncultured bacterium (assembly GCA_964437505.1). Lineage (GTDB taxonomy): Bacteria > JAHJDO01 > JAHJDO01 > JAHJDO01 > JAHJDO01 > JAHJDO01. The sequence goes on from CAYTGU010000015.1 coordinate 19,294, forward strand.
TAACAAGAGAATACCTTGAGAGTATTTGCAGAGAATTAAATATTCATGAACATGTAAGGTTTCTTGGATACAGAAAAGACATTGCAAATGTTATATCCATGTGTGATGTAATTGTTCAGCCTTCTTTATTTGAAGGACTGCCAAGAGTGCTTGTTGAGGCAATGTATCTTGGGAAACCGGTTGTAGGAACGGATGTTGACGGGATAAGAGAAATTATTGAACATGAAAAAACAGGTTTATTAATTCCTTCCAAAGACGCAAGATCGTTAGCAGATGCTATAATACAACTTCTTGATAATGAAAGTCTTGCAAATGAACTTGGCAGAAATGCAAACAAGTTTATCAAATCGAATTATAATGCGCGGATAATGGCGCAGCAAACAGAATTGTTGTATCGGAAGCTGCTCTAGGATTTAAGCACGGTTTTCTCTACTTCGCAGATCACTGCGCCTTTTGCAAGCTTGACTTCTACCTTATCGTGTGGTCTTACCCGACGAGCATTGGTAATTAATGTTCTCTGGGGTAGTTTTAGGGTATAGCTGTATCCTCTGGAGAGGGTTGCAAGGGGGCTGAGCATATTAAGCTTGCCGGAAAGATTCACTAGCCTCTCTGTAAGAAGCTCCAGTATATGAGAACATGTTCTTTCTATCCTTTCGGAAAAATCGTCAATCTCTTGCTTATATTGGAATAACCTTTCTTCTGGATATCTCAAGACATAAGAAGACAATAAACTGGAAAATCTTTCCTTTTTTAAACTCAGGTTATTTGTAAGTGCTGCATAAATCCTTGTTTGAAAATCTCTGATTTTTTGAGTGATTTGCTCCATCTCTCCAACAACAAGTTCAGCTGCTGCAGATGGAGTTGGCGCGCGCAGATCTGCAACAAAGTCACTTATTACAAAATCTATCTCATGGCCAACTGCGGAAATAACAGGGATCTTTGAATTATATATTGCTCTTGCAACAATCTCCTCATTAAATGCCCACAGATCCTCCATAGACCCGCCACCTCTTCCAACAATCAAAACATCCATGTCTCCTGTCTCATTGAACTCATCTATTGCTTTAGCTATTTCTTTCCCAGCGCCTTCTCCCTGAACTTTGACAGGGTTAATAAGGATCTCTACCTGATGGAAACGTCTATTAATAACATTAATAATGTCTCTGACCGCAGCGCCTGTTGGAGAGGTTACAATCCCAATCCTTCTTGGAAACGAAGGAATTGCCTTTTTATGTTCAGAAGCAAAAAGTCCTTCTTGTTGCAGCTTTTTTTTAAGCTGCTGGAAAGCGAGCTGAAGTTCTCCAATTCCCCTTGGCTGGAGAAGCCCCACAATGAGCTGGTAATCTCCCCTGCGCTGATATACGCTTATATTTCCAAGAGCCAGCACTTTTAGACCATCCTCTATCCTGAATTTTATTTTCTGGTTAGCTCCTCTGAAGAATACGGCATTAAGCTGGGACTGCTCATCCTTTAATGTAAAATAAATGTGGCCTGAAGAAGGCATTCTGCAATTTGATACTTCTCCCTCTATCCACACACTTGGAAAACTCTCCTCCAGCAGGTCCTTTATCTTTGAAGTAAGCTCGCTTACAGTAAAAACATGCTGTGATTGAGACTTATAATCGTATGTTAACAATGAATATCTCCTGAATTGTAAAAGACTTTTCAAATTATAACATAAGTGCTAATATTGCGCTATAAAAATAGGGGTTATTATGCGCAGTGAAAAATACCTAAAAGGCGTGCTTCTCATGGTAGCATCATGCATTGCTTCCTCCATAATGAGTGGATTAATTATATATGCTTCAAACATTGACTCATTTAAGACTGTGCTTTTTCGTTTTGCTATTGGTTTTACACTACTCGGAACAGCAGCTCTATTTCGCAAAATCAAGCTGAAATTTGTAAACAGCAAGATGCTTTTTGCAAGAGGATTATTTGGAGGCATAGCGGTTTTCCTGTTTTTCTTATCAATAAAAAAGATAGGCATGGCTAAAGGCACAGTTATCAGCTCTTCCTATCCAATATTTGCAACAGCAATTAGCGCTGTATTTTTAAAGGAGAAAATTTCTCTTGCAAGCTGGGGAATGATAGGAGTATGTTTTCTAGGAATATTTCTAATTGTAACTGGTGGTGCACAAGGAACTCTCTCTAGTTTCAGTATATTTGATATTCTTGCTATTGTAGGAGCTATTACAAGCGGTATTGCTATAGTGTGTGTAAAGAAGTTACATGATACAGATTCTTCCTATGCCATCTTCATGGCGCAGTGCATAATAGGTTTCTGGCTGGTTGTTATCCCTGCTAATCTGATACCATGCTCAGTTGGTATTTCCGGAGGGATACTGCTTCTTGGGATTGGCATTACTGCTGCAATTGGTCAACTTTTTATGACATATGGCTATAAATATCTTCCTGTATCAACTGGCTCTCTTCTCAGCATGTTACTTCCTGTATTCAATATTCCCATAGGAATACTATTATTTAATGAAAAAATTTCAGCGTACATGCTTATTGGCTCATCACTTATATTAATATCCTGTGTTTATATGATTCTCAAGAGAAACATCCCCAGCAAACTAGACTCAAGATAATAAAGAACTTTATAATCTCCCCATTGTTTAATATTTTCCATAAGTTCTAGCAACTTCTACCATCTTGAAGATATTCTCTTTAGGAGTGTCCCTGCCACATTGATCACCGGTAGAAAGAATAAATCCTCCTCCCTCCGCAGCATCGTCAATAGCTTTTTTAGAGGCATCTTCTACATCTTTTATTGTTCCTTTAAGCATGATTTCTGTAGTGTGGAGATTACCCATCAAAGCAATTTTATCTCCGTATTTCTCTTTAATTTCCTTAAGGTTGCAATCTCCCATTGGAGGAATCTCTAACGGGTTGATACAGCTTAAATCGGTCTCCTCAGCGCAGATCTTCACCAGTTCTTTTGCCTTGCCGCAGCAATGAACAAGGGTGGGAATCCCCGCCTCTTTAGCCAACTTAGTAACCTTCTTTAGAGTCGGCAGCCCTAAGTCCCTGAATATCTCATAAGACTGTAAAGTTATCATTCCTGAGCCGCCAGTCATAATATAATCAGGTTTGGCTTCAATAAACCTTTTTGTCATTTTTTCTGCCCAATCCTCATAAACAAGAGCATATTCGTGAAATAGTTCAGGATAGTCATAGTACGCATAAGTTGAAGCCTCCATGCTGCTCATCTTATTGCCTCCGTCAATCAGGCTCACCAAAACATGCAACCCTGGACAAGGTATAGACAAAGCACTAACACCAAAATCCCCCATTTCTTTTTTCCATTTCTGGAATTCTCGATCATCGCAGGAAGAAGGGTCAGGAAACCAGTACTTGAGATAGAGAGAAAAATCTTTCTTAAAATCTTTGATTAACATTCTTCGGAGTGCTGGAGGGTTATCAATTCCATAGACCATTTCCTGCCATAATGTTCCTTCAGGAGTGTGAAAGTATTCTTTGGCAACGATCTTCTCTTCATCCTTTTCTATAATTTCTCTTTGAAATTCCTTCTTTTCTTCCTTGCTTGTATTTAGAGTAACATAACCACCGTCCCATCCGTCAAAGCCAAAATATTTTACTGCTGAAAGATAGGCTCTAGCTAAATTGACCCTGACTCCTCCACCTGAAAGAGGATCCTGTAGATAAAACTCCCAGAATGGCCTGCCTGTCAGTTTGCAGGGAATCATGTTGGATATATCCGGAGCCACCGGCACTCGATCAGCTTTACCGTTTTTAATAGCAATCAACATTCTCTCTTTAGAAGTCATATCTAATTCCTCTCTGTTTGTGTAAATTGCAAAATAAATCTTGTTTTTTGAGATGTATTATATAGCATAACAACAATTATCCGCAAATCTTCCTTTATATTCACTATTTATTGTGATATCCTGATATTTATGCATAAGATTCTCTGGTCGAGATTGTCTGAATCGGGGCAGGTAGCTCATGTAGCCTATGCAGTCATCCAAAAAAAGGAAGATGTTTTTCTGCATACTCATGACTTTGCGGAAGTATTCTGGATAAATTCAGGGGTGGTATGCCATGAGATAAATGGTTGCAAAAGACTGGTGAAAGGCGGCGAACTTGTCTGGATAATGCCTGATGATTGCCATAGTCTCACTTTACCCAAAAAAGGTCATGTGGAATTCTTTAATGTAGCTTTCCCGTATGAGATACTTCAACACCTGATAACACGCTATGATCATGAAAGACATATTTCAGGAAAAGAATTTTATTTATCTCCGGATAAACGGAACAAGGCAAGACAGCTTTTACAACAGCTTTCTATAAGGAATAAGAGTCTAATATTGTTGGACCAGTACCTGCTTTATCTGCTATCAACCACTTATCGTGCCAATAATTATGAGGGATATCCGGAATGGCTGCAGGAAGCATGTGAGCGCATACATGAGCCTGAACATTTTTGCAAGGGCACAGCAGGATTTGCTAGTCTGTGTGGGTACAGCTATGCGCATGCAGCACGCGAAACTAAACGTCTTACAGGAAAAACTCTATTAGAACTGGTCAATGAGGCAAGGTTTGTATGGGCTACCTCTATGCTGAGATCATCAAATAAAACGATTCTGGAAATATCATTAGGCTGTGGTTTTGAAAGCTTGAGCCATTTTTACCAAATTTTTCGTGTTAAACACGGTATGTCTCCTCGTCAATATCGCCTAAAATCCCAATTAATCCTGCCAATCAAACCAAAAATGTAAAGCTTATTCTAATATCCCTATATTCTCCAATCTGTAATATTCTTATCCGAAACATGTTCTCCTTCTCTAATCCTAATTATTCGAGGGTGATCCTTTTTGAACACATTAATATTCTGCCATGTAGCTGTTTTCTTACAGTACATTGCGCATAATAAAGCCGCTGTTCTAATATCTTCGCCATTTGTCTCAGACTCAACCAGAACCACTGGACCTGCTACGTCTTGAGGTTCAAGTCGTAGCATGTTGTCTCTACAGAGTTTAAGTAATTTATTGTTTTCCTGCTCGTTTCTTCCGATTATTACTTTTGCGCCTGATGGAAGTCGGAAATGGCGGGCAATTTTCAATAATTCGACATTTTTTAACGTAAAATCCGGTTTAAATTTCATTAAATCTTTCATGCGCTTTGAGAAATTTGGCTCTGTAAGCAAACATCCACCAGCCGGGGCTGAAAACTCCTGAATTCCATACTGGTTTGCCAGCATAAGTTGAGGTTTCCTTGAGCGACCTTGAATATCAAATAATATGTCTCTACTTATCCATCCTTTTATTTCAGGAACAGTAGGAGAAAGCAGCCTTGCAGATAGAGGACGAAGTATCAAGCCCTTTAAACCTGAATCCCTGTCTGTAATGTTCATCGCATCTCTGCGCTGGGACATTGGCCTTTCTCCAAGAACCTCCCCTGTAATCAGGAAAGAAGCTCCTATCTTCTTCATATATTGCCCTGCTTTTATTAGCATGTAAATTCTACAGTCTAAACATGGATTCATATTCCTGCCATAACCATACTTAGGATGTTTTACAATGTTCAGAAAATCCTGAGATGACTTATGAGAATGCAATGTTATTCCCAGTTCGTCAGCACTTCTTTCTGCATAAGAAGATGTTGCGGTTTTTATTGACTCTGAAAAAATATGAACAACAGTAAAACCATACACTTCAATACCCTGTTCCATTACAACCTTTGCCGCTAAAGCGCTGTCAAGTCCGCCGGATATTAAAGCAACTGCCTTCATAAAACCCTTCTTTATGTTATTATAATTTATGATGGATGAATTGAATCATTCCTGATGATTTTATTAGATTTAAATTACCGTCTTTTATAGTAATGATCAATACTTCTACGCCTTCTAATTTTTCTATTAATTCAGCGCCCCTTTTCTTTCCAAGCACTGTTAGGGCTGTTGCCAGACTGTCGCAAGTCAAACAATCTGAAGAGAATACAGAAACACTCACTATTTGATTATTTGCTGGATATCCGGTTCTTGGATCAATTATGTGGGAATATCTCTTGCCATTCAGCATAAAAAATCTTTCATAATCTCCGGAGGTTGCAACTGCGCTGTTTTCTAAATCTACAATCCCTACAATTTTGTTTTTTTCTCTGGGGTGTTTTATGCCTGTTTTCCACAGCTTTCCATCTTCCCTCTTTCCAATAGCTCTGATATCGCCTCCTGCATCAACCAAAACTCCCTTAATATCATAATCCTTAATAAGATTTATAGCCATATCTACTGCATATCCCTTGGCTAATGCACCCAAGTCAATTTTCATGCCTGCTTTATTGAACTTCACATTATTGTTTTTTATTGAAATATCTCTATATCCAACAGTGGACAAAGCATCCAGAATATTTTGCGCATCCGGAACTTTGTTTGTTTTCCTGGCATTATGCCATAGATCAATTAATGGCTTACATGTAATGTCAAACGTCCCGTTTGATAACTCGGAAATATAGCGAGCTTTATTTATCACATACAGAAGTTCTTTACTGACTTCTTGTTCTCCTGTTTTGTTTAGCGAGCACAGTTCGCTGTTCGGTTTATATGCGCTCATAATATCTTCTATTCTGGATAGTTCTCTAAATCCAGCCTGAACTGCTGAGCGTATTGTTGCTATGTTGTTTCCAACAACAATGATATTTATTTCTGTGCCCATTAAGAATTTTGTTTCTTCATAACGAATAGGTTTTGGAGAACAACCTGAGATTAAGAACGCAGAGAACAAAAGAATCAAAAGAAATTTTGAATTTAGAATTTTGAATTTAGAATTAATAATTTGTTTATAACTTCTTGCTTATTCTCTTAATAGATAGCGCTTTCCCAGAATCATAATTCGCTTCAATAATTACCCCATTTAACCGGATATCATCTGAAGCAGCTTCAAGTTTTACCGGGACTTGCGTTAAAAAACGCTGGAAAACAGAGTCTTTTTTTGCTCCTATTATTGAATCGTGAGGACCAGTCATTCCTGCATCTGTAATATAGGCTGTGCCCCTGGGGAAAATCTTTTCATCAGCGGTTTGAACATGTGTATGGGTTCCTATTACTGCAGTAACTTTACCATCCAGGTATGTACCTAAAGCCATTTTTTCAGACGTTGCTTCAGCATGAAAATCTATAATATTTACCATTGTTTTCTTTTTTAATTCTCTTATTTCTCTCTCCGCCACCTTAAAAGGACAGTCCAAAGGAGACATAAAAATACGCCCCATAAGATTTATTATCCCAAATATATATCCTTTTTTACTTTTAAATGTTGTGGAACCAATCCCTTTGACTCTATCAGGATAGTTTGCCGGCCGCAGTATTCTCTCATTGGTGTCCAGAATGCTTAGTATATCCTTATTGCTCCATATGTGATTGCCTGATGTTATAATATCTATTCCAGAAGAAAAAAATTGATTGGAGATTTTCTGTGTAATGCCAGTACCTCCTGCAGCGTTCTCTCCATTTGCTATACATATATCTATGCTATTTGTATTCAATAAGGCTGGAACAAGTTTTTCTATTGCACAACGTCCAGCTTTGCCAAACACATCCCCAATGAAAAGAATTTTAATTTTAGCCAATTTTCCGTCTACTTTGCATAATCAATCACTCTAGTTTCACGAATCAAAGTAACCTTAATCTGCCCAGGATAATTCAGATCTCCTTCTATTTTCTTACTTATATCCTGTGAAAGCTTAACAGCTTCTGTGTCACTTATCTTGTTAGGTTCAACCATAACTCTGATCTCTCTACCAGCATTAATTGCGTATGTTTTATTAACGCCTGGAAATGATGTTGCAATACTCTCTAATTCCTCCAGACGCTTTACATATTTTTCGAATGTTTCGCGTCTTACTCCAGGTCGTGATGCAGAGATTGCATCAGCTGCTTGAATAAGTACGGAAAGAATGGTATTTGCCGGCTTTTCCTCATGATGTGAAGCAATTGCATAAACTATATTATCTGGTTCTCCATATTTTTTTGCTAAATCTGCTCCTATCTGTGCATGCGTACCTTCTACTTCATGGTCCACAGACTTACCTATATCATGCAGGAGCCCTGTCCGTTTTGCTGTTTTTATATCCTGTCCTAGTTCTGCGGCCATTGCTCCTGCTAGATAAGCTGCCTCTTTTGAATGCTGCAGCACATTCTGTCCATAACTTGTTCTATACTTCAGGCGTCCAATCAGTTTTATTTCCTCCGGGTTAAGCCCCCGAACCCCAACCTCCAAGGCAGCCTGTTCTCCCGCTTCCTTAATAATAACCTGAACTTCTTTATCAGCTTTTTCTACAACCTCCTCTATTCTACCAGGGTGAATTCTTCCATCTACTATAAGCTTTTCCAAAGCGATTCTTGCAATCTCTCTTCTTATAGGATCAAAACCTGAAAGTATAACAGCTTCTGGAGTATCATCAATAATAATATCTATCCCTGTCGCAGTTTCAAACGCTCGGATATTTCTCCCTTCACGACCGATGATGCGTCCTTTCATTTCTTCGTTTGGCAAAGATACAACAGAGACCGTAGATTCAACAGTATATTCTGCAGCATATCTCTGGATTGCCGCACCTATGATTTCCTTGGCCTTTTTTTGAGCGTTTTCCAAGGTTTCGTCTTCTATTCTCTTTGCTAAAAGTGCGGCATCGTATTTAGCTTCTTCAGCTATTTTGGCAAGAAATATCTCTTTAGCTTTTTCAGGGGTAAGTTCTGAAATCCTTTGAAGGCTACGTTTCTCCTCTTCCAAAGCCCGAGCAAGTTCTATCTGTTTTTTATCTAAATCTTCCGTTCTTCGTCTTATGTTATTTTCTTTATCTGTGATCTCTCGCTCTCTTCTTTCCCACAGATCAACTTTTCTGTCTAAATTTGATTCCTTTTGGCTTATCTTGCTCTCAAGAACAGAAAGTTCTTTTCTTTTTGCGCTTGTTTCTTGCTCGAAGGCAGATCTTATCTTATATAGCTCATCCTTTGCTTCTAGACCCAGCTCTCTTCTCTTTGTCTCAATTTCTTTTTCTGCATCTTTAAGTATTCTTCTGGCATGCTCTTCAGCTCCCTCTATCTTTGACTCAGCTGTACGCTTTCTATACACATATCCCGCCACGCCAGCTCCGAGCCCAATTCCTGCACTTACAAGCCAAAAAATATAACTACTTAACAGACTAATCATAATGCTCGCACCCCCTTATAATAAACACATAGGAGCTACATGCATCAAATCTTTCTTACATTTTAATGTCTCTGTATTTTTTGCTTTCTAATCTTTTAAGTCTCCTTAATCTGTATTGCTTCTTTTATTAAATGCTTAGAAAAATCTGATAATCTTTATAGCTTTTCCTACGGTTAGTTAAATAACTATTTCTATTAAACTACACTTACGTTAATTCTATATTTGGAGGGTTTTAAAGTCAAGGAGAATCATAACTGATTATCCATAATATCTTGGAAGATAGTTAATGATTACTGTTTTTATAGAGCATTTTATTATCAAACATAAAACTACGGCTTGTCCACTTTTTATCTGGCTCTTGGGACTTTTCTACCATTTCTTGAAAGCCCGATATCTTTGCATCCATATCATCCAGATAATGAAGGATAACGGCCTCTAATACCTTAGGCTTTTTTGGTGATCCCCATTCATACTGCCCATGATGACTAAGAAGTACATGTTCAAGCAGCATTTCTAATTCTGCTGGAAACTGTGGAATCTCGGCTATCTTCGACTTTACCATTTGTGTTCCTATTACAATATGGCCTATCAGCCTGCCTCTGTCTGTGTAATCAAAGGCACGTGAATATTCATACTCATATATCTTGCCGATATCGTGTAAAATAGCACCTGTCAGGAGAAGGTCTTTATTGATGTTCTTATAATACTTATCTATTTCCATGCACATACTGGCTACTGATAAAGTATGTTCCAGCAATCCGCCGATATAATAATTATGCATTTTTACAGACGCTGGTGCCTTTTTAAATAATTCTCTATATTCCTCCACTTTAAAGATTGCGTGCAGCAGGTTTTTAAGCCACATATTTTGCATGCCATCAATTATACTGATAATTTGGTCAAACATTAAATTCACATCCTTAGTGGTCTTTGGAAGAAATTCGCCGATATCTATTTTGTCCTGCGTCACTATTTGAACCTGTTTAATATTTATCTGTAACACATTTTGAAAACTTTCAACTATTCCAATAACCCTTACGAAATCATTATCCTTGAATAATTCTGACATTTTCTCTGCATTATCCCAAATTCTTCCCACAATCTCTCCTGATTTATCTACAAGTTCGAATGCAAGATAGGATTTATTATTTTTTGTTATCCTCATATGCTTATTTCGCACAATAAATACACTATCAACTTTATCATTAGCACTAAATTTATCTACATACTGCTTAGCCATGTTCTTCAATCCTCCTCACTATTTTTATTAACTCTCTGACTTTTATAGGATCTTTCATTCCTTTTTCTTTCTCCACTCCACTTGCAACATCAATACCATAGGGATTGACCTGATTTATAGCATCCTTAACATTAGAGGGGGTTATTCCTCCTGCAAGGAACACAGGCACATCCAGATTTTTAAAGAGCTCAGTTACTGTGTTCCAATTGGAAGTCCTGCCTGTTCCGCCATATTGAACACCACTGCCGGATTTATAAACCGTATCAACAAGAATTACATCAGCGCCTTTATCTACATAAGTCTCTATTCTTGTTCTCATATCACTGATGTCAATGCTTTGGCCTGAAGATGGCAGATGTATGGATTTCCATATCATTACATCTGGAATTTTTGATTTTATCTCTGCCACGAGTTCCGGCTTTTCCTGACTGAGCAGTTGGAATGCGTATGGCTTCAATCTGTTATATGCAATTTCAATTTCTTTGAATGTAGGTTCCCATAAAAGGATAACAACGGGTATTCTTGCTCTTAGACATAAACTTTTCGCTTTTTCTTCATCAACGCTGCGTGGAGAGACAGAAACATTGAGCAAAACTCCTGCATAATCAGCGCCTGATGATGAAACCAGTTCCATATCGTTAAGATTTGTAATGCCGCAAATTTTTATTTTGTACCCATGCATAGATTTTTATAGCAAATAGTTCTGTTACCTGTCAAGTTATGGGAATTTACAAAGGAGCAGTCTTTTGCTACTATAATTATAACTTAACAGGAGAGGTGGCTGAGTCCGGTTGAAAGCGGCAGACTCGAAATCTGTTGTCCTGATTTTTCGGGACCGGGGGTTCGAATCCCTCCCTCTCCGCCCAGAACCAGATACACTATTTTTGCTCTTGTTCCCATCTGGCTATAATCTGTACAGCTTTCTTATTTTCCGGGAATAATCTGAGAACTTGTTTGTAGCAGTCTATTGCCTTTTGTGTATGTCCTTGAAATTTATATGAGAAAGCAAGGAATCTGAGAATACCTGCTTTATCATATTCATCCATTTTAGCCTGTGATTTAAGAGCCTTCTCAAAATAGTATTGAGCTTTTTTATAATCCTTTAACTTTGAAAAATAGACTATGCCCATTTCCTCAGATATTTGATAGCTGTCCGGATTGTTTTTGATTCCCTCTTTCATGAATTTAATGGCTTCATACGGCTTTTCCAGTCTGAATGCAAGCCAGTATCCTCCAACAGCGTACGCTCTCACATGACGGGGATTGAGCATAGTTGTAAGCTTGAACCAGGGCATGAGTTCATCCTCTCTTTTGCTGTGCAGATGCTCTGTAATATTCGGTTTGAGATTGTATTCAAGCTTGGTAAAAAATTTATCTAATCTGTTATATTCTAATTTATGCTTATGCTCAATTTCTTTGTGATTATGTTCACGTTGTGTATGTCCTCCTATGCCTGCTTCTTCTAAAATATAACAATGCCCGCGTTCAGTCACTCCCTTATGAAGGTATTCGTCTACCTTCAGCCACAACAAATCTGCAGAACCAGTAAAGACACCACCTAAAATCTTACTTATAATTTCTCCACCCGGAATAACAGAAGTGTTGCTAACCGCAGAATAATGATAGGTTTGAAGAGGGATTTGAAGAAAGATAGCAATAAATACTAAGGCAAAGAGTTTGAATAAATCCGAAATTCTCCCGAAAACTTTCGGGACGAAACCCGAAACAAATTTGGAGTTTCTCACAACTGTCTTCTCTGAAACTTCAATGTGCCTATTAGCAGAAAGATAGATATATAAACAAGAGCATATATCATCACTGTTATTATTACCCATGCTGGTACTGGTGGCCATTGGTGAATTATCTTTTTTGATAGGTCGAAATAATCAAGATGAGGCAGGATATAATTAAGAGTCCTGAGAACCCATGCAAGAAATGCTCCGCACTTATCAAGCACATCTGAGATAGCTTTGCCAATCCAATGTCCCAGAATAAAATAAAGGATAGAAACTGTAACATTTGCGGCATTTGTCATAAAAGCTGACAGGCATATAACAATAGAGGATATGAGCATTAACTGAAGAATATGTAGAAATATCCCCTGTATTAAAATACCCGATACACTACTTCCTTTAGAAAATAGGAGAATAATAAATATTGCCTCAAAAACCAAAAAACAGAATATAGAAATAATAGAGGTTCCAAGCCATTTTCCTATGATAAATTCTGATCTTTTCAGGGGTTTTGCCATTAACGGATAAATTGTACGGCTGTTTAGCTCAGTGGGTACCTGTCTTGCTCCAACAACAATAGCAACAATTACAGTTATGTAAGTAACGATAAGAAAGGATAATTCTATAAAATATTTTACTAACCCCCTTAGAGAGAAAAAACTTGCCATTGCAATTATGGACATCATTGCAATAGATAGAATGAATAAAACATATATTTCTTTCTTTCTGATAGATTCCTCAATTACATTTTTCGCAATAATCCAGGCAGCTCTCATGCTCTTTTATCCTTTATCGTCCGGACGAAAATATCTTCCAATACAGTTCGCTTTGCATCAATTTTATCAACAATTTGAGATAGCTTCTCAGTCTTTAGAATTTGTCCTCTGTCAATTATTCCTACTCTGTCACAAATCAGTTCTACTTCCGAAAGCTCATGTGAACTAAAAAATATTGTTTTACCTCTATTTTTGAGTTCCAGGATAATATCGCGCATTTCTCTTTTGCCAATTGGATCAAGACCTGAATTAGGTTCGTCCAGTATCAGAACTTCAGGATCATTTATAATAGCCTGTGCAAGTCCAAGACGCTGCTGCATCCCTTTTGACAGATTTCTAATAGAGGTATTTTCTTTATCTGTTAGACCAACAGTCGTCAGAACAGAATTTATTCTATTATTTAAGGTTGTTTTGTCTATGCGAAATAATTTTCCATACATTGTGAGAATTTTAAAAGGTGTAAGAAATGGATAATAATAGGCTATCTCTGGTAAGTATCCGATTCTAAACCTGTTTTTTAATGAGGAAGATTTCTCCCCGAATATAACTGCATCGCCATTAGTAGGATACATGAAACCCAATAAGATATTGATAGTTGTTGTTTTTCCTGCTCCATTAGGACCTATAAATCCAAATATTTCGCCTTTGTAAGCACGCAAGCTTATGCCCTCTAAAGCGACAGTTTTTTCTCTGCCTGCTCTATATTCCGCATGAAGATTTCTAATTTCTATTACTGGTTCCACACTAGACTCCAAAATCCGAAGAGTCTTAATCCTTAATTCTGCTTCGAATTTGTCTTTTTTTATATAATGAATATACTAACACTCTATACTATTGTCAATGCGTCAAAACTTTTTGCCTATTTAGCAAATATGTCAAAATATTTTGCCTAATAACTAGATTCAACACCAAAGAATTCCTTACTTCTGTCTCTTCTCAATAGAGGGACATGGTGAGTTAATTAAATAAATCGAACCCCTACTATTTGCATTCTTGGCATGAAAAATGCTTATTATATAATGCAGAAGAAAAAATTTATTGAAGAGGAGGTGAATAAGAATGATTAAATTACTGAGAAGTAAAAGAGGCTTCACACTTGTTGAGATTATGATCGTTGTTGCAATCATCGGATTATTAGCAGCTATAGCTATTCCTAACTTCATCAAGTCCAGAAGCAGATCTAGAGACGCTGTGTGTGCAAACAACATGAAACAGATTGCATCAGCTCTTGAGCAGGTGTGCATGGAAGAAAATCTCAATGCCGCAGTTCTAAGAGCAGCAGGAACAATTCTGTGGAACGCAGCTCCTGTAACAGGAACATGGGGGATTGTAGGTGCAACATCGTATCTAAAGACAGCTCCCACATGTCCTATAGCGGCTGGTGCTGGATATACAGCTGGTTCATCAGCGATTGGAGTGTTTCAGATTACATGTCCGAATGGAGCAGCTGGTGGAGGACATGGACCGGCTTTCGTTGCAGCTCAACCATTTGTACTGCCATAAGGTTAGTTGCTGAAAGTTCTAAAAGAGTATACAACAGCGGCGGGAGCTTTCTCCCACCGCTATTGTATTTTAGAGAGGATAAATGGAGAAGCGCAAAGACATACGAATAGTTAAGTTAAGTCTGGGATTTACGATTGTTGAGATCATGATCGTTGTTACGATTCTAGCGCTTTTATTGACTATAGCTATTCCTAACTTTGTCAAATCCAGGGTCAAGTCAAGAGATGCTGTATGCGTGAACAATATGAGCCAAATTGCGTCTGCTCTGAAACAGGTATGTATGGAGAATGATCTTGACGCTACTAATGGCGGCGCTGGGTTTGCAGCTGGGGTAATTGTGTGGAACGCGGCTCCTGCCACAGGAACATGGGGACTAGTGGCAGCTACAGGATATCTAAAAACCGCCCCCACCTGTCCTATAGGAGCCGGTACCGGATATATGGCAGGTTCAACGCCAGTTGGGGAAATCCAGATTACGTGTCCGAACGGAGCAGCTGGTAGAGGACATGGAGCCGCTTTTATTGCAGCACAGCCATTCTCACTATGATAGAACTAGTTTTGGAGATGACAAATGAAGAAGCACAAAGGCATATGGACAGTTAAGTTAAATCAGGGCTTTACACTAATAGAAACCATGATAGCTGTTTTGATTTTGAGTATTGGTTTGATTGGGCTTTTTACTGCGTTTTCCAATGGACCTGCAACTATTAGAAGAACAGCTGAAATCTCTACTGCTACAAAGGTAGCGCAGGACGCAATGGAAATCGTGCGGGACAGTTCATTTGCAACAATAACTGGTTGGGGAACATTCAGTAATCAGGATTTTACTACTACTACAGGAAATGCTACACAGGGACTTGCAAATCTTAATAGCGGAGTGGCGTTGCTTTCAATTTCTGATTTTATTGATAGTAATATAAAACAGGTTAGCATAACAGTTCAGTGGGCAGGAGCGCAGGGACAAACATTCAGTAGAAGCATTACTACGCTTGTAACTAACGGAGGCATCTAGAATGAAAAAGAAGCGGCTTTCAGGCGGGTTCACGATCATGGAAGTTATTATTGCAGCTTCAATTGGAATAACAGTTTTAAGCGCTGTTTTATTTCTATTTATAAGAGGCAATCAAATGTTTGTTTTTGACTCTCGTTATCTTGATACACAAAAAAATGTGAGATTAGCTCTGGACAATATAAGTCAGGATACAAGGCGTGCAGGAGATGTGGTGAGTGTTGCAATAGGAAGTGTACCTGCAAGTACGCTCCAGCAGTTGGTCCTGCAGGTATCTTCAATTGATGCTAGTGGAAACCCTATAGGTGGCTCTAACGATTATTTTAGGTATACATTAAATGGCACTACTTTAGAAAAAACAACCTGGGCAGCAGTTGGAAGCACAAGAACCTCAGGAACCAAAAATATAAGTTCAAATATATCTAACCTGGCATTTGGCTATCTTCCAACTCTTGCTGGTGCTACTCGCCTAACAATATCAATTACAAGCACAGCAACTGTTATGAATAAAACACATACAAAAACTTTAAATACATCTGTAAAATTAAGGAATAAATAATGGAGGTGATGTTATTTGAAGCTGAACAGAAAAGGTAGCATCCTGGTCCTAACTGCTTTGGTTTCTACATCCTTATTTGTCGTAGCAGGTACCTATCTCTCGAGGATTGTTTTCGAGAATAGGATGACAAATAGGTCATATCGGCATACAGCTGCAGTCAATCTTGCAGAAGCAGGCATAGAAAGAGCAATTTATGAATATTCATATGGTGATATTACTACCTGGACAGTTGTTGCAAACGGAGATCCTACTCAAACCGTTACTCTATCAGACGCAGGTGGCAGAACAGTAGGAAGTGTTACGGTTACAGTTACCAACTCAGCTACAGGTACTCCTACAGTTACAGCTACAGGAACAGCTCCCAATGTAACTGACATAAACAGGTTTTCAAAGTTAATAAATGCTAATCTTCAGGTAAGTGGTTCACCTTTTGCGCAGGGAATATTTGGAGATAAAAGCGTGGGCCTTTCAGGTAACGGTGCGACTGATAGCTATAACTCTGACAACGGATCATATGCCAGTCAGCCGCCCGGAAGCAATGGTTCTATGGGCACTAACGCAACATCATCTGGAGCAGTCTCTTTAAGTGGAAATGCTACAGTTAATGGGAATGCTCAGATTGGTCCTGGTGGGAACATAAACACTGCAATAACCACCTCTGGAAACTCTGCGCTGAATGGTCAAAAAACAGTTGCATCCACTCTGTTTCCGATGCCCTCTGTTACTGTCCCGGCTGGTGTGAGTAGTAGCGGGCAGTTACAAATATCAGGGAATAATACACAGACCCTTACATCCGGAACATATTGGTTTTCATCAATACACATTACAGGGAATGCAACATTGATAATTAGTGGCGAGGTTACTATTTACGTTTCAGGAGACTGTAAGGTAACTGGTAACGGTATCTCAAACCCCGGTAATCCATCTGATTGTCTGCTTTATGGAACAGATACCTGCACAAGTGTGAAATTTACAGGTAATGGAGATTTTGCAGGAGCAATATATGCCCCGAAAGCTGAGTTGAAGGTTACAGGAAATGGAGACCTTTTTGGCGCGTTTGTAGGAGATACAGTAAAAATCCCCGGAAACGGTGAGGTTCATTATGACGAAGCTTTAGCGAATGTAAATCCCGGGGGATTCCCGGGAACTGTTACTATTACTCAATGGTATGATTAATGTATAGGAACAAGCGCGGTAGCGTATTGGTTATTTCTGCTATGGTAATGCTTGTCGTTGCCGTTATAGCAGGAGCATATCTTTCCACAATCGTTTTTCAGAAAAAACTTACAATCAGGTCCTATCGTTTATCTGCAGCAAGGAATCTTGCAGAATCAGGAATTCAAGCGGCATTATGGGAGCTGGGATTTGGTCAGGGTTCCTGGGTTGGCTGGGACACTTCAGGAGCAGTTTACACAAAGACCGTTCTCTCCTTTCAAACTCAAGGTGGGAAAGTTATAGGCGATTATATAATGAGTGTATCAGGCATTACATCAACAAGTGCAACTATCACAGCAACCGGCTATGCTCCGAACATGACAAATATAGACAAAGTAGAGCGAACAGTGAAAGTTGACGCAGAAAGGATAGGAAATCCGGGAGCTGTTAATTCCGCGCTTCATGCGGGCGGAAATGTTTTGGTTATTGGAAATGGACTGATAGACGGAGGCACCAGTACAGGCGTAACCGTTCCGACAGGTTCTACAGCCACGACAGCTGGCTCCGGTGAAATAACAGGCAGTCCGCCGGTAAGTAATGCTCCTTTTCCATCAATTGAAGATATATTCGGCCTGACGAAAGAAGAAATGGAAGGCATCTCAACTAGAAACTATACTGACCCTCCGAACAATTCAGACGTGGATGGAATTACCTGGGTTAAATTTCAGGACAATTCGTCGTTCAAGATTACAACAACAGGATGGTATGGAAGCGGTATCCTTGTAGTAGACGGTAATCTTGATGTAACAGGGGGCACATTTGAAGGTATAATATATGTGTTTGGAAATCTAATGATAAGCGGAAACCCCGAGATTTCCGGATCAGTCCTTGTCCAAACTCGGGCTGATACAGATGGAACAATATCTACGGGAAGGCCATTGGTAGCTTACAATCCTGTTAATGTAGCAAATGCTTTTGACAACAATCTGCCGTGGCGTATAGTAAGCGGTTCATGGCGGGAGCCCCAAAACCTAGATAGAAGTCTAAAAAAAGGTTAGAAAGAAGTAGCCTCCGCTG
>CAYTGU010000016.1:0-34456 GCA_964437505.1 uncultured bacterium
GAAATACCGTAACATCAAGATTTATAGACGAAATTCCTGATAATTTATTAGTTAAAACATATAAAAGAACTGGTTTAAATAAATCTGTTTTCTTCTCTCAGAACAAGTCTAAAGACAATAGTCTAAGATATGAAAGTTTAGAAGATGACGAGTGTTCATATAAGGTGGGGCAGAGAATTATACACTCAAAATGGGGACGAGGAACAGTTGTCAGTAAAACCGGACGTGGAGATAAGACAAAGATTACAGTTCATTTCTGGAAGGAAAATATTAGAAAAACTTTATTGGTTAAGTATGCGAATTTGAGAAATGCATAGTTCTGTAAATCTCCAAAATGCGTTTTGCATTGTGATTCCATGTATAAGAATTTGATACCTTATGCCTTGCATTGAAGCCTAATCTCTGCCTGAGCGCAGGGTCGCTAAAGAGTTTTATAATGTTGTTTGCAAGCTGTTCTTGATCCCCTGGTTTTATTAATAATATTTCTTTTTCATTTTCAAAGAATCTATTCATCTGGCCTTCCGCCGGAGCAATAATAGGTTTAGCCATTGCCATATATTCAAAAATTTTAACAGGAGAGCTATAAATGCTCATATTGGGAAGAACTGTTATATCCATTGCTGCAATATATGCGGGTACATCATTATGTGAAACAGCGCCAGCAAAAGTAACAATATTCTTTAACTTGTTATCCTTAACAAGTTTTTTTAATTTATGTTCTTCAAATCCTTCTCCGACTATAAGGAAGTGAATATCAGGTATTTGCTGTTTGCATTTTTCTGCTGCGTCAAGAAGTAGAGGGAGCCCCTGTCTTTTACTGAGACTTCCAACAAATCCAACAATTTGTTTCCCCTCAAGTTTATATTTTTTTCTAATGGAAATTCCAGATATCTCTGGATTGAATTTTTCGGAATCTACACCATCAGGAACCTCAAAAATCTTGTTTCTATCTACCCCTTTCCTGATAACATAATCTCTAAGATTATCTGTAGTTATAATTATTGCTTCAGTACTTTTGAATATATTATTTTCTACATGTCTGGCTAAGGATCTGAAATTTAATCTCCGCTTAGGCCCCCACAAAAGCGCTGCATTAACCTCTAACATAAATGGTATGTTGAATTTTCTAGCTAACTTCATCCCTGCGCTTCCATAAAGCTCATACCTTTCATAGATTAGATCCGGCTTTGCATTGTTAAATAGGCTCTTGGCTTTTTTGTAGAGCTTGCTGCTTGTAAAGGTCATTCTTAGATCAGCGCCCAATTTCTTTGATGTAAATGGCAATACTTCGTGGATCGTATATTGCCCATTCTCATGGTTTTCTGCGCCCTTATTTGTTGTAATTACAAATACTTCGTGATTCAATTTAATTAAAGCATTAATAACTTCGCGTATATGAATAGAAGCGCCCTTTATTCCAGTTATTGGGATTTGGCTGTCCTCACAGAGGTATGCTATTTTCATATAATCAGAACCTATTTATTTGAAACCTTCCTTCATCTATCATTCGAGCAAGTTTTTTCTTCATTAAATACTTCATCCATTTTCTTGTAATAGGAATTATAGCTACTAATCCAATAAAGTCTGTGATTAATCCAGGGGTAAGCAGCAGAAGTCCTCCTGCCAGTATAATTGTTCCGTCCAGTATCTCTTCCTTCGGCATAATACCAACAGAAAGCTGGTTTTGAACCTCTTTAATTACTGTTAATCCCTGCCATCTTGCAAGCGAAGCGCCAGAAATACCCGTTGCAATAATAATTAAAATCGCATTTAAGAGCCCAATGTGATGACCAATCTTTATCAGTAGAACCAGCTCTGTCATTGGAAGAAGCGTAAATAGCAGAAGCAAGTAGAAGAACATAGTTTAAAGTAACCTCTTGTATAAATTCTCTGTTTTCCTAACCATTCTGTCAATACTAAAGTTTAGCACTCTTTTCTCTGCTTCTTGTCCCATCCTTTTCGCCAGTTCTTGATTGTTAATTAGATTGAGACTATATAACGCCATATCTTCAGGAGATTTAGGTTGAATGATGAAACCAGTTTTCCCATGTTCAACAACCTCGCTGTTTCCTCCAACATCAGTCACAACAGTAGGTTTCCCAGCAGCCATTGACTCTAGGAGCGTTATGGAGAATCCCTCTCGCAAAGAAGCCAGAACAGATATATCGGACATTGCCAAAATTTGCGGGATATCGTCTCTCAAACCTGCAAATATTACATTTTTGCTAATCTCTAAATCCTTTGACATACTTCTTAACTGCTTCTCAAGTGGACCGTCACCTACAATTAAAAATTTTACCTTTGGGTTTTTCTCTCTTATTATTTGAGCAGCCTTTAGAAAGTAAAGATGCCCTTTCTGCTGATGCAAGCGTCCTATTGTTGTTATAACTTTTTCATCCGGTTTTATCCCAAATTCTTCTTTTTGTTTGTTTGTATTCACATAAGTTTGGAATTTTGAAATATCAACTCCATTATAAATTGTAATAATTTTATCTTCAGATATTCCTATTTTATTAACATAAAAATCTTTGACTGCATCAGACACAGCAATAATTTTATTTGTAATTCCTGCTAACACCCTGTCATTCAGTCTTTGAGGAAACTTCTTCCATGAGTCTATATTGTGCTCATTAGCTATTATTACTGGTACACCTGCCAGTTTAGCAGCTATTCTGCCTGCAAGATTTGCCCTATATAGATGGGTGTGAACAATGTCTATCTGCATCTTTTTCATAAGGCGTGCTAGTCTCAGTATGCCTGCTATGTATTTCCCATCAAAGTCCAGTCGTGCTCTCATTCTAAACTTGATAATAGGAATACCTAAAGATTCCATAGTATCTGCCAGTTTATCTCGTTTAAAGAGGCAGCACAGATAAACCTCGTATTGACGCTTATCTAATCTTGGGAGTATGGATGTCAGAGTTCTTTCAACGCCGCCCATTTCAAGAGAGGGGATTACGCGAAGAATTTTAACCGGTTTTTTCATAGCTGCATTATTGTATAGGCAAGTACTGGTTTGGTCAAGCCAAGTGATAAATTGAAGTGAAATTTAAGAAGAGATTTTTATTCCATCAATAAATCGAGAAAGAGCAGTTTCTGTTTCCTTATCGTTTAAGATAAATTGTATCCCAATATTGTAATCTTCTTTTTTCTGTAAGCGCCAGACTATCTGTCCCTTTATTTCTAAATATTTTTTGACATCCAACACAGGGATTCTCACTTGAAGTTTTATATCTTCTTTTATTCTTCCAGAGTCTTTTATGTCTTTATGTCTTGGTAACTTTATACAGATTCCACCAAGACTTATATCCTTTGTATAACCATAATATCCAACCAGATGTTTTTCTAAATCTTTTTGAAATCTTAACTCAACAGCTTCATCAACAGCATATCGCGGATATCCCCTCCTTTCCGCAGAAGGGTTTTCCTCTATAGCAATTAGTTTTATTATATCTTCCGCAGATTCAGCATTCATCAAATTTTTTCTGAAGGCTTTATTTCTGAGAAGGCGGGATATCGTGGCTAAGGTTTTTAGATGTGGGCATACTTCTCTTTTGGGGGAAATGACCATAAAAAAAAGATTTACAGGCTTCTTATCAACTGCATCAAAGCTTACTCCTTCTTTTGATCTCCCAAAAATAATAATTTTTTCTTTAATGGAGGACGTTTCCGCATGGGGGATAGCAACCCCATTTCCGATTGCAGTACTGCCGCGCACTTCCCTATCTAGAATAGCTTTATTCAGCGTCTTCTCTGAACTAGCAAATTCTTTTTCTATGATTGGAGATATTAACTCTTTGATTGCGTCTTCTTTTTTTTCAGATGAAAGATCTAAAAGAACTAATTCCTTCTGCATGAAATCAGAAAGACCCATTTACTCTCCAAATTTTTTCATACTGAATATATTTTAATCATCCAAGAAAGTATTAGCAATAGGAATTATGCGGGTAGATAATGGGTACACAAAATACCCATTAAATGGCCTGGAGAAAAGAAGTTAAGTTAATGTTTTTTTTAGATATTCCCATTTTATGCCTGATATTTTTGCGGTGTTTTTCAACTGTTTGTAGGGAAATATTTAAAAGCTCAGAAATCTCTTTGCTCGCGAGCTTGCCTTTTATCATATCGCAGATTTCAATTTCCCTGGGAGTTAGATTAAGTCTTTTCCCTCTTATTTTACGGCCAAACGAAGATACCAATTCCTCTAAATGGGTTTTTAATAAATCAACATATTTACCGGCAGCATTCTCTAATTTGAGTTTTTCTAAAATCGGAAACAATAATTCACTTACATTAACCGCTATATCATCTTTTATCTTTTTCTTTTCCACTTCAATCTGCGCTATGATTTCGCTGAGGGCAATGTTTTTTTGCTCCAAAGCCGATTTTTGTTCCTGTAATTTTGCCGCCGTCTCTTTCAACATATTCTCTGTCCTCTTGCGCTCAGTAATGTCGCGCATAAAGACAAAGAATTTACCAATTTTATCTTTCACATATTTGACACTAGATTCAACTTCAATAATCCTGCCATCTTTGCATTTATGCTTAGTTTCAAAGAGATCAAAGCCGGCATTTATTACTCGCTGCATGTGCTGAGCTATTATTTCTTCTGTTTCTGCCGCCTCGATATCTTTTAAGCTCATCTTAAGCAATTCTTCGCGATTGTAACCTATCATGGAGCAATAGGAATTATTAACATCCAAAATGTGTCCTTGTTCATCAACAATATAAAAACCATCCATGATATTTTTAAGTATGGTATCGCGTTCCGCTTCCAGATGCTCACGATACTTTTTTAATTTCTCATCCGTCTTCTTTTGCTCAGTAATATCCCTGACTGTTGCCTGCAGGAAAGTTTCCTTTCCTATGCTCATTCTTGTTAGCAAAACAGTGGTAAAGAAATCCACTCCATTCGACTTTTTGTGTGTCCACTCAAAAAAGTTTGACCCTTTTTCCATTGCTATGTCAATCATTTTTTTTGCTTTATTTACGGAGGATTGTCCGTCCGGCTGAGACTCTGGAGAATGCATCCATGGAGGCACAGAAACAAACGTTTCTTCATCTTTTACGCCGAACAGTTCAAGTGTGGCAGTATTCCCCGAAGTAAAATTCCAAGATGGTGGTTCAAGTGTCATTATTGCGTCACGTGAAGTTTCAAATAAGAGCCGATATCTCTTTTCGCTTTCCTGCAGAGCCTTCTCCGCATTTTTAAATTTAACCATGTCCTTGATACACCTCTGCTGTCTGTTCTGCAAGTTTGGTTTCTGAAAATTGATTGATGATAACATCCTTGCCTTTCTTAGCCATTGTCAAGGCGTCATCCCTATTATTTACCATATCAAGCACAGCCTCAGCCAAAATCTCAGGATTATGAGGAGGAACTAATACGCCAGTAATTCCATTTTGAATAATCTCAGGAATTCCGCCTACATTAGTTGAAATAACAGGCTTTTCCATAATAAGCGCCTCCTTGATTACAGCAGGCGATCCTTCAACAGAAGATGATAGCACAAATATATCAATCCCTGAGAGAATTTGGGGGATACTCTCTCTTTTGCCTGCAAATATAACATAACTACTTAATTCCATTTTTTGAACCATGCTTTTAAGCTGCGATTCCAGAATCCCATCCCCAACAATCAGCAATTTAACATTCTTGAATTTTGCAATAATAATCTTTAGCGCCACAAACATATTTGGATAATCTTTATGCTCTCTCAATCTTCCGACCATTCCTAAAACCACAGTATCAGACAAAAGCCCAAACTCGTTACGTATTTCCCCCCCATCAAACTCGCCCTTAAACTTTTCTGTGTCTACAGAACTGTGAATAGTGATGATTTTATTCCCGGGAATGTTGTTCTCATCAATTAGCTGTTTTCTTATCACTTCAGCTACTGCTATTATTCTACCTGTCCATTCCTTATATAGTTTATTGTTTATCCGGTTGTTTTTTATTCTTGTGAAATTATGGCGCGTGCGGATAATTTTGCATTGACTAGACAAGCCAAATAATCTAACAGCCAGGACACCAATCCAGTGGTCTGATGAACGGTGTGTGTGTAAGATATCAACTTTATGAGTTTTTAGAAACCTTGACAGTTTCCATATAGCTACCGGGTTAAATTTCCATTTGCTTATTTTAAGAGATAATAATGGGATATTACACGAATCTGCCTTTTTATATAACGGGCTTGACTGAGACACAGCCAGAATTATATTAAACCTTTCGTTATGGAGAAGTTTGCTGATAGTTAATATTCTTTGCTCTATCCCGCTCCAGACCTCACCTGCGTTTACGTGCAATATGGTTTGCATTTATCTCCCTAATTCCTTTTTAAAGGCCTTCTTAATGTATTCAAAATATATATCTTTATTCTCGCCATTCTCCGGCAGGGTCTCGTTTGTAATGGCTTCCAGTATCTTATTCTTCATCTTTCCTATTAGAGGCGATGGAGAAAGATTGAATTTCTCCATTAACTCGTCTCCGGTGATTGGGAATTTGGATTTTTTTGCTGAAATCAGCTCCTTACATCTCCCCTCAAGTTCGGATAGTTCTTTCTGCTTTTTAGCAACTTTCTCCTTCCTGTATGATGTTATGTCAGCCTTAGAGATACTGAGAACATCTGAAAGTTTATCTCCCATCTTAGTTGCAAATCGTCTCACTGCAGTGTCTGTCCATAGAGAGGTATAAAGATTTGCCCGCATATGTTTACTGATTAAAAAGCATATGTGCCTGCGATCCTGATTGGAGAACCTGAGTCTTGAAAGGATTCCCCATGCCATCTTAGCACCTAAATCTTCATGCCTATAAAAATGCACATTTTTCTCATCTATTGTTCTAACATATGGTTTTGCTATGTCGTGAAGCAGTGCAGCCCATCTGATTTTTTCATCTAAAGGACAATTATTAACAACTTTTACTGTATGCATCCAAACATCCTTATGATGAAGCCGGCTATCTTCATGCAGGTTCTTTAGAGGAACAAGTTCTGGTAAAAAATAGTTGATTATTTCTTCTTTCATTAGCTTTCCCAACGCTACTTCCACATAACTGCCAAGTAATAGCTTAGTTATCTCATCTCTTATTCTCTCACTTGAAAGGTTTAGCAGTCTGTAAGCGTTCTTTTTTAAGGATACGAGAGTCTTCTCTTCAATCTCAAATCCTAATTGAGACTGGAACCTTAATGCTCTTAGTATCCTTAGAGAATCATCCTCAAACGCAGCATCCGGATCCTTAGGCGTTTTGATTATCTTTTGTTCTAAATCTTCTCTTCCTTTAAAGGGGTCAATTATTTTTAAGTCAGCACCTATAGCTATCGTATTGATTGTAAAATCCCTGCGTTCTAAGTCCTCCATTATGTTAGTTCCAAAATCAACATCAGGTTTTCTGCTGAATCCTCTGTATCTCTCCTTTTTTCTGAATGTTGTAATATGCAATTCAACCTGATCTATAAATGCGCCGACTGTTCCGAAACTTATGCCAACAGGATATGTTCTTATCCTGCTGTCTCGTAGAATCCTGATAATTTCAGGAGGTGTTGCAGATGTGGCAAAATCGTAATCATTGAGAGGTTTTTCCATTAATAGATCGCGCACTGAGCCCCCAACAAGATATACGGATTTACCGGCTTGAGCAAAAATGTTAAAAATAGTTGATATTATCTTATCTTTTATTTTTAGCATTGTTTTTTTTATTTATAGATTTCACAATAGGCCTCATCATCTTTAACGGCAATTTTAACAATCGCTGAAACAGTCTTACAGTCACATCTTCCAGTAATTCGTACGGGACGGCTGTTACCTTTAAGTATCCGCCTTTACCGCTTTTTAGTCTGACATAAAAGGCAAATAAGTTCTCCTTCTCTCCCGTTACAATATAACCTACAATCGGTATTTTATTCAATACATCATCAACAATTTGAAAAAGCTTGACTCCAAAAACCATATCCGTGGACTCTTTAACCAGATTAATATTGCCCTCGCCTGAAATTCTCATTCTTTCGCCGTCAACACATAGACTTTCTACATTAATTATTCCAGAGTCTATTACGGTTTTAGCTACGACTGTATTATATTTTATCCCATCCTTATCCATTTTGGGCAGTCTTAATTTTATTACATCATACATATTAATAAGAGTGAACATTCTAACCAATACATGTTGTTCAGTGAAAGATCCGTTATTTAATGTTATATCCAAATTCCCGTTCAGGTTCTTTATTATTTTATTTATTGAGTTGCCAGAGCTTCTTATATTGCCTTCACAGTCCAGTGCTCCACTAAATGTAAGATTTTCAATGCCAAACTTCGAAGCCAGTTTCTCTATATCAACACCCGATGTCTTGTGATTTAGATCAAATTCTATTCCCCTTTGTAAATCAAACCCAACTTTTCCAAAAATCTCAGTCTTCCCGTCTGCTAGTTTTAATTCCACCCCGTGGATATATAATGCCCTGTCTTTTATATAGAGCGGAAGATGCGGCGCAATGATTTTTATGTCATCATATATGCCCTTTTCTATCTCAAGACTTGTAATGTTATTCTTCAAGATAACTTTACCTGTAAAATCAATAGGGGTGGTAGGCGATGAAAGTCTGATAGAGGATTCAATCTCCATATCCGCAATCCTGAGCGATTCAGGTATATGTATTGCTTTGCCTGAAACCGAGAATTTTGTGCGATTTTCTCCAGAGAGAACATACCCCTTTAAAAAAAAGGGGAAAGGTCGTGTCAGCGAAAAATCATTCAATGCCAGATAAATGTTTTTTATTGACAATTTTGACGGAATATTACAACGTTGATAATTAGCAGTTCCGCGCCGGAGTTCTATTCTTTTGAATACATAGTTCCACTTTTTGGACGAAGGCACTTTTTTTGGGACGACTTTCTGTGTCTTCAGTCTGCGGGAAATAGTTGAGACTATATTAACATTTGGTCCTGTGATAATAATTTCTTCACAAACAAGTTTTTTATTAAACAGAGATTTTAGTTTTACTCTAACGAGAATCGTTTTTATTTTTGCGCTCCCATGCAGCCTGTTTTGGATTAACAGGCTGACATTGTTGAACCTGATATTTGCAGAGTGAAGATTAAATCCTACCTGTACTCTCTCAACATGAACTCTATTTTGCGAAACCTTATTAACAGCTCTCTTAATGCATAGGCTTCCGATTACTTCAATCAGTCTGTAACACATAAATAGGCTAATGAAGATAAAAAATACAATATAAAGAGATTTCTTGAATTTGGTCATTTTGAATTTTTTCCTAACTTGATGTATAGGAATTTCATGGGAATATTCTGTATATATCTCTACGATGCGCAATACGTTGACAAATCAACAATTTTTGAGATCTATCTATCGTAATGCCTATCCTGTATTTTCCAATGCGTATCTTATATTTATCATGATAGCCTGTCATATGTTCAAGATAGCCAAGATTAAACGGGTCAGAAGACGGCAGGTCCTCAAAGCTTATCTTTTCAGCTTTAATTCGTATTTCATTAGGAAGATTAGAGAGCTCTTTGAGAAAACGTTTTGTGTATTCGATTTTCCACATTCTATTTTAACGATTGATAATATTCCCTTGCTTCTTTTCCCGAAAATCGTTTGTCACCATTTGCTTCATTCATTAGTTTTGCCAACCCATAATTTTCTATTACCTCTTCCATATGCTCAAATTCCTTGATAGGTATTTGAATTGCAGTCGGTTTTTTACTTTCATCAAGGACAATATTTTTATGAATTTTTAACATCTTTCGTCTCTCCTTTTTTCTCTGTATAGTTATTATAACTATTGATTCATTAAATAGCAAAATATTTTCACCCTAAAAATCCTCTGTCATTGCGAAGGATAAAATCCTGAAACCCCAAACGCTTTCGGGGTCATTTCCCGATTTAATTTGGGAATCTATGTAGGGAACAGGCATGCCTGTTCCTTTTGCTTTATTGTCAGGAGAGAATGGAAAAGAATTGATTAGTGAAACAATTAAGTATTGTATCGGCCGAATGCGTGTAAATTCTTGATGTGATTGTTGCTTTTTATACTGGCTCATGAATAGCAACATTTATTAGTTCCTTAACGGCATGAGACAGTTGTGAGTTTTCCGCCCGCTCAAGAACTGAACAAATATTACCCCACTTTGGTGACAATAGAGCGACCAGAAGAAAGGTTAAAACTGATTTTTCCTTCTGAAATGCAAAGGCCTCTCTTGATAATAAAATCATTTCTAAAAAGCCGAGCCATACAGATTCATGGGGATATTTGATTAGTGTGCCTTGAACTAAAGACTGTAGTAATTTTCGGTCATCTGCACATGGCTCAAGTAATGAGGCGTATGAGAGCATACAGATACGTAATGTTTCTGCATAGTGTAAGCTTACACTTTTGGGTTTTTTATAATTTTTGTTGAATAACTCAGCGGCAATATTGATCAGATTGGTAGTTTCTTTCTTTGATTCAGGATATTCTTTTGCCAAGTCTCTTGCCCAAAGAATATCTCGATATTTATATTTCAAAAATAACTTACTTGGTTTTACACTTGGCTGATCGTAACAAATTGACTCAATGTCATGATTCCAAAAATGAGATAATTCTTCATGCTCATTCGCAGATAGTAGCAACCTTTGACCCTTAACTAGACTTTCCATTTTAGCTGCGTGAGTTAATGCAGGACTGATAATAAAGTTTTTTATTACATTTGGTGCTTGTCGACGTTTCTGCGTAATTACACAGCCTCTAGCTATGCCACCTCTGCAAAGCATTATTAATCCTTTTTTGCAATATTTCAATGCGCTTCGGTATAAACAGCACATATAATTCACCACGCTTGAAATATCATTGCCTTGTAAGAGCAGAGAATCAGAGAACAAAAAAAGTTCAAGATCTTTATAACCTTTACTTATTTTAGTACGTTGAGAAAGATTGTAAAAATCGTCTAGCAACTGCTTAGCTTGCTTTAAATCACTAACTACAAACTCGGAAAACCCTAAAAGGTCTGCATAAGCTACTACTTTCTGATTTTTATTCATGTTTCATCGTTTCTGCACAGCTAATGACTAATATGCAAATTTCGTATTTCGAAGTCATCTTATAATATTTTGAAATTAGCATTTTTCTTTCATATCTGTCACTTAAACTCAACAATTTTTAATTCTTTTCCCCACAAAATCTCGAAAGTTGGCTTGTCCCCACCTTGCTTAAAATCCCCTAGTTTAAATGTTGTAAGAAAACTTATAGCATCTGTTATATTATGAAAATCTGTCTCTAAAATCTCATGTTCTTCTTCGCCTGTATTTTCATTATAATGTTTTTTAACTTCAACAAATATTGGTTCTAACTTTTCCCTACATTCAAAATGGATAACTCTACTTTTTTCTTCAAACATATTTACAAACTGTATAAATCCTCTAATACCTAATATTGTAGCATTGCCAAAATTAAAGAACTCTAAACGTATGTTAGGATCGTCAAGAATATCACTGCTTGTACGCTGTATCCCGATAACTACTTTTCCATAATTCACAAATATATTAGATGTTTCTCCATATTTTAGATAATTTTTTAAAGAATCTTTTTTTGTTGGTCCGGCTATGCCACCAAAAATAATATCAAGCAAGCCTGCAGAAGAATCATCCTGTTTGTGTATCTCTAAATATTCTTGAACCATTGCCTTTATGTCATGTGTAAATTCTTTTTTTGTATCTAAAACATAACTCTTTACTTCCCTTTTTCTAGTTTTATTCTGAATTGGTCTTTGTTTTACTTTTCTTTTGCCTGGTTCTGCACTGGCAATGTAAGCTTCTTGCCTTCTCTTATCTTCTATATCTTCTATTTTCTCATCTTCTTCTCTTTTCTTATCCACCTCATCTGCTTTTGCAAGTATTTCTTTATATAAAACTTCATCGTAGTCTTTAAACACTTCCGCCAACTCTATATATTTTGCTTTTGCCACTCCGTATTTTCTTAACTTAACCAATTCTTTTGCAAGGCTTATATATCTATTTTTAATGCTCTCAAGCGCAGATTTAGCATATTCCTTATCATAAGATCCCCCTGTTCTCTCGCTATGATAGGGAGTGTTAAGTATTCTCTCACATATAACAACAGCTTTTTTATTTGCTTTCCCCGTTTTTTCATCGTATTTATTACAAGATTTTGCTACTTCCAATAGAGAAGTTTTGGGAGATTTATAGAGAATTGGTAAAACATCTTTAAGTATCCATTTTGACATTTCTCTGCCTGCTTCTTTCGCTGATGTATTATTTCTATCAACATATTTTTCACCTATGATTTTTCCAGTGGAAACATTCATCACAGTAAACTTCCATGTAACATTATTTCCCATGGCTACATAGAAAATATCATCTATTTCTCTTAGTAAAGCAAATAGCAATATGTCATCATTATGGTCATAATACATAAAGCTTGGGTATAACTCAGCCACGGAGAGTAGATTCTTAAATCCTTTAACATATTCGTGCGTGTCATTATGAGTATTATACGCTTTATACTTGCCCCATCTCATTGTATTTATTCCTGCAATAAAAACAGCACCAGCGTTATTACTCCCTCGCCAATATATTTCATTGATACCCGTTACAAAAAGAATTCTCCTAGTATGCCTATTTACAGGTAGCAATTGATTGTCATACATTTCTTTAGTATATTTTTGTTTAGCAAAAACATCTCCATGCAACATAGTTATGCATATTGTCATACACAGAATTGAGATAAAACATTTGTGTAATTTCATCTACTGACTCCTCTTTTATTATTAACTCTCCAATAGAGCAATACAACACAAGATACATCTAGGTCTTTAAAAACATCTTATAAAGATGTTATCCATATTGAAGGATTTAGGTCAACTACTTTAGGGTAACTTTGTATTTTGAAATTATCTTGCAATATCATAAAACCCAAATCGCACATTAGGATGAATCCCTATTTCCCCCATATTCTTAATTTTCAGTGTAGATTAATTGTTATAATGAGGGGTTGTCTTTATGCCCTGCATGAAATGATATTTCTCCAATTTTAACATTAGAAAAATCATCAATTATATCAATCTTACCAATTTTCAATGCCTCCTCAATGTCGCCTAAATCCGATTTAAGCAATTCAATAAGTATAGACATTTTGATAGTTATTGTCTTTCTTTCCATCCTCATCCTTTAATCGAATTATAAAAAGTTTTTTCACAATTCACTAGTATTCCTTAGCAATACACGTCGCTATTGCAGACACAGCATTTACGAATCCCTTTCCAAACTGACCTGCTTTAAAGTTTGGCGCCATCTGTTTTCGAATAATCTCTTCACAGAGTTTATCAGAAAGAGCTCCCTCTATCCCATAGCCAACCTCTATACCAATCTTTCTCTCCTTTATTGCAAGAACTATTAACACTCCGTTATCCTTTTCCTTCTTACCTATCTTCCACTTTTTAAAAAGACCATTCTTATAAATGTTGATCTCAACGCCTTCAATACTAGGAACTGTAACAATCACTACTTCTGCGGAAGTTTTTCTTTCAAGTTCAGTAAGTATATTAGTTATTCTTAATCTCTCACTACTACTAATAACACTTGCAAAGTCATTTATATAACCAGGAAGGCGAACAGGATATCTATCTTTTGCTTCACTCGCATCTTTTGCTTCACTTTCTTGTGAAATAATGCCTTTTTCAAGCAGTTTTTTAACAAGAGTTTCTTTTCTTATCATTAATTTATCTAGAAAGTTAGCATTGTTATATCTTTTAATTATAGCGTCTATATCTTTCTGGAAGATAAATGTATTGCTAAATGTTAAATTATCTTTGGGGAAGACTTTTCCATGTTCTGGGATATAATGGAAAGGCAAAGTTATCAGCAAAATTATACCAACAATTATTATAAGATTTCTGTTTCGTGCTGATTTCATTCTTTCTTTTCTAATTTGTCTTTTCTCATCTTAATTTACATATTTTAACATTTATACATATTATACACACCGCACCCATACGGTGTCAATAAGGAATATTTGTATGTAATATAAAAATTATGGAAGCCGAAAGTATTGCTTTGAAACTGGCTGGAAGAATACGGAATTTAAGACAGGAATATAATTATACACAGCAAAAGCTGTCTGAAATGGCAGATATTGACTATAAACATATTCAGCTCCTAGAAAGCAAAAAACCTCCCTATGTAAAATTAGATACACTAGAAAAACTCGCCAAAGCATTCAATATAACGCCCTCAAAATTATTAAAGTTTTAGGATTGTCTTCAGATTCCATCCTTCGCAGTGACGTAACCCATTAAGGGCACAAAATATTGTGCCCCTACTTAGAATATTAATACCTGTTGGGGGGATACTCCTGATATCTTAATGTAATTTGCCAGACAGCGTCTGGCATTTTCATTTATTTATATACTTAAGGGTAATAGAAAAAATAAACTTTAAGATATTTGTGTTTTTCTTTACAGGTATTCTTCTCAGCTCGAATATGGTCTCAGGTGTATGATTTATGCCTCTTTTTGTTGTACATGCTCCTTTGTACCCGGCTTGAGCAGTAAAATTCCTTATATTTTCATTGTAATCACCGTATGGATAGCAAAAGTATTTTACCGGCTGGGACAGATTCTCTTCAATAATTTGTTTTGATTTTGTTATTTCGTCCCATGCCTCCTCATCTGTTAACTTAGCCATACGTTTGTGAGTACATGAATGAGACCCAAAACTAAATCCAAATGCCTGCATCTTCTTTGCATCCTCCCATGACATAAATTTCTCAGGAACCTTTTCTTTGCTTTCATCAAAAGCCATAGTTTTGCCAACTGCATCTGTCGTTAAGAAAACCGTACCTGTAAATCCCAGATTTTTCATAATGGGAAATGCATATGTATAATTATCAAGATAGCCGTCATCAAAGGTTATTACAACAGGCCTCTGGGGAAATTTCTTTTCTCTCCTGGTGCTTGCAACAACATCATCAATAGAAACGGGCATATAATTCCATTTCTTGAGAAAATTCATCTGCTTTTCAAAATCTTTTGGTGTTACATACAAACACTGTTCCGTAGATTCAGGGTTCGGATAATTAATTTTATGATAGAAAAGAATTGGTATTCTGCTCATAGACTATTCCTCCGCGCTATTTTTATTTTAGAATTCGTTTTTTAATATTTTTGCGAGCTTTTTTCCGGCAACGTGTATGGAGTATTTTTCTTCAACAGTTTTTCTTCCATTCAGAGCTATTTGTCTCTTAAGTTGGGTGTTCTCAATTAAAGCTCTTAGCTTAGTTTCCCATTCATCAGAGGTCTTTGCCAGAAGTCCGTCTTTTCCGTCTTCTATAAAATACTTGTTTTCACCTATATCGCTACATACAGGGGCAATACCTGCGGACATATACTCTAGGGCTTTAAGCCCGCATTTCCCTCTATTCCACTCATTATCCAGCAAAGGATACACCCCTACATCAAACGTTGTCAATTCAGATGCTATCTCATCGGGTTTCATCCAGTCGATCATCTCAACTTTTAAATATTCACATTCTCTGTAAGCCCTCTTTAGTTTATCACAATCTTTGGTGCCTATTATTTCAAACGTTATGTTATTAGTTTTTGCAATGGACATTAAGGGCTCCCTCAACATTATAAGGTCATCCTGATATGTCTTCCCATCTCCCACCCAGCCTATTTTAAATTCACTTCTCTTCTCTGGGTGTGCAGGCTTAAATTTATCTGTGTCAATGGCTGTTGGCACAATATAAACATTATCATTATGCTTTTGAGCATACTCAGCCAGAAAGTGGCTTCCAACAATAACAACATCTGACATCCTTAGCATTTGGTTTGTGCGCTTTTTACGCCTTAAGAATATAGCGTCATCAAAATCAAAAACCAGATTTATATTAAATAGTTTTTTGTATACCCATAGAAACCTTATAAAGTCTGACTGGTAAACAGTTCTTTGAGCATAAATAATAGTATCTTTACGATTTCGGCTCAATTCCCTTATAGTCTTTATTGCTTCTCTGTATCGCGCAATACATATATTTTTTTTGAGTATTGGACGAGGAGGCATTATAGAAGTAAAAAATCCGTGCTTTTTCAATTCCCTGGCATAAAAAACACATCTGTATCTTGTGCTTGGGATGTTATAATCGCCCTTTGGGAAGAATACAATTCTGCTAGGCGTGTTTTTCTTTTTCATTAGTTTCTACACCTATGCCTATGGATATCCCCATGTACAACCAAAACATAAGCCCTATTCTATCTTCGTAAAAGTATCCGGAAATACTGCAAACTAAAAACCCAATAATTGTCAAAAGAATTGTGAATAATATATCCTTTTTAAAATAGTCTTCTGTATGTATGTACGACTTATAAACATATTTTATATATCCTGCCAGAAGGTACATAAAGACTACAAGACCCACTATCCCTGTCTCTATGGGGATCTGCAAGTAAAGATTGTGCGCATCTGACTGCTGAAAATCGCCATGAAGATCAGTAACATAGAATTTATATTCCGGATCTAGATACATTTTTCTAAATATATTTGGCCCATATCCCACACCTAGCACAGGATGTTTTTTTATAATCTGAAGACTATTATGCCATAATGTTAAACGTCCGGATAAAGCTCGGTCAATCCCTTCTCTAAACTCAAACGTAAACTTCACTCTTTCAGTAACCGGGCCGCAAAAAAGAACCAAAAGCAGTAATGCTGCTAAAAAGGATATCAGCATCTTCCTGCTCTTTCTAAACAGTAATATTAGAAGAATACAAAATAATACTAACCATGGCCCGCGGGTGAAAGTCAGCACTAATAATATACCTGTTAAGAAAGTAGATAAAATCAGAGCCAGTTTTATGTATTTATTTTTAGCATGGGAAAATACTGTTAGAACCAAAGGAATAACAAGTATGCAGTACATTGCTGAACGGCTATAGCTACTAAAGGCGCCTGTAGCTCTTCCATACTCTGTTAATGTGTTATTGAAATAACCGCATATGCCATATATGGAAAAAACAGATGCTGAAATAGCTAATACATATACTATTTTCAGCATCTGTTTATTGGTTTTTATATTATTTATTACAATAAAAAATAGTATGATTTGTTTCAAGAACTGGGACCTGAATTCATAGAAACTATATGAAGGAGCTATTGAGCTAACCGAAGCTATTACAATAGCAATTCCCCAGTACATAATAGGAAAATTCAGAGGAGTTTTTATAAAATGCGCATCAGGAACGTATCTTAGCTTTATTATCCACGCAATGAGAGGAATAAGAAGAGCGATTGATTCAATAGATGCAGTATGCTTAAACGGCATAATAAAAACCAAAAGAAGTATGCCATACTCAATAATTCTGTCACATATAGTGGATATTTTTAAAGTATTTGCCCTCATCTCGTTCCGAGTAGCTCTACACATGCTTTAAATACTTCATCAACGGATATATTCTTCATGCAGTCAATTGTATCACACTCTCTCTTCCAGCACGAAACACATGGTATATCTTTCTGAATAATAATATTCTTTGTTCCATACGGACCGTTTCTTTCAGGATCCGAGGGACCATACAGACCAACAACAGGAACTTCTAATGCAGCTGCAAGATGAGTAGGCCCTGTGTCAGAGCCAACAAAAAGATCACAGCTCTTAATTATTGCCCCGAGTTGTTTTATAGTAGATTGAGGCATTATTGTAATTCTATTGTTCGTCTTGCTTCTAATATTTTCTATTAACTTTTTTTCTTGAGGGCCCCATGACATAATTACTTTTGCATTAGCATTCCTATATTTTGTTAATTTATCTGCAAGGCGTGGAAAGTTTTCAGCCGGCCAGCGTTTTGTAGGCCATCCGGCGCCGGGATTCAGCATAATAATTTTATCCCTCTCGGGAACCAGTTTCTCTGATGCAAAAAAATCCTTTGCAAATCTTAAATCCTGCACGGATATGTGAATTTTAAAGTCATAGATATATTCAGATATACCCAGCGGTTCAAGCAGGCTCAGATTTTTATCCACTACATGAACAGCTTTTTGAGGCGGTGTTACCTTATGATTGTAAAACATGTAGCTTAATTCACGACTATTAATTTTGCTAAAGCCAATCCTGTGGCTTGCTTTGCTTAAATAAGCTAAGATTCCGCTTCTGAATAGTCCTTGAAGATCCAGCGCAATATCAAACTTCTTTTTACGCAGTATTTTGATCAGCTGAAAAAAACTATTATTATCAAAAGAAATTATCTCTATCAGATCCGGATTACCAGCTAGTAGATCAGAAAACTTGTTTTTGACAATCCATGTGATTTCTGCTTTAGGATAGTGCTTTCTCAATGTTGCAAGCACCGGCAGAGCGTGAATAACATCGCCCATTGAGGAGGGTTTGATGATTAAGATTTTATTATTTTCACTTCTCATGCAGTTGCATCAAAAATTACCTTGAATTCTTTTAGCGTCTTTTGTTCTGGTCTTGTGATGGTTTTTAGCATTTTAATAGCCTTATTCCTCAGTTTTTGGAATAAATAAAATCTGTGGAGTGCCTGAAAGCTCAATCCCTTTCCTTGTAATAGAATGATTGCCTTCATAAGTACCATAGGCAGGCTTTAACTGTCCTGCTCCTATTACTCCTTCTGTATTAATTGACGGCTCAAGTTCATATTTACGAAAAGACGACCCAAAATCAGAAACAGGAATACTTTGCCAAACTATATACCTATGACTATCATCTATGGTTTTAAGTGTGCCTACTTCGCCTGTTGTTATATTTTCCACACTACCTGCATATTCTTTAGCGCCAGATATTAGGAACTCCATAACATCAACCATCATCCACGCTTTCTCAATTTCATTTGAAGCATACCCTATCGCTCCTTCTGAAAGATTATAAACCATATTATATTTTGCAGCCCATATCAACTCTAGCATTACACCATAACCATAGTTTATACCTCCCCAGAAACGAAATGCTGTTGGGTAGCCTCCTGTGCCCCAACTTGCTTCTGCCCAACCTGAGCACCAGTAGTCGCCTTGATACCATCCATTCAATGCTCTAGACCATTCATCATTAAACCAGCCCTCACTCCAATCATCGGGATGACCGCTATATTTACTCATCCTTTTTTGTTTATAGTCTGTTACATAACCACCTATAACAATTGGATTCACCATTAACGCACCGTTGCCGTCTCCTGCTCCATCTGATGCTGAGATAATTAGAAATAGATGATTGTCTCCTATATCTCCATCTTCTGCTTTTATTACTGCTCCTGATATTGTACCTGCTCCATCTGCCAGCTCCAATGTCTCCAGCTTTTCTCCGCCTGCGTATAATTCATAGGCGCTATTTATGATATTGGCTATTCCAAAACTTACCTCTCCTGCATAATCGCTCTTTTCCCATTCTTCCGGAACTGTGCAATCAGGATTGATCTTTTCTTTTCGCCATTCATCATCGTCATTCTTTACATAGCTTTCTGTGCCAGAAAGTTTATTTACCATGCCTTCAGGCGGTGGATTAACAGATGTTCCGTAGTTATAACACTGAACTGTTATAGTGAATGTTTCTGTTTGTGATACAGGACTGCCGGTTTCTACGTATTCAGGGGAAAG
The DNA here is from genome assembly GCA_964437505.1 of uncultured bacterium. Classification (GTDB taxonomy): domain Bacteria; phylum JAHJDO01; class JAHJDO01; order JAHJDO01; family JAHJDO01; genus JAHJDO01. The sequence continues at coordinate 19,616 of CAYTGU010000016.1, forward strand.
CTGGACGTGGAAGTAGTAGGGTAGCTCCTCTATTTTGACATTTATATATGTCTCTTTTGTATTCCCTGCCTGGTCAAAAGCTATGGCTTTCAGAGTATAGTCACCATTGGGAAAGAGAGGCTCACCATGGTCATCTTTTTCTGTTGTATCCCAAGTGTAGGCATAATCATTATCTGCAGGATAATCAGTATTATCCCTCAGCAATCTTAACCCTGGCATTTCATCCGGTGTATCATCCTGTTCGCCTACCCAAAGTTCTAACCTGGCAATACCCGAGCCATCACTGTCATCGTCTATATCATTAGCATATATTTTGACTTCTACTTCTTCTCCATGGACATTGTATTTGCCGTCTTCTTCTGGTTCAATTTCCTCTCCGTCTATTTCTATAGGCCCGTATATCTTTTGGCCCTGCTCATCTTCTTTGCCAAAGGTTAAGGTGGAGAATTTGGCTTTGTTTTGCTCCTGCAGATTCCGGAATTGGATATTAGGGGCAAGAAGATTACGACCTTTCTTGACACACCACCAATCAGGGTCAGGGACTATATCAATACCTACGGTCTCATAACACCACTCCACCAGCCCGTCACATCTAAAGGATACACCAGGGCTCCTGTAACCTTCAAAAAAGTCATAGTCAATCTCAGGGTCTACTTGATCTTTCGCGGCATCTATAATGTCCCGACGATCTTTAGCATCCAGTTGGTCAGAAGTCCGCACACCCCAGAAATCTTTGGTATCTAAAAATGTCTGGAAATCATTGTGACTGGGGCCTTCGGCTAAAGATTCTATGGTCTTGTGACTGGCCCTTATCTCTGGTTTATTTAGCTCATCCGGCTCCCAGTAGTTGTATAACCCGGCATGGCCCATCTTGCGGAATCTCTCTATGGTCTTCTTTAAGATCATTTTTTCTATTGGTTTGGCAAAAAGAATTATATCTATCCACTGGGTTATCCCGCTCATGTCAAAATTCCGGTAGATAGCATCGCCCTTCTCAAATGTAACTCCATCACCTGAAACCTTAGGTATCTCTGGAAACTTCCAGGCCACAGGTATGGTCCTGCGCAGACCTACAATATTATCTATAATTACTCGTGACTTGCCTCTGTCTTCTGGTTTTCTTCCTTGTCCACGGCCTTTCCCTTGACCTCCTTTGGCAGCAATAACATGTGTGACGGAAATGAACATCAAACCAATAAACAATATAATATTTATTATGGACATTATTCTTCTAAGTCGCCTTATCTTCCGCATTTTCTCATCTCTCCCCAAATATGGATTATCTTTCTGTTAATTTCCTGTATGCTTCGTTTAGGTCTTTCATAATATGTGCTTTATGTTTATATTCTTCCATTTTCTTCGTCAAGGACTCAAGTGCTCTCTTATCGCCAAGGTTACCCAAGGCTATCGCAGCTTGAACATCTATCTCTACATCTTCTTCAAGAATCTTTATCAAAGGCTCAACTACCCTCTTATCACCAATCTTACCAAGAGCAATTGTGGCAGACTTTCTTAAAAGGCGCCTATCGCTATTGTCATATTCCTGTTCCACATATTTACCATTCAGGACTTCCAGTAAGACCTGAAAGGCCTCTTCGTTTTTTGTCCTCATTTCACCAAGGGCTTTAACTGCTTTATGTTTTGAGTAAAAATAGGGGTCTTCTTTGATAAGTTTAACAAGAGTTTTTACTACCTCTGGAGTATCTACTGTAAGCCCTTTGGCAGCAATTGCTCTCTTTTTAGGGTCTTCACTCTTGGTAACAGCAAGAAGTGGTTTAACTATCCTTTTATCCTTAAACTTAACCAGTCCCCTCAAAACATGTATTTGTACTTCATAACTTTCATCATTTAGGGCTTCAATAAGTGGTTCTATAGCTCTTTTATCACCTATGAGACCCAGGGTAAAGGCAGCTTCAGCACGGATGAGCTCGTGCTCGGTTTTATCCTGCAATACTTTAATCAATGGCTCTACAGCCTTGGGGTCTTTTAAGGTATGGCCTAATTTTGAGGCCGCATACTTGCGATAGATACGAGGGTTTCTTTTGTTTACAAAGGCTGTTATCATTTTATCTGTGGTGGTTTCTTCTTCAGCTTTTTTGCCTGTCATTAAGTCTACAATATATCCTATCTTTTTAACAGACTGCACAGTGTGGGTAATTATTGGTATTACTATTGCTATTAACAACAATGTTATTATTGAGACTACTATCAAAATTTTCTTCTTTTTGCTTATTTTCATCTTGCTAAACTCCTTATATACAAACCATTATTTTGTCAGCTTCCTGTATGCTTCATTAAGGTCTTTCATAATGTGTGCCTTGTTCTTTTTTTCTTCCATCCTTTTCATTAAAGGTTCTATTGCCCTTTTATCTCCAAGATCACCCAAAGCTATGGCAGCTTCATGATAAAAATAGCGGTCTTCTTTAAGAATCTTTAACAGTGGCTCAACTGCCCTTTTGTCTCCTATCTTGCCCAAGCTAAGTATAGCAGTAGATATTAAAAGGTCTCTGTCTCCATATTTACCATCCATGACTTCAAGTAGAACCTGAAATGCCTCTTCATTTTTTGTCCTTGTCTCTCCAAGTGCTCTGACAGATACATATTTTGACGAAAAATATGTATCTTCTCTAATAAGACCAATAAGAGTTGCTATTGCTTCCGGAGTATCTATCGTAAGTCCCTTGGCAGCAATAGCTCTCTTTTTTGAGTCTTCGCCCTTTGTAACAGCGATAAGTGGCTTGATTATCCTCTCATCTTTAAAATCATTAAGCGCCCTTAAAACACCTATCTGAACTTCGTAACTTTCATCATTCAGGGCTTCCAAAAGCGGCTCTATGGCTCTTTTATCTCCTATAAGCCCAAGAGTAAAAGCTGCCTCGGCACGAATAAGCTCGTGCTCGGTTTTGTCCTGCAATACTCCAATTAGGGGTTCTACGGCTTTGGCGTCTTTCATACTATGGCCCAATTTTGAGGCTGCATATTTGCGATAGATACCTGGATTTCTCTTATCTACAAATGCCTCTATCAGTCCTTCTACGCCAATATCTTCTTCTTCAGTTCTTTGGCCTGTCAGCAGATCTATAATATACTTTATCTTCCCAATGTTTCGCACGGTCCTAACCGGATTGGGCCCTAGCGTAATCAAGAACAAGAATATTACAACTGCCGACACTATTATAAAAACTTTTTTCTTCTTACTCATCTTCATCTTGTTAATCTCCTCATATCATATCTGTTTTTTATCCCTGGTCATAATTTATTATTTCTTTCTTGGCCTAACCATTTTTCCTTATTATCCAGTGTGTCTTGAGCAATTTCCATTATATATAAATCATGACGTGCCAAAAAATTTTCTAATATTGGAATTCCTTTTGGGCTACCTAACATTATCAAGGAGCGACCTATGGCAACATGTATATCATCATAAATACAGCTTTTTTCTTCTTTGGTTAACTCGTATTCTTTTAAGAGTGGCTCTATTGCCTCTGAGTTTCCAATTTCCCCAAGACCTCTTGCAATAGTAGCCTTAGGCTCTACGCAACCAGCAGGTTGCTTTAATTCGTTAAGTAAGTATTTGAATGATTCATCATCACCAAATTTTGCTAAGGCTATAGCCATTTCTGCTTTAGTCCAATCATCTTTCTCAATTGCAAACACCTCTTTCAATGGAATAAAGGCTGTCTTGTTTCTTATTTCTCCCAAAGCTTTGGCTGTATCAGACCTGATGCACCGATCGGGATCGTGTAAAAATGGGACAAGATATTCTATTGAACCTACAGCCTTAATATTTCCTAGTGCTGGTATAATAGCCCTTCTACCCAAGTTCTCTGGCCCTTCCCTCAACATCTCTATTAATGAGATGGCTGCTTTACCAGTAACATTCCCAGGTATTTCTGAAATGCGAGACAATGCTCCCGCTGCTGCCACCCGCAGTTCATTGCTTTCGTCTTCCAGAAGTTTAATGAGTACATCCACCGCTCTTGGGTCATTTATCAATCCGAGTGTATGGATGGCATAATCTCGCACAAATTCGGATTCTGACTTATCTCCAGCAATTTTAATGAGAATAGAAGTTGCTTCTTTATCCTTCTCCAGGAATTCCATAAAAAGTTTCCGGCCCATATCTGTCATCATTCTGTTCCCAGCACCCTGACGCAGAGCCGGCAAGGCTACGGGCCAGACTGAAGGTATATCTTCATCCAGCTCTAAGACGCTAGCAAAAGGGATACAGGCAAACCCTGCAGCTTCAGTGTGTCCAAATATTATACATGTTGCATTCATTGCTCTTATGTAAAAATAAGGATACAATAAAATGAGTACTAATATTCCTATAACCAATATAGTTGTTACCACTAGAGATGTTTTAGGATATTTTTTCTTACGTTTTTGTTTTATCGCTTCCAATATTATTCCAATTATCGCCCCAAGAATAAAGACGCCTATCAAACCTATTGCTATATCATAAATAAATCCGCATATAGGAATATTCCCAGAAACTAATCCACATAAAGGGTCAAAAATCACGAAATAAGGCAAATGAAAAAATTCCCACAAACTACCAAAATGAAAAATAAGTACGGCTATTACAAAAAATAATATATCAATTACTACAAACAATAATCCAATACCAAACCAGCAAGGTAGCTTTTTCCATTTTTCGTAACAAGTGGACGCAAACTTTCCCATTCTCTTATTCCTCTTCAGGTACTATTACTACTTCTCCTTCAACATGCCCATCAACCCAGAGTATGTTTGCCCTGTCTCCAAGATGTGGATTTTGGCTTTCAGGTAATTTTGCACATACTAACAGCCAATCATTTGTTGCATTCCTTTTAATACCTTCATGATATACATAGCTTAATTCATTAAGCCTGAAAGGCTCCTCTGTTGAGGGACAAACAAAAATCTCATGCCGGTTATTTATATAATCTGTGAGAGCGTCTACTAAACTTCCTTCTTCCCCTGAAGGAGCATACCTTACAGATTGAGGATACGTTCTATAATTCTGAAGGTACATTGCGAGAGCATAGCTCAGTTGTTTTAGGTTGCTGGTGCATTGAATCTGCTCACCCTTCTTTATGACTTTCATGGTAGCAGGGTAAAGCAACAGAGCCAATGTAAGAATGATTGCCATTACCACAATCATCTCTATTAAGGTGAATGCTTCTTTATTCTGAACCTTTTGCACCAAATTCTCCTTTTTTGATGTGTTCGGGAAGGGCGTCATAACCTTCGCCTGATTGGACTGTATCTATCAGTGTTATGATATTATCCTGCCTTGTATCTGAGACTTCTTCTACTTCTTCAGCTCTTTTTAGCCCTTTCATAACTACGCCAAGCACTATAGTGGCTAAACTGAGAATAATAGCCATGACGACCAACATTTCAATGAGGGTAAATGCAAGGCTATTTTTCTTTAATATAACAATCTGCCTTTTTCTACGGTCCACTTAAATATATATTCCCAGCATTTGTTTCGTTCTTTGCAGAGTATTCGTCCCCAGAACCAATGTCCTGAATACAACTGTCATAGGCGCCATCGGAGTTATTGCCAGTTATCGCCATTGCTCCACCTGAAAAAGTATTGCCCTTATCAGGACCTTTGCTGAACAAAACCCATGCAATAGCTGTGTCAGATGCACCATCATAGTCGTCCTCATTAGAAAAATACATATACGGGATTGAGTTATCAAATGGGTCTTTTGGAATACTGGACATGTATGCTTTAGTATCATCCTTTAGCTTATATAATGCTCCATAATCAGTTCCTATAGTGCCGTCATACCTGTAATTCTGGTCATTTGTCGGATAAGTGGAGTAATCTGCGTAATACTGCTCTATAGATACTCGGATATTCAGCATTTCAGCTTTAGCTTTTGCAACCCTTGCCCTTATCCGCGCTTTTGATAAAGCTGGAAGCAGCATGCCTGCAAGCAGAGCAATTATTGCAATTACAACAAGCATCTCAACAAGTGTAAACCCACCTCTTTTGCTAAAGAACTTTGTCATATCAATTCCCTCCCTTAAGTTATATTTAAATATAGCAAATAGTTGGGTCGAATTTCAAGGTAAATCAATTTTCATCATTTCTTTTTTTCGGGTTTTATGTTAACATCCAGCTAATATCAAAAATCAAAATGCAAAAATCAAAGATACAATGTAAAGATTAAAATTTTTAGATTTTGATATGTCGTTTTGATATTTTATTTTTAATATTTGACGTAATTTATAGGGGGTATTATGACTCGCAAGATGGTTCCTTACGATGGAAACAGCGCTGTAGCGCATGTAGCACATGCAACTAACGAAGTGATTGCAATATATCCTATCACTCCTTCTTCAGGAATGGGTGAAATTGCTGACGGGAAATCCGCAAAAGGAGAAAAAAATATCTGGGGAACAGTTCCAGTTGTTGTAGAACTCCAATCAGAAGGTGGAGCATCCGGAGCAGTTCATGGGGCACTTACAACGGGTGCACTTACTACAACATTTACGGCATCACAGGGTCTGCTTCTTATGATCCCGAATATGTATAAGATTGCAGGGGAATTGTGTTCAACGGTATTTCATATAGCTGCCCGCTCTATTGCGTGTCAGGCATTATCCATATTCGGAGATCACTCGGATGTTATGGCAACCAGAGCAACTGGATGGGGAATGCTCTCTTCAGGGAGTGTGCAGGAAGCAATGGATTTTGCTCTGATAGCTCAGGCAGCAACGCTAGAAGCAAGAGTTCCTTTTCTGCATTTTTTTGAAGGATTCCGCGTTTCACATGAAATACAGAAAATAGAAGAAATCACACTTGCCGATATGAAAGCTATGATTGACACTAAATTAGTTAAGGCGCATAGACTGAGAGGCCTTTCTCCCGACAGACCAAAGCTTCGAGGAACTTCTCAGAACCCGGATGTGTTTTTCCAGGGACGCGAGAGTGTTAATAAGTATTATAATGATTGTCCTGCAATTGTTCAGGGGGCAATGGATAAGTTCGCTAAGATAGTAGGGCGACAGTATAATCTGTTTGATTATATTGGGGCTCCTGATGCTGAAAATGTGATTGTGATAATGGGCTCCGGAGGAGAAACAGTTCATGAAACTGTTGAATACTTAAATGCAAAAGGTGAAAAGATTGGGGTTATAAAGGTTCGACTTTATAGGCCATTTGACGTACCAGCATTTGCTTCTGTTCTCCCAAATACAGTAAAAAGAATAGCTGTTCTTGACAGGACAAAAGAACCCGGAAGCCTTGGAGAGCCGTTATACGAGGATATCCGCACAGCAGTTGGCGAGGCAATGGAGAGAGGGTCGATTAAATTAGATAGATATCCATTGATAATTGGCGGACGCTACGGACTTGGTTCTAGTGAGTTTAACTCTGCGATGACTAAAGGAGTCCTTGATAATCTAGCCAGCAACAACCCGAAAAATCACTTTACTATTGGGATTGAAGACGATATCACACATACAAGTCTGGAATATGATCCATCATTTAGCGCAGAAAAAGACGTCTACAGAGCTATGTTTTATGGACTTGGTTCTGATGGAACAGTTGGAGCTAATCATAATTCCATTAAAATCATAGCAGAAAAAACAGACAATTATGCTCAGGGATATTTTGTGTACGATTCCAAAAAGGCAGGTGCTGTCACAGTCTCTCATCTCCGATTTGGTAAAAAAACTATAAGAAGTCCTTATCTGATTTCAAAAGCAAATTTTCTTGCATGTCATAATTTCACATTTCTAGAAAAATACGATATGCTTAAGTACATAGTTGATGAAGGCACCTTTCTTCTAACATCAGAGTATGATAAAAATACCGTGTGGGAAAAGTTGCCTCCAAAAGTACAAAAACAAATTATAGATAAAAACCTTAAGTTCTATGTTATAGATGCTGTTAAGATTGCCTCAGAACTTGGCTTAGGTACACGCATCAATACAATAATGCAGACTGCATTCTTCCTGATTTCAGACATACTTCCTAAAGAAACGGCTATTTCCGCAATTAAGGAATCAATAAAGCGGACATATGGCAAAAAGGGAGAGAAAGTTGTTGATATGAACACTCAGGCTGTGGATGCTACTGCCGATAATATTCAGAAAGTAAAAGTTCCTCTATCTTTCAAGGGACAGGTGGTTGAAAAGCCTACTGTGGCTGATAACGCGCCTGCTTTTGTCAAGGAGGTTACTGCAAAGATAATAAGACGGGAAGGAGAAAGTATAAAGGTCTCTCAAATGCCATCAGATGGGACATGGCCTACAGGAACAACTCAATATGAAAAACGCAATCTTGCTATTAACATTCCAATATGGAATCCGGAAACATGTATTCAATGCGGAAGATGCTCATTAGTCTGTCCGCATGCTGCGATCCGCCCAAAAATATACAAAAAAGAACTTCTCAAAGATGCTCCGGACACATTTAAGCATACCAGTTCCAAACCTTCAAAAGATATGGAAGATTATCAATACACACTTCAGGTAGCTCCGGAGGATTGTACCGGGTGTGGTACTTGCTTTGAGAATTGTCCCATGAAAAATAAAGAAGCGATTAAAATGTCGCCACAATCTCCAATAAGAGAAGAAGAAGTAAAAAACTATGAGTTCTTTCTCAACCTACCTGATACAGAGCCGAATCTTTACAACAGAAATACTGTTAAAGGAAGTCAGTTTATAAAACCTCTTTTTGAATACTCTGGCGCTTGCGGAGGATGTGGAGAAACAGCATATGTTAAACTGCTTACTCAGCTCTTTGGTGACCGGGCAATTATAGCAAATGCTACAGGATGTTCCTCAATCTATGGAGGAAATCTTCCTACAACACCATACTGCAAACGTTCGGACGGACGCGGCCCAGCATGGAATAACTCGCTCTTTGAAGATACTGCTGAAATTGCATTTGGCATGAGACTGACTGTTGATAAATTCAGGGAATATGCGTACGAACTTGCAGATAAAATTGTAAGCAATAAATCCTGTTCAAAAGATTTGAAAAGTCTTCTTTCAGAAATAAAAGATGCTAACCAGTCAACACAGGCAGACATAGAAAAACAACGAAAACAAGTTGCAAGGCTGAATAAATTATTAAACTCCTGCACCATGCCTGATTGCAAGGAACTTCTTACAGTTTCAGATTATATGGTTAAAAAATCCGTATGGGGACTTGGGGGAGACGGCTGGGCATACGATATAGGATATGGCGGGCTTGACCATGTTCTAGCTTCGGGAAAAAATGTTAATATACTTGTACTGGATACTGAAGTGTATTCAAACACAGGAGGACAGTCTTCAAAAGCCACTCCTCTTGGCGCTGTTGCCAAGTTTGCTGCTGCAGGAAAACCAGTTCCCAAAAAAGACCTTGGACTTATGTTTATGAGCTACGGATACATCTATGTTGCAAAAGTTGCAATAGGCGCTGATCCAAACCAGTTGGTTAAAGCGTTTGTAGAAGCGGAAGCTTATAATGGGCCTTCAATAATTATTGCGTACTCTCACTGTATAGCTCATGGTATAGATATGACACGCGGACTTACTGAGCAGAAGAATGCAGTGGCAAGTGGCTACTGGCCTCTTTACAGATACAATCCACAGCTCACTGACCAAGGAGAAAATCCACTTATACTTGACAGTAAAGAACCCCAAATTCCATTTTCTGATTATGCCTATAATGAAAACAGGTACAGAGTTCTGAAGAAGATAGATCCGAAACGCGCAGATAAACTGATGAAATTCGCTCAGCAAAACGTTACTCAAAGATTCAAGCTCTACAAACAGCTTGCAGAATTGGATTATAAAAGGAATTAATATGATATTAACAAACGTAATAAAAGCGAAAATTCATAAAGCCACAATTACAAAAAAGGTGCTTGATTATAATGGCAGTATTGGTATAGACAAAGCGCTTCTTAGAGCAAGCGGTATGATACAAGGTGAGAAGGTGCAGGTTCTGAATTTTCAAAACGGCGCCAGACTTGAAACATACATTATAGAAGAAGAAGAGAATTCAGGCATAATTGCGCTTTACGGTCCTGCAGCAAAGCGCGGGGAAATTGGCAATGAATTATGTATTATTTCCTATGCTCTAATCACTAACGACGAGATCCCAAATTTCAAAAGCAAGGTTGTATTTGTAGATAAGAACAATAAGATATCCTAATCCCGCGGATCTAAAATATCATTAATGCTTTCAACTTTGTGAATATATGAGGCAATAACGCTGCTATCTCTATTACCAAGAACTGCGCCGATTTTACGCATGGAAGCTCCGCGTATCCATGCTGAATAGGCAAAAGCTTTCCGAGCTTCAATTAAGATTTTTTTCTTGGAATGACCCCGGATATCCTTCTGGGATACATTATAGGCTTTGCACATTCTGAGAAGCAATTCTAGCAGATTCTTATTAGCCAATTGAATGTCCTTTCGGGTAATAACAATCTCTTAGAGTTAAATCAGTGTAACAAGCTCCGCAAAGATAAAAACCGTGATAACGTAAAAGTCGTCGTCTAACTTTTAGAGGTGCTTTCTCTAATCTTCTTAATTCCCCTATTCGCCACCCAGTAGGTTCCTGCGCCACAGGAAACTCCTTTTTACACTTACAACAAAGTCTTTTCATATTCGCGCCTTGTATAACTAGCTCCATTCACATATTTAAAAATATGTTTTCTTTCTTCATCAAAAATATCAGTAAAGCGAACTCCTGTATCAAAAGCATTATCCGTTCTTCCTTTTCTTGAGTATATGACACGTGCAATGGCATTAATTGGATGACTATAACCGGGAATCTTTATTTCCAGTTCCACGATTGTACTCCTTGTTATGCAGTCAGCCGTACTTATACAAATCCCGTCGTCGCCTATGTTCCTTGTATAAGTTTGATGTTCCTCCATACTATCTGTTGAAGAATACGCAAGGTAATTAACAGCTACTTTCATATCCAGACGAGGATATTTTCTGCGTTCAGCACCAGTATATGCTTTCTCTATTTCTTTAGCATCTATCTCAACTATTTCTTCATTTGGAATTATGGGTCTTTTCGCTTTCTTTTTTCCTGTCATAAGAGACAGGATTGTCCTAAAAATCACTTTTTACATCCATTGGTTTATTTCTTTGCATACTAAAACAGATTATAGTCATGTTTGTCAATAAAAAAATTGGTTTTTAGTCTGTTCAAAACAGATAAATCTGTAACTATAATAAAAAAAGGAAGTCAATGTATGGGAAATTTAGGAGAACTATTTGGGCAGGGATTAAGAAGTATAAGATTAGCTAAACTTTTTTGCTTCGGTTCATTTAACGGGTATTTTGCATACCCATTATTTGCATGTACAATCCCCGTTGTTGACATCTCCTTATAGAATTATAACGTACACTATGCTTCATGTGAAAAGGATTGATTCTTCTTGCCATTTCATCTGAAAAAAGAAGGAGAGATATGGGAAATCTAAGAAAGCTGTTTGGGCAGAGATTAAGAAGTATAAGGTTAGCTAAAGGACTGACACAGGAAGAACTGGCGGGAAAAGCGGGATTGCATGCCACTTATATTGGAATAATAGAAAGAGGAAAACAGGGAGCTTCTCTGGATACTATAGAAAAGCTTGCTGTGGCTCTTGGCGTTAAAGAAGAAAATTTTTTCTCTTTTGTTTCACGAAAATATCCGATTAGGGAAAAAGAGGGACTAATTATTGGTCTTGAGAATACCTTGCGAAAACAAAAAACCGAGGATATCAAGAAAATATCACAGATTTGCGATATTTTCCTTTCGGAAAAAGAATCGGATTTAATTCCCATGGTTGCCGATAAAAAAGCCAAATATGGGAAGAGATAAAGGTTTTATTCTTGTCAAAGAGACTTTGATTTATTATAAAGTTCTTTGTGAAAAGTCAAACTAGTCCTCTTATATACATCACTCTCCTATTCATCATAGGCATATTGTTTGAGACGTATCTACATATCCCTCTATTCTACAAAGCAATATGCATCCTTGTTCTTCTTTCGGGAGGAATAATTTGCTTTAGAAAGAAAAGGACCCCCCATGTTCTGGGGATAATCCTTCTTTACTGCTTAACGATCCCAATTGGTATGTTTTATGTCCAAATCCACTCATCCCTTCATCAACCAAACATCCAGGGTAGAGACGTTGCATTGCAACGTCTCTACAATACCGACATTCAAATTAAAGGCATAATAATAAAAGACCCTGTAAGGCGAAGATTCTATACAAATATCGTTATATCTCCCGAACAAATTAATGACTTGCAAATCCCTAAAGGATTGATTCTTGTCAGAGTAAGCTCTTGCAATCTTAAGTTTAAATATGGTGATAAAGTTCAGGTATTTGGAAAACTTTCTCAACCATATTGGTCGGGAAACATAGGAACATTCAATTACGGAAAGTATCTGGAACGACATAACATATATGGAACAATGAAGATAAAAAATGCGGGGAATATAAAAATTGTTGCCAGGAATGAGGGGAATTTTATTATTGGCAAAGCATTTACTTTAAAGAACATGATAAAAATGATCAATAAACGAAGTTTACCAGATCCTCAGGCTGCAATGCTGAACGGAATTCTTCTGGGCATGCGGGAGAACATACCGCAACAGATTTTTGATATGTTTAGAAAGAGCGGCATAGTGCATATTCTTGCAGTGTCGGGTCTTCATGTTGGCCTGATTCTTCTTATGTTCTGGGGATTTCTGAAATTATGCAGAATTCCCAAAAAAGTCGCTGCGCTTATTCTGATATTATTAGTTACATTGTATTGTATGGTTACAGGTATGCGGGATCCGATATTCCGCACAACCATAATGGCTTTAGCAGTATTAACGGCTATTATAATTGATAGAGAACAGAATCTTTATATCAGTATGTCATTAGCATGTCTTGTGCTTTTACTTATCAATCCATATAGCTTGTTTAATGCTGGTTTTCAACTCTCTTTTATAGCTACATTAGGAATTATTTGCCTTACTCCCATACTGAAAGAGTTAATACCTCTTGAAAGAATTAAATTAAAGCCTCGTTTTTTGTTTATTGCCTTTGCAGTGTCTCTATCAGCTCAGATAAGCGTTATGCCAATAGTCGCATATCACTTTAATTACCTATCCTTATGGAGCATCTTTTCTAATATCCTAATACTTCCAATTGTTGCCTGTATATTAGCACTCGGATTGCTCGCATCTGTATTTGGAATACTATGGATTAAGCTTGTCTATATATTCAGTATGCCAAATTGGATTCTGCTGACAATACTACTGCGAACAATAGAATTTTTCTCATCAATAGACTTCATGTATCTGGAAATGCCAAAGCCATACATTGCAGATATCATTGGATATTACCTATTAATCGCATTTGCCTTATATGCACTTTATAACGGCATGAAAAACAGGAAGATATTATATGCCCTTGCACTTATTCTGGTAATTCTATTTTTATCTCCAAGAATAAAGAGCAGTTCCATTGAGGTTGTTTTTTCACATTCTCCAGACGGAGATATAGTGCTTATAAAGTTTCCTTGCGGGAGAACTCGAAATAAAACCATACTCATAACCAGTGATAGCAATAAATTTAATAATGTTGAAAAGGTAATCCAACCGCTTCTATGGGCAAAACATATCTCAAAAATTGACTATCTATTCCTGAATAGAGTAAGCGATGACCATCTAGGCACAATTGTTGATTTATCAAAGCACTTTGATCTTAAACAAGTTCTGGATATTGCACAGTCCAAAAACTCGTTTACATACAAGAACTTCCGCAAATTCATTGAACATACCGGACTTACATACAGAAATATTAAACATGAAGCCCCTATCCTCATCCCGATATCTATCGGGACTGGAATTAATTGTAGGATATATAACAGTAACCTTAAGCTATGCATTGCGCCAGGTAATATAGAGCTTTTAATCACACCTGATTGTATGCATATACTCAGTATTAATGATAGAAAAATTCTAATTTACCAACACCCGTCTCAAAAGTTTTCAAAATACAAGCCTCCTATCATAAAAAAGAATATGGATGATAAAGATATCTATTGCACAGATACACATGGAACAATTTCAATAAAAATAAAGAATAATAGAGTCAATATACTATGCTCAAAAAAAACTGGCTAATAATCTTAACAGGTGTGCTTTTAAGCTTTATACCCTGTCATGAACATATTACGACTAATAGGACGGCTAACAGAGCTGAAAGCTCTTTACTCAAAGATCATGATTCTATTTCCACATATTTCGGCCCAAAAGATAATCTAAGTGAGCAATTAATAAAATTGATAAATCTATCTGAGAAAAATATCTATGGCGCATTCTATGGTCTGGAGCTTATTAAGGTTGCCTCTGCTTTGATAGATGCGAAAAACAGAGGAGTAAATGTACACTTAGTAATGGATAAAGGAAGAATAAATAGCCCCAGATCTCAATATGCTCTGTTGAGAAAACATATTAATATAAAGAGTACAAAACAATCAAGAGGCCTTATGCATAATAAGTTTTGTGTATTTGATAATAAGATTGTGTGGACAGGGTCTTATAACCCTACTTATAATGGGACATATTACAATAACAACAATGTGGTTGTTCTAAATTCGGAGGTACTGGCAGAAGATTTTATAGGGGAATTCCGCAGGATTTCCGGCTCTTTGGATTATAAAGACTACAGACGACATACCGCAGAGAAGGAAATAGCGGCCTTTTTCTCAAAAAAAGATAATTGTAAGCAGAAGATAATTCAGCTCTTAAATAATGCTGAGAAGAGTATCTGTTTTGCAAGTTTCATTTTTACAGATAAAGACATAGCAAAAGTTATTATATCTAAGCATAACAAAGGCA
>CAYTGU010000017.1:0-27247 GCA_964437505.1 uncultured bacterium
ATTCCGCTCCATACAGTTACTATTCCCAGAATTAAAATTATGATGATATCCAAACTATTAAGTGTCATTATATTTCCCCCCGTTTTTCCATAGCTTTAGCTAATGTTGCCTGATCCGTATACTCAATATTCCCGCCAACAGGAATACCTCTGGCAATTCTGGTTACTTTGATCCCTAATGGTTTTATTATCTTACCAAGATACATTGCTGTAGCTTCACCTTCCGTATTAGGATTTGTTGCTAATATAACTTCCTTGACGCCTGAAGATATCCTTTTCAGCAGTTCTTTTATTCTTAACTCATCAGGGCCTATTCCGTCAAGCGGAGATATGGCGCCCATTAATACATGATATGTCCCTTTATATACTCCTATTTTCTCTATTGCAATTATATCATTTGGTTCTTCAACAACACATATTATGCTCTTATCTCTGCCTGGATTTATGCAGATTGGACAGCATTCCCCTTCTGAAAAGTTACTACATATAGAACAGTACCTTGTCTTCTCCTTTATATCCATAATAGCTTGCGCAAGTTCCCTAGCTTCCTCTTTAGGTGTTTTCATTAGATGGAATGCCATTTTCTGAGCACTTCTTGGGCCAATGCCGGGCAACTTGCCTAATCCTTTAACTAGTTTGTCCAAAGATTCTGTGTAATACACGCTTTTCCCCTTATCCAGTAAGTCCCGGTATATTCAGGCCACCTGTTAATTTACTCATTTCTCCTGTAACCATTTCTTTGGATTTACGCAACCCCTCATTAACAGCTGCAATAACCAGGTTTTCAAGCATCTCTATATCGTCTGAGTCTACTACTTCCTTTTCAATTTTAATACTGGTTATTTCTTGATTCCCGTTAATAATTACTGTAACCATCCCACCACCAGCAGTGGCTTCTACTGTCTTATTTGCCATTTCTGCCTGTATCTTAGACATATCCTTCTGCATTTTTTGAGCTTGTTTAAGAAATTTCCCTATTCCTGCCATTTTCCACCTCCATCTTTTTTGTTGCTAATTTTAACAACCTTCGCTTCAAATTTTTCCATTACAGTTTTGACTACAGGATTCTGTAGCAATTTTTCGTTCTGCTCTTCAACTTGCTGCTTTTCCTCGTTGTTTTTAAACGTATGGTTGTCTTTTTCTACAGGGACACATCTTACAGTTATATTATGCCCTAATACCTCCAATAATATCTCTTCAATAAATTTTCTCTCAGCTTCAACCTTTTCCAAAAACAATCTGGCATTTGGCCCAAATCCAATTTCTAATGTGCTCATTTTCAGGTTTATAGGACTGCCCTCTGATAAAAATACGCCTAATATCATTTTCCGTTTTTTTAATGCTGAGATTATTTCCGGCCACTTTTGTTTCACAATATCTATGGTTAAATCCTGTTGAACTGGTTTTGCTTGAACTGTTTTCTGCTGTTGAATGGAACTGGAAACCGGTTCTGGCGCAACTTTATTAGCGGGATGGGAATGCCCGTCCTCTACAGAATTATTTAATTTTTTTTCTAATTCCCCTAACTTTTCTACAATTTCCCCCAGCATAACAGGAGACATAGTATTGAGTATTTTAATCATTGCAATTTCAAGAAAAGCCCTGGGAGTTCTTGTTGTTCTTATGTTTCTTTCAAGAGATGAGAGCATCTCTAAAATCTTCCACAACTGACCTTTTTTAAACTGGTTTGCCTGCTTTACTAATGTCTTTTTTGTATCCTGAGACACATCTACCAGCTCTTCTCCATGTTCTCCGAGATTAATGAAAAACAGGTTTCGGAAATGCGTAACAAGCCCATTTGCTACCTGCCCTATGTCCCTTCCTTCGTTTACTAATTTATCAACCAGTATTAATAATTTAACAGTATCTTTGCCCAATATATGCTCAGCAAACTGAAAGTAGATATCCTGACTGACTAACCCTAAAAGACTGTCTACAGTGCGCGTAGTAATTTCCTTATCCGGAGAGAAGGATATCAATTGATCCAGCACGCTCTGAGCATCCCGTATACTTCCATCCGCACTTTTTGCTATTGAGAACAGGGCCTCATCAGTTACTTTGATCTTCTCAGCCTTAGCCATATGTTTTAAATGTTTTACTAGGTCTTGTGTTTGTATTCTTTTGAATGAGAAGTGCTGACAGCGGGACAGAATAGTTAAGGGAATCTTATGAGGTTCTGTTGTTGCAAATATAAATTTAACATGTTCTGATGGTTCTTCCAATGTCTTAAGTAATGCATTAAATGCTTCTGTTGTGAGCATATGAACTTCATCTATTATATAAACCTTGTATTTTCCCTGAGACGGCATATATCTGACATTATCACGTAAATTTCTAATTTCATCGATTCCTCTATTAGATGCGCCATCTATTTCAATAACATCAATATTATTGCCTTCTGCAATTTCAAGACATATGTTGCATTTATTACAGGGCACTGCCCCTTTTACCTGCGGACAATTGAGCACTTTGGCAAGTATTCTCGCTGTAGAGGTTTTGCCAATACCTCTTGGACCACTGAAGATATAAGCGTGCGCAAGATGATCTGATGTTACAGCATTCGCCAACGTTTTAGTTACATGTTCCTGCCCAATAAGTTCAGCGAACTTTTTAGGTCTCCATTTCCTTGCAAGTACTAAATATGACATAACCACCTCTTTTAAAATACACTCTGCCGCACACCATCCTTTGACCCTGCCTTTTAGCTAGTTGTTTAACAGCCAGCTCCGGCTAGATGTTCCCATAACACCCAAAAGTATTCACTTACCGCTGCTCCCTTCCGGGCCTAACGGGGTTTGCAAACTTTTGCCGCATGGGATCCAGCTTTCATCACTACTTATCCAACACCCTTCCAAAAGACACATTGACCTCAAGAAGGAATTCAATCCTGCTGTAGCGGATTGCAGGTCATCCCGAGTTTACCTCGGGAATCAGGGCACCGCTATCTCCCCATCTAGTGCGGCAGAATTAAAATATTCTATAATTCAAGTTATTTTAGCGTATTTGATATAGACTAGCAATTACTTTTTTTAGGATTTTTTAAAGCCCTGAATCCTAATTGTAGCAATACTAAATGATTTAATAGATATGTTTATTATATGATCTCCTGCGGAAATTTCTTTCAGATTTTTATTGTTTTTGACAGAATCATTTGTTTTTAGTCATTTTGTATTAAAACCGATCTAATGTTATTCGTATTTATCTCCAATATAAAGGATCTAGAACAGGCATCCGTAATTTTCCCAATCAATTCTTCTGCATGATTTATCATGTAAACATTTTTTATCTTCGTAAATGAACAATGGATTGTTGTATTAACTTTCTCATCACTGACATTCCAGAATCTCATGACAATTCCGGAATCATCATCCGCTTTTTTGCAATTCAAAAGAACGACTTTGTCATTTTCAATTTCAATAAAGCTTTGCTTCAACGGCAGATTACTTTGATAATCTGAAGAGGTGAAGATATGTTCCACAGGAGTCAATATTTCAGTTCCCAAACACATTGCTTGTTCTACCGACAGTACAGGTTGGGTTGTGAACGAATAACGGAATAAGTACTCTCCTGATTGAGTGATAGAAAAATTGGTGCAGAAATTATTGTTGAAAATGTTGGAATATATCCAACCAGTCTTAAAATCCTCTTTTTTCAGGGGAGGATGAAGCAGTTTTTTCGATTGCACACAGCTGTGGGCCGGAGAAATATAACCGGGCCATAGTTCGGACATAGAAACCAGCGGTGCATCGTGACTGCACCAGAGAATTGAATATTTATCGTTACTTATTGTCACCCAGTTCTGGATTGCAAGACGGTCGGAATAAGCTTCCGGCAGGAAATCTTCAATTGGTCTTAGAATATTCAGTGTTCCCTCATAGCTAAATTTAGGAGTACTTACTGCAAAAGGAAATGCAACATGTACATCACGCAAAGGAGTGGAATCCTTTAATATTCTAATATCAAAATCAACTCTCTTCACATCTTTATATAAGGTTAATGTTTGCAAAATTGACGGATGACCAAAAACAGCACCGCGTCTCTTTATTGAAGAGTATATTTCTCCTGCTAATATCTTCGATTGACCATCAAATAAAATATTCTCTTCAAAATCTGTTACCGGATTCCTGGCAATAACATCTCCGAATTTGTGAAAAGCCTCGGAATCAAGCATATTCTTATTGGATTTTTTGTCAAAAATTGCTATTTCAGAACTTTTCTGATTTATCGAAATCCGGTAAAATTCATTCTCAATATAATTGGTTGCATTCCTATTCGCTTTTGGAATATTACATTTCGTATTTTTAGCAGGTCGTAAATAGTATGTTTTATATCCCATCGCAGGGATATTTTTAGCATAAAAACAAAGATCAAGGTTAAGCCCGGCAGGATAGTTAAAATACTCTTTTCTTCCTGCCGCCAGTCCTACCCGTTGTCCTGCATAGGGTATAGTATCATCTGCCGATATTTCAATAATCTGGTACGGGATTGCTTTTTGCGAATCCGTATCGACAATTTCGAAATTGCCATTGATAAATTCTTCAGGAAGAGGTAAATGTCCACGGTCTTTGCGTCCCGCAATTGCTTTGCCCCTTAATATCCCATTGTCATTTTCCATTACTATTTCACTGTTTTCGAACTCCCGCATCGGAATTCTCAGAACATCGGAACGTCCTTGTGAAAGAGCATTGAATACCACTAGATAAATTCCTTCTTCATCTTTCCTGATATTATCAGCGATGTTTGCCGCGGACTTTTGAATAACATCATGCGCATATGCCGCGGTTCTGTACGGACTAAGCGATTTTTCCGCTTCCGCGCCATCCATTGCTGGACCGTGCGAAAAAGTATGCCCCCAAACGTGTTCCTCAAAACAGAGAGTGTTTTCATAGGCTTGCTCAATTTCATAAGACTGATGTTCGTAATCTGTGAGCTCAGATGCGACAATCGCCAATTTTTCCGCTGACAACAAGCTTTGATGATTGTTGCGGTTCAATGCAGTTGTACGGGCTGTGGATGTTGCTCCGACAGGATAATCCTGTCCAGGAAGTTCTCCACGATGAACAGGCAATCTTGACAAGTCTGTTTTACTAAATTCTTCATAGAACCTGGCATTAGTACTGCAAATCAGATGTGGAAATGCCCATTTTTCATTCCAGTTTTTTATAGTGTTCGCGAAATTCGCAGTATACGGTGAGTTGTCTCGGTCTCCCCCATGCACCGGCCAACGGAAAACAGAAGATTGATAATTTTTTGTTTCAAGGTTTTTTAGAGCTTCTTCAAGTCCCGGCAGTGATGGATCGGTAGATCCTCCGCATCCACTATTGTTACACCAGAAAAGAAGTCGTTTTCCTGTCGCGGCTTCCCACCAGAACGCTCCGGGAGCATTGTCATATCCGAAAACTGCCTTCTGGTTCCAGAATGACTGGTATTTTACTCCTTCTGCCCAATCGTAATAAAGAGGTAGTCCCGGGCAAAATATTTTAATATCCATATCCGTCAGCAATCTGCACAATCCCCAGCTTATACCAGTTATATCATTATGTTCCGCCGATATAATCGGAATGTTATATTTTTTTTTAATACGATAAGAGGGATACAATGTTCTGATCAGTGACTCGTGCCCGCATAATTCAGTTATCATATTGCCGAATAAGGCGGTCAATTCAAATTGCCCGGATTGCATCAATTTAATCAATTTTTCAGCTCGTTCAGGGGAAGCTTTTTTCAGAAAATAATTGACTGACCACGCCTGCTCGATAGTTAAGCGAAATTTAGCATCGTCAGGATAGCTCTCCGTAACCTCAGCCATATCAATAGCTTTGTCCAAATAACGCGCGTGTTTGCTGAGGACGTTAGATGGTAAGCCGGTATAGCCAAGATCATGATGAGACAATTGAACAATGTGAACTTGCCAGTGTTTGGAAGGAGTAAGCAGTATCTTTTTGCAATCCATCATAGTGCCACCAACTTCTAATCTTACTTCCAGATTGGCGGTATCCGTCAATTCTGGTATGAATACTTTATGTATGGATTGTCCGGTGTTAATATTTGAAAGTTCCCAATCCAGCTTTTGTCCAGCAAAATTAAGCCTCATGATTCCGTGAACAGATTTTGGAAAAGAACTATGGATAGAAACATCAATTAACTGTTTCAATCCATCAGATTCTTTCCTTAAGAACAATGTATCCTGAATATCATGAATTGTAATTTTCATAATTTATCACATTCTCTTTTTGTTATTTAATTCAAGTCTAATTATTTTCATCAATTTCTGACTTTTCTGACGCGTCTTTAGAACAATTTTATTGTTAATAACAGGATCCCCACTACCGTTGCACCAATACCGACAAACCCGATCCGACCAATTTTTTCTCTCCAGAAGAGATATCCAAATACTAGCACCAGCAGCGAAATAAAAATACTTGTTACTGGAAATACTATAACTCCATCGATATATTTCAAAACCCAAGGTCTGATTCCCTGTCCTGCAAGGCTGCAAATACCCAGTAATAACCCAAAAACTATATCCTTTCGATTAATCCTTTTTTTAAATATAGCCAAACCGGGAAGTGACAATAACATTGCGCCGATAAAGACTGTTCCCATAAATATGCTCCTTGCGTCTTTGCCATTAAATGAACCTGATACGCGAAGCACAATTTCCCAACACCCACGTAACAGAAAAGATGCTGCAAGCCAGTAGGTCCAAACTCGAAAGTTATTATGAGGAATTTTTGACACATCTCTATTCTTATGTGAATTAAGATGATCTATACCAAACAGTATCATTGCAATAGAGGCAAATACCATACCGATTCCGCGGATTCCCACCAATCCGTTGATCCCTATCAGCGGAATTTCATGCCAGTAAAATACTGACGCTAATGTTGGCAGTAGCATTGATAGACGCATAATTGTCCACGAAATCCCCAGGTGGCCATGAGCAACTGCTTTGATGCTGGTGTATCCACCAAACCAAAAGAAAAAAGTTCCGACCAGTCCATAAAAGAACGCCTCGCTTTTTACGGCAAAGCAGATAAACTCTATTGGATGCTCCCGGAAAAATATCGTCGTCAGTGCTATAATACCGGGAATGATACGATAAAAAACATTCATCCCCTCCGCTTTTCCTCCTTGGTCCAAACCAATACGCATTATCACCGGCAGCATGGAAAGAAATATAATTGATAGTATCAGATATATCATGCTTTTTACCTTTTTAGATGTTCCTGAAAAACTGGTTTTACCGGGAAATAATTTAATTTTTTGCAGGCATTCATAGCTTCACTCAGGGCACAATCTGATATTGGAAAATCTATTCCCCTTTCAAGCAATTGTACTATTTCGTCTGAATTCAATGCCTCACAGTAAAGAATCCTTATTCCCGCATCCTTTGCTTTGTCAATAAGCTCTTGTGTCATCGGTTTCTTTGCCCACTGCATACCAAAGAACCGCAGAAAATCAACTTTCAATTCAATGGATTCGTTAACATATTCAAATGAATTTGGACAGTTATTACTCCAATGCAAAGTCTTTATTTCAGGACAAACCTCGCGAGCTGCTTTGATTCGATCAGGAGTTGTTCCGAGAATGGCTTGGTGTTGACGGTTGCAAGTAATTATTCGGCTTATTTCCTGCGCCATTTCCAAATCTCCAGACCATAAGTGTACAAGGAGCCAGACATTTACCGGCATGATTTCCAGTATTTCTTCCAATGTAGGGATTCTTTCATTCCTGAACTGATCTCCTTTATGACTGCCTACATCAAGTTGCTGTAATTCAGCCCAAGTTAATTCTGTCGGGGATATACTTCTTCCATCAATACGTTCTAATGTGAATTCGTGAGAAATAAAGAAATGGCCATCTTTTGATTTACGAACATCGAATTCAATCATTTGAGCACCCATAGAAATCGCTTTTTTAAATGCCACTATTGTACTTTCCGGGCAGGTAGCAATCTCACCGCGATGTGCGCAAATCCCTTTTTCCGGTAGTTTAATCATAATTTTTTACATTTTGAAGCACTTGTGCCAAACCTGCTTTGATTTGTTTTTCTATCTCTGGTTTGAGTGTAAGTCTATTGTGATAAGCTAACGGCGCACACGGAGTTGGAAAACTTCCTGCTTCATAAGAATCGTGATTTGTCCAGACAAGAACCCTGCTTTCATCAGGAGAAATCCAGTAAAAAGGCTGGGGAACTGCAATCCTTTTAGCTCTGATACTATTAGGAGCCATAGAAAGATATTTAATACCTGCTCTGGAAAAAAATTGTGGAAGACCCCAGGATAATCCGGGCACATCGGAGTTCATTGCAGAAACTACTTTAATTCCATATTTTTTTTCTAACTCCTTAGCAAAATAGAGAGAGCGAATGAGTCCTTCAGCAGTATATAACTCAGTAACATTCAAATAAAGTCCTGTAACTTCCATTCTTCCTTCCTTAACCCTTTGAATGAACTCATTAATCCTTTCAGGTCTTTTTTTGAAATAATTTTTAACTGTCCATGAAACTTCACATGTCCATCTAAATTTGGACTCCTCCGGGTAATTATCCGTCTCCTTACAATAATCCAAGACTTTATCTATAAAATCAACATGGTCTTCTATTACCTTGGTCTGGATATCTGTATAGCCAATGTCTGTATGAGTATGATGAACAACAAATACCTTTTTAATCATTCTAATACCTCCCGAATTTTTTTATCGCCTTATATACAGCATATATATGTTTTAATGGTACTCCTGGAGGAATAAAATCTGCCTGTATCCAATACAATCTCCCTTTTGCTTTTACTTCAGGAGTCATAAGATTTTTTATTGTCTCATAAATTCTACTCTCAGGTCCATTGAGTACTATCTCTGGATGTAATCCTACTCCTAAATATACTTCCTCTCCAAGCTCTCTTCTCACGCTCATAACATCAATAATATTAGGATAAGTTAAGTTAAAAAAACTACGTACTCCAAGTTCTTCGTATATTGTTCTAAATAAATGCGGTCCCCTACCACAATGGTGCAGACTGATAGAACAATCGTCTCTATTCTTAACAAATGTCTCTAACAATTTTTTGTGATACGGCATAACAAATTCCCTATACATTTCATCTGAAAGCATACCAATTCCATGGTCTTCAACGCAATAATGTGAATCACTTCCTATTTCTCCTCTTCCCAAAAATTTCCTCCACGCTCTTTTTCTGACTATTATTGCCTCGGTAACAAATGAAAGTAGACGGTGTACATACTGTGGGTCATCATACACATCTTGTAATAGTTCGGTGGCACCTCTGAGATTAATTGCATCAGAGAAAGGTCCGCACGTGCCCTCAGCCGGATTTGCTATGTCAGGTTTTATAGGTCTATCCAGATAGGTCATTGATGAGATATTTTCTTTAAATATTTGGTGAAACTCGCTTACCTTTTGCATAAGATTTCCATATAAAGGATCTGGTATTACCATATCATATAATTTTTCTTTATTATTTCCTTTTAATAAAGGTTTTACCCAAGGAGTATCTTTTTCAGGGAAAATAATTTCACAGCCTAACCACCCTTCCGCTATAATGGGCCAAAAATCCACTCTAATTGGACCCCACGCCTCTGGTAATTCTGCTGGAGCGTCAGCAAAGATATGTTCACAACACCATCTTTGCTTCTCTAACTGACATTTAATCATAAATTCAGGGTCGGTATAGTAGCGTTTATAACTATAATTTTTCATCGTTAGAAATGTCTGGATTTCCATACCTCCAGTTACAGGTATCCTAATTGGCTTATCTTCTCTATAAGCCTTCCATATTTTCTCTACTGCCATATTGTGTTTTTGGTAATCTACCATTTCACATTTACTCTTTTTCTTACCTTATGAAGCACTTGTGCCAAACCCGCTTTAATCTGTTTTTCTATCCGTGGTTCAAGCGTAAGTCTATTGTGATAAGCTAACGGCGCACATGAAGTTGGAAAACTTCCTGCTTCATATCCTCCGAGAGCAAAATCCTTTTCACAGGGGATATAACTTTCACAGCCATTCGTATATCCAAAAACCATATTACGCTTGAATGAAGAGACTTCATTTATCCATAATTGATATTCAGCAAACATCTCATGGGTCATCCCCGTAATACAAAGCTCATTGCCAATAGCAAATGCCTGTATCTCAAACTTCAAGGTTTTCTTTTCTCCTTTTTTTGCTATTTTAAGCAAGTCCCGTAAAACAAGCACAATATTATGCGCATACCAAAGTGACTTCTCATTTGCACCCTTCTTTACTCTGGCCTTTTCATATTCGTCCTCTTTGATTTTAAGAACCTTTTCACATTCTTTAGGTGTTGGTGGGCTCTGAAAAGGCAACTGCAATTCAAGCGAGAAACTGCGTAAATTGCTTTCCGTAAGAAGTTGACTTTTTCTTGCTGCCTTAACGACTGCATTCCCAAGAATGGTTCCAGCTTCTTCTGCTTTCTTAAAACCACCTTGCAGAGGTTTACCATTGACATTTCCACCACAACCCTGTGCAAACATTGCTACTACATCCCTGCCTAAGGATTTCTTTATAGTGGATATAGCATACCCCGGGTAATCAGCGCTTATTAGCGTGCTTGCTCCATGCACAATTACCGGATGGGCAGCATGACTGAAAAGAACTGCTATTGGTTTATTATCATTGCCATCTATGCGTAAAACATCTACCCATGGCATAACAGCGCCCTTGTGATTGGGCTTCATAACAATACCATCTTTAGTATACAGCCTGCGGTTAAAACCAATCTGCACAGGTTCCCGTCCAAAACTAAGTTTTGCTTCCTGCAAGTTTGAGATTGCAATCTTAACGGAAACAGCTACGCTATTTATTAACTTATCACGCCACTCTCCCATTTCTTCTTCAAATTTCATCCATTCTGACACATACCAAGGTATAGTGAGAGGCGCATTGTGAGTATGGCTACAGTTAAGCATTATTCTGTTGTTAGGGATACCTGTCTTTCTCTCAATTTCTGTTCGCATTTCTTCAACCAAGGTAAAGTCAAGACCACATATGTCCATTGTCACAATAGCAATACGTTTTTTCCCATCATCAAGCACCAATACTCTAGCAAACAGTTCATCATGCACCCCAGTACTTGACTCTACTGGCCCAATTAAAAATGTCCCGACTGCCGGAGGTGTTATCTTTACTTCAGATACCCCTGCCTGCAATTTCCCTTTTTTCATATTCTGCCAACTCTCAGGATAATGTAAAAATTCAAAACATCTGCTAATTTTCTAAAATATTAAGACGCATTTTATCACAAATGATACTTGACAATAACCTAATTTTATCAGCTACATGACCATATCCTATCATCCAGTGATGAGCGATGCCTTTATTGAAAATCCAGTCTATAATCCTATCCACCGGTTGGTTGAAGCGAACACGCACTGGATTTCCGGGAAATACCATCTTTGTTGATATTGCCTCACCTTCAAGAACCGCGCATTGGTATCCATCTGGACGGGCGATCAGGCTTATTAGTGTTACAGACCCGGATTTTGAAGGAAAAAGAGCGCATACACCCTGGCCCATAAGACGGACTGAATCAAGAACGATATCTTTTTTGTTCTCCGCCAAACTAAATGAACCTGAACCACAGTGACTAAATATAACACTGCCATCCTCAAGCGGTTCAAGAAAGTCAGTGTTGTGCGTAGGCTGTCCTGTGAGCAGAGTAAGTATCAATTGCCCCACAGCGCCGTTTACATCTCCTTCGCAAGCCAAGGGAATACCTTCATCGGCAAGCAATGATGCGGCTAAACACACCCGGCCCATAAGACGAGGATAACAGCCAATACTCAGGGCATCAAGCCTATGTTCAGCAATTAGTTCTTTCAGTGCTGTGTACACCTGCATTGAGTAGATACCATCCTTTTCCAGGACATTACAGGTTCCTGCATTTTGAACTACTTTTTTCCATCTCTCTTGCGCCTCTTTCTCAGTCACTTGTTTTGCTTTTTCTAAAAGTTGCGGTAAATCAAGCGGGATAACACGGCAGCCAATGACTTTTTTCAGCATAAATTCATTAGCAGATGTATGTGTCATGCCGCCAACACGATGTCCAGCTAATCCAATACGTGAACGGCGCAAACGGTTTTTGAGTGCGGTGGCTTTTAGAAAAGCAACGGCTTTTTTTAGACATTCTTTATTTTCAATCTCTCCAAAGACACAACTAAAGGGCTGTTCAAGTTGTTTGAGATAACAGGTTAACTGTTGTGTTCCGCAAAGAGAACCCGTTTCCATTCCAGGCAAAGACCAGAATAACAAAGGCACATTGCATTCTTCAAGCAGATCAAGCGCCAAATAATCTTCGAACCAGCTAACAGGCGCAAAAGCTATGGCATCTACATGTTCTTCTGCTAATTTTCTGCCTGCTTGAACAGCTTTTTCAGGAGTATCAATTGCTCCAAGACTGATAACTTCGCATCCGTTCGCCTTCAGCAAATCTGCGAGTTTCACAACTGCTGTGTCTGCACGATCAGCGCCAATCTCCAACGGACTGGAAAGAGCGGCTACTGCGACCCGGACAACGAGTCGATTTTTAATTTCTCCATTATTCCCCGTCATGATTCAGTGTTCTCCAATGTATCTAGAGATGCCTCATTGATTACTTCAATTTCCTTCTCTGACAACACGTTCCAATTCATTAATTTCATATCAAGCCAAGCTCCTTTTTTAACCAAGCAATGCTTTCATTATGTACAAATCCAACTCTTCATAATCACGTTCCGCAATTATTTTGTTCATCTCTAAACCATCAAGGCTGCGGGAAATTTCCACTAATTTAAGAAAGACTTTTCTGCTGTTGCTCAGATGCTTGGTTGCTGTTTCAGCCTTTTGTGTCCGCATTGCCTTGACATCAAGCCCCACCCATTCACCATTCCGGCCATAGTCATGTTTATCCAGAATACGAACCTGATTAAAAGCCCTTCTTAAATCCACAGAGCCAAACGTCTTATCTTCATCAAATTTCATTCCATTTTGGTCATTCAGGTGCACAGTCCACAATTTGTTAAAGGAAAGAGCAAATCCCATCTCATCAGACGGATCCAGACCTGCAAGAATTGCATGAGCGCTCTCAATATTCACACCAATCCTT
Organism: uncultured bacterium; assembly: GCA_964437505.1. Classification (GTDB taxonomy): domain Bacteria; phylum JAHJDO01; class JAHJDO01; order JAHJDO01; family JAHJDO01; genus JAHJDO01. Next base: position 13,127 of record CAYTGU010000017.1, read on the forward strand.
TCCGGCGAAACAGTGAGCTGAGCAAGTGCCAGCGCATGACCTGTTGTGGGGATATATGCCTGATCCATAGGCTCATTCGGTTTTGGTTCAATCGCAATACGAATTTTCGGATCATATTCAAGCATTGCGTTCATGGCTTCAACAAGTTGCTGCACTGCTTCTCTGCTGTCTTTTGCTTCGCGAATGTATGTTCCCTCCCGCGCAAGCCAGAGCACAATTAAGTCTGTTCCAAGCGCATTGGCAATGTCAATAGTTCGCTTACTTCGCTCAATTGCATACTTCCGGCAAGAAGAGTCGTTTGATGTATATGCGCCGTCAATCGTTCTTGGATCTTCCCATAATCTGGGCGCAACAAACTCAGCGCTTAGACCTGCATTTTTTAATTTCTGAGAGAGTTTTTTTGCTTCAGCTATGATTTGCTGAGACTTGAGCTTGTTCATGTTTGGCACAGCATCGTCATCATGAAATTGAACACCGTCAAAACCGAGTTTTTTATACATATTTAATTTTTCATCAAAGCTGAAACTGTCTCGTACTGCAGGTCCAAATGGATCTGCTCCCTCGTGAATATTCCATGGGCCAAAAGAAAATCTGTACTTCGTTTTTTGCTTATCCGACATACATATACCCTCCCTGATTTAAAAGTCGTTATATTTAATCTCTGTCCACGTTCTTTGTTTAACTGATTCTAAAGCTGCTTCTAATATCAACATTTCATTATGCCCTGCAACAAAATCCGGATGGCTTGAGACAGCTTTATTCCCTTCTCGTTTATTTCTGATAGCCCTGTAATAATCCCTGAATAAGTTAAGCACTGCATCCCGATATCCCATTGGATGTCCGGAGGGCAGGGTTGCATAATGTCTGGTTGATTCATTCTGAAGCAGGGGAGATTCAAAGAATATTTCATTTGCCTCGTTTCTTTTACCTATCCAGAGTTCACTGGGTCGTTCATGATTCCATGCCAAAGATTTCTCTGTACCGTATATCTGAACGTCAATATTACACTTCCTACCAGCACACACCTGAGCAGTAGTAAAGGTGCCTCTTGCATTATTTTCAAAACGTATCATTAATGCCCCGTAATCATCAAGGGTTATATCCACCTCTTCAGAATCATGGGAAATCCGGTCTGAAAAAGTCAAAGCTGATTTATCCTTAGGCTTTTGCCTTTTTGGAATAACTGTTCTCAATTCTGCCATGACCTCTTTAATTCGACTGCCTGTTATAAATTGAACCAGATCGCACCAATGACTGCCTAAATCACCCATAACATTTGAACGACCAGAGAACTTTGGATCAAGTCTCCAGCTGTAATCAGCAGAATAAAGCAGCCAGTCCTGAAGATAATGCCCTAAGACAGTATGAACTTTCCCTATCTCGTCGGATTTTATTTTAACAGCCGCTTCCTGAACCACTGGATAATACCGGTAACAGAAATTTATTCCTGTAACGGTTTTATGTTCCAAAGCTTTCTTAGCTAAAATCCCGGACTCTTCTGAACTTAAAGCCAGGGGCTTTTCTGAGAATATTTCTTTGCCGCTTTCTATAACCTTTCTGTTGACTTCAAAATGGAGATTATTAGGTGTACAGTTATGTATTACTTCTACGTCTTTGTCGTTAATAAGTTCTTCCCAATCAGAATAAATCTTCTTAATTCCAAATCTTTCTCCAATATTCTTAACCAGTTCTATGTTAGTATCCGCTATAGCCACAACCTCAACACCCTCTACCCGAGATAACTCCTCTAAATGAATCTTGCCGATATAACCCATACCAATAATGCCAACTTTAAATCTATTTGTGTTCATATCTTCCTCTCAAAATATTTCATTTGTTCTATAAATATTTTTTAGCCGTACTTCTGAACTGCTCTATTTTTTTGTCTATCTCAGAAGCGTTACTCGTAATAGTGATTCCAAATGCAGTACCTAAACCAGGGTCTGATATCCCTATTCCGATGTTAATGGATCTTGAGAGCAAATCATCTGTACGAGGCAACATACCTTTATAGTAATTCTGCTTGGGTCCTTTATAATACGGGCATGTAAACGGACAGCCTTCTTTTGTAATAGTTCGTTGATTTAATATATGTTCCATATTTGAATAAACATGCCACCCTGATTTTTGAACAACTGTAGTACCAAGTTTATGGGCTATTTTCCCTGCCACTTCTTTTGAGGGCAAAATAATTGTCATAACAGTTGCGCACTCTTCATCAGGATCTGTTATATCCCTGAATTTAATTCCTTTTATATCAGCTATTCCATCTTTGAATCGTCTTTTATTGCTTCTAAGAGTTGTTATTATTTTCTCTAGTTTTTTTAATTGAGCCAAAACAACAGCAGCTGTTAATTCAGTCATGCGAAAGTCTAGTCCAACAAATGGTCTTTTCCCAACGTCAACGCTTTTTCTCATAGGACTGTGACCCTGGTCATGAAATGCAAAAAAGCGTTTGTACAACTGTTCATTATCTGTAATCACCATTCCTCCGTCACCTGCTGTAATAGTCTTGAATATATTAAAACTAAAACATCCTGCATTGCCTATACTTCCAATTGGTTTCCCTTTGTAACTTGCGCCACCTGCCTGGGCAGCATCCTCAAGAAGAATCAGATTATGCTCATCAGCGATTTTCTTTAATTTATCCAATCTTGCGGGATTACCAAGCATATGTACTGCCATGATGGCTTTTGTTCGCGAAGTTATCTTTCTTTGAACATCATCCGGATCCAGATTAAATGATTCATCTATCTCCGCCAGGATTGGTATTGCCCTTGCGTAGATTATAGAGGAAATACTGGCAACAAACGTATACCCTGGAACTATCACCTCGTCTCCCGGACCAATTCCCAATCCGCCTAAAGCTACGAGCAAAGCAGTAGTGCCTGAGTTAACTGCTACTGCGTATCTGACCCCTGACAATTTCGCAAATTCAGTTTCTAATGAATATACCTTTGCCTTAAAATTTGGGTTATCATCGCTTCCGTAACGAAAAAGATAGCCTGATTCAATAACTTCTAGCAATCCCTTTTTTTCTTCTTCACCAATTAGCTCCATTCCTGGTCCAGGCATAGTCAGCTCTCCTTATTTCTTCTTTAATGTATTTTTTAATCCGCATGACTCCCTGATAACCAAACTGGGCTGAAAAATTATTTTACGCGGATGATCTGTAAGTTTATTCTGGATGCGATCTATCAGACAATCAGCTGCGCTGGCTCCAATTTGATAATTTGATTGCCCAACAGTTGTAAGAGGAATCCTAAACATAGCTGACAATTCTATATTGTCATAACCTATTAATGCCATGTCTCCAGGCACATTTACATTCAATTTCTCCAGTTCTTCTAAAGCCCAAAAAGCTATCATGTCACTCCATGTCATGATAGCTGTAGGACGTGGGGAAAGAGATAGAAGGTTTGAAATATTTTTTCTTAACGCGTCACGATTGGTATTCCCGAATGTAATTAATTTTGAATTTTCTTTTATATGGTGTTTTTCTAAAATATTCCTGTATCCCTTAATTATTCCAATATCTGAGTAAACTGAGGGAGAATTTCCAAGATATCCGATATATTTATGTCCTCCTTTGACCAGATGTTCGCATGCTATACGCCCCCCCTCTTCGTCATCATTCCCCACAAAATCATAAGGTAACTTATTAATATATTCACTCATTATTACAACTGGAATATTAAATGAAGGATGAGACAAAAAGTCTTCAGTACTCTTTTCTATCGGCATTATAATTATTCCATCCACCTGTCTATCGCAAAGCATCTGAAAATATTTCTGTTCTGTGTCTTTACCATCATTTTCGCTCAGGCATGAGATAAACATAAATTCTCTTCCCAAAGCAGCATATTGTATTCCATGCAATCTCTCAGTTGATGCTGGGTTGGTTATATATGGCATAATAAGTCCAAGTGTATTAGTTTTTCTGGTAACTAGAGACCGAGCAATTGAATTCGGGCAATAGTTCAGGCGACGAGCAATCCTGACTATCTTACGACGAGTAGCTTTGGAAACATCTTCTTTTCCAGTTAGTGCTTTGGATACTGTTGCAATTGATACATCTGCTTTTTTAGCGATATCCTTTATACCTGCCATTGTTTTTTCCTAAACGTTTTTGAGCCCAAACTCCAACATAAGTATAGCAATAGTCAGCAATCTTGTCAAGAAAAATCTTAAACGTTTTTGGAAATAATAAAAAATATATGCAACGCTACTTATTTATCTCCCTTAATCTCTTAAGATTCTTTTTTGCTCTGGAATATCCAGGATAAATCTTTAAGGCTTTTATCCATAATTCTCCAGCCTTTGTATAATTCTTTTGATTGTAATATGTCAGGCCTAATCTGTTATATGTCTCCGCCAGATACAGGCAGGCTTTTGTATAAGAAGGATTCAAAGCCTGCGCTTTTTGGAACTGTGCAGCAGCTGTATAAAAGTGCTGTTTTTCTAAATATACAGCTCCTATATTAAAATAAGCTGTAGCATAGTTAGGCGCGGTTTCAACTGCTTTTTTAAAATGCTCTATAGCTTTATTATACTCTCCTTTTGTGGCGTATGCATTGCCGAGATTATTATGTACCCTTGGCTCATTTGGTCTGAATCTTAATATATGATTATACAAAGTAATTTCATCTTTCCAATGAAGGCTCTGAAAATTCGTAAGTATTATTCCGGAAATAACTATAAATACAAGAAAAATATAAGCCACTCCTTTTTTCCCTTTAGCAAACAAAAGACCTGAAATAGCAAGGGAGAAACCTATTGAAGGAAAGTATAGCCAGTGTTCTGCTACTGTTGCATTTAATCTAAGGGTATTTTGATATGGAATAAGCGCTATTATAAACCATATTGAACCAAAGAGAACCGGTTTTTTCTTTCTAAAAATGATGACAAATAGAATAAACGCAAGAGGTATGAGGATTGATAGTATTCCATACGGACAAAAGATTGAGGAAGGGATATGAAGTTCTCTTTGGTAGTGAAGGTTTATTGGAAATAAAAGTAGTCTCAGGTATTCAGTAAAGGATCTGCTTATAACCATAAAAAGATGAGACATGCCAATCTCATTCTTTAACAGAGTCAGCCGTACTAGCCCATAACTTAATGAAATTGCAAAAAATATCAGATAATGCCGCAATCTAATCTTTGGCTTAAAACAAAATCCATATGCCAAAAGAAGTAAGACAAAGACTATGGCGTATGCTTTTGTAAGTAGAGCAAGTGTATAGAAAGCAATAGCACAAAGTACACCCCAAAACTTGTTTTGAGGAGCGTATGCTATAAACAGGAGTAATGAGCTAAGCATAAATAAGGTTACTATTGGATCAGCTCTGCCGGATATATATGTAACGGCCTCAGTATGGATCGGATGTACCAAGAAAATAAGGGCAGTAAAAAGACCTAACTTCTCTTCTTTAAACAGATTGAGTATTATTTTATAGACCAGGATAGCATTCGTAATGTGGAGTATAAGGTTTGTCAGGTGATATCCAACGGGATTCTCTTTCCATATGCTGTAATCCATCAAAAATGAAAGCGAGACAATAGGTCTGTAAAATGTCCCGCCATCACCAGTTTTATGGTATAGAAAGGAGGTAAAAATATCTCCAATATGTTTCCAGTTCTTTATATAGGGATTTATTGTAATTAAACCAATATCATCCCATACAAAGCTGTTCTGGAAAGACGTTAGATATGCAGTAAGACCTGTAAGAATGATTATAAGAATATATTTGCGGTTATTCATGCCCAACATTTACTACTGCTTGCTCTTTAGAGATTTATTATCCATATATCCCTGAAGAATGAGCTGACTTGCAATCCTGTCAACTTTCTTCTTCTTTTTCCTGCCTTTTACATTTAAAGCGATAAGACTTTTTTTGGCAATAACAGTTGTTAATCGCTCGTCCCAGTGTTTAATCGGAATACATGCTGAAGAACCTAGCGCTTTCGAAAATTTCATTACTTTTTCTGCCTGTGGACCAAGAGTGCCATTCATATTTTTAGGCATGCCAATAACAACTTCATCTATATGCAACCGGTTTATTAGTTCGCATATCTCATTTATAGCCTGATCGTCAGATTCCCTATAAATATTTTCGCGCCCCTGTGCCGTTATGCCCAACTCATCACTTACAGACACGCCTATGCGTTTATCTCCAATATCCAATCCGAGCAGTCTAGGCATTTATTCCTTTTCGTATTATTTCAGGAACCTGTTTTAAAGCCTGATCAAGCTTGGATGCATCCTTTCCTCCTGCTTGTGCCATGTCCGGTCTGCCACCACCACTACCACCAGTAATTTGCGCAATCTCTTTAATGATCTTTCCAGCATGCAAGCCTTTAGAAACAAGGTCGGAAGTCACAGCTGTTACGAGGCATACTTTACCTTCCTTTACAGACCCAAGCACTATTACGGCTGAGCCCATCTTTGTTTTTAATGCATCTGCAAGGTCCCTCAATACCTCGTGTCCCATATTCTTCAGAGACGCAGAAACTAGTTTTACATTATCCACTGTAATAGCTTTCTTAATGAAATCATCTATATTTGTCATTATCTGTTTGCTTTTAGTTTTTTTGATTTCTTTTTCAAGCTCTTTATTATTCTTAATAAGCGCTTCTATTTTCCCCGGTATTTCAGCTACGGGCACATACAGAAGGTGAGAAATTTCTGTGAGTATTGCCTGTTCTTTTTTCATAATATTATGTGCAGCCTCGCCGCATACAGCCTCAATTCTTCTTACACCAGAAGCAATTGAACTCTCAGAAATTATTCTAAACAATCCTATTTCTCCTGTATTTTTTACATGCGTGCCTCCACATAGCTCTATGCTAAAATCCCCCATTTGGACAACCCTCACAATCTCCCCGTATTTCTCATTAAATAAGGCAATGGCTCCAAGCTCTTTAGCTTTTTCTATAGAAGTATTAAAGGTCTTTACCTCAACAAGCTCTATAATCTTCTGATTTACAATTTCTTCAATGCGATTAAGCTGGTCATTGCTGATAGCCTTAAAATGGTTAAAATCAAACCGCATTCTCTTCTCCCCAACCCATGAGCCGGCTTGCTGGATGTGTTTGCCAAGAACCTGGCGAAGCGCATATTGAAGAAGATGCGCTGAACTGTGATGCCTTGCAATTCTTTTGCGTCTGGCTATATCAACAGATGCGGTCACATTATCACCAACTTTGATTACGCCTTTAGAAACTTTAGCTTTGTGAATAAATGCATCAGATATTTTATAAGTATCTTTTACCTGTATTTCGCAATCTTCTTTGGAAATGGAGCCTGTGTCTCCAATCTGGCCTCCGGATTCAGCGTAAAAACATGTTTTATTAAGTATTAGCTCAATGTCGTCCTGCTGTTTTGCTTTATCGGTTTTTTTGCCATGTTTCAGAATACATAATACCTGAGCTTTATCGGAATTCTTATCATATCCGGTAAATATAGTGGCTTCTTTGAAAGAGAGCTTTTTTTTGTCTGAGATTTTAACATGTCTTGAATCAGCGCCTCGCTGTCTTTGTTTGTCCATTTCTTTATTAAATGTCTCTGTATCCACTTCAAGTTCTTGCTCTCTTGCCATTTCGCAGGTAAGATCAATAGGAAAACCAAATGTATCGTATAACCTGAATGCAGCCTCTCCGCTGATGAGTTTTTTCTTACCTCCTTTAACATGTTTAACAAGCTCTTGAAACAGGGTTATTCCCTGCAGAAGTGTTTTCTGGAAGCGCTCTTCCTCGCTCTTAAGTATAAGGCTTATATGCTCTCTTTGCGTCTCCAGCTCAGGATATGCATTCTTCATAATATTTACAACAGACCCAGTCAGCCTGTATAAAAATGGCTGATTAAGCCCAAGTATATTCCCCCTTCTTGACGCTCTTCTTATAAGCCGTCTAAGCACATATCCTCTTCCCTCGTTTGAAGGCATTACTCCATCTGCTATTGCAAATACCAGAGCGCGTATGTGATCAACAATTACCTGTATTGCCGTAACATATTCATCTTTATATGGCTTTTTTGAGATTTCGCATACAGCCTCAATAATAGGCTTAAACAGGTCTGTGTCATAGTTTGAGTTCACGTTTTGTAATACTCTTGATATGCGCTCAAGGCCCATGCCAGTATCCACATGTCTGGAAGGTAGATCTTCCAAAGATCCATCTTCTTTGCGGTTATACTGCATAAACACCAGATTCCACAGCTCTAAAACATCGGGATTATTAGCATTGATTAGGGATTTATCACAGCCGTTTTTTGTTAGATCAATGTGTATCTCTGAACACGGGCCGCACGGGCCGGTCTCTCCCATATCCCAGAAGTTTTCTTTTTTACCAAAGCGGAGAATATGGTTGGTATCAATATCTGTTTCAGTCTTCCAATAATTAAAGGATTCTTCATCCGTCTTATATACAGTTACCCAGAGTCTTTCTTTTGGAAGTTCCCACACTTCAGTAAGCAGCTCCCATGCCAAACTAATTGCTTCTCTCTTGAAATAATCGCCAAATGACCAGTTACCAAGCATTTCAAAAAAGGTGTGATGATGGCTGTCATGACCAACATCTTCCAGATCATTATGTTTCCCACTGACCCTTATACATTTCTGAGAATCTGCTGCGCGTTTGTAATTACGTGAACCACGACCTAGAAATACATCTTTAAACTGGTTCATACCTGCATTTGTAAAGAGAAGTGTTGGGTCTTCATGAGGAATCAGAGATGCGCTATGAAGAACTGCATGTCCTTTATTCTTAAAAAACTCTAAAAAAGATTTTCTAATCTGTTTACTTTGCATGTCTGTTAAAATAACATATTTCTGAAAATCTGTGAAGGATTATCCAACAAACTTATATCCACCACCGTGAATTGTAAGAATGGCCTTAGGCTGGTTTGGATCGTCTTCTATTTTCTTCCGGAGGTTTAATATATGGGTATCGATTGTCCTTGTTGTGGGATAGATGTCATATCCCCAAACATCATCAAGAATTTTAGCTCTTGATAATACCTCTCCTCTGTGAAGGATGAGGTATTTTAGAAGTTTAGCTTCCATTACTGAAAGAGGGAACTTCGTTCCTTGGAATTTTATTCCTTTTTTCATAATTAAGTTAGATTTTAAGTCTATTTTTACGTTGGGCAATTCATAATAATCAATGTCCTTTTCGATTCCGTTTGCACGCCTGAGTAATGCTCTCATTCTTGCATGAAGCTCCCTGAGACTGAACGGCTTTGTAATATAATCGTCGTCTCCCAGTTCTAATCCCATAATTTTATCTATCTCCTCTCCTTTTGCAGTTAACATGATTATAGGGATATTGACTTTACTCTGTCTGAGCTCTTTACAAACATCAAACCCACTCTTTTTAGGAAGCATAATATCAAGAATTATCAAATCAGGATTCTTAGTAGTTGCTTGTTTAAGGGCATCTTCTCCATCAGTTGCCTGTATAAGTTTATATCCCTGACTGTGAAGAAAATCGGAGAGAACCTTCATTATTTTTTCTTCATCTTCTACTATCAGGATTCTCTGCATTTTATTCCCTTCTCAAAGGGAAACCACAGTTTAAAAGCACTTCCTTCCCCTTTATTGCTTTCTACGGTTACGCTTCCATTATGCGCTTCCATGATATGTTTAACTATTGAAAGCCCAATTCCCACACCCTTTGTTTCTCTTGTAAGCTCATCTTCTCCGCGATAAAATCTCTTAAATATTTTTTTGAGATTATCCTTTTTAATGCCCTCTCCTTTATCAATAACATCTATAATAACAAAATCTTCTCTTTTATAAAGATTTACCTTTATTTCCTTGTTTACAGGTGAATACTTTACCGCATTATCAAGAAGGTTTAGGACTGCCTGAGCCAAGGCATCAGAGTCAATATTAACCTTTGGAATATTATCTTCTGCATTGAGAATAATTCTATATCCCCTTGGTTCAACATATGTTGCAAAAGCTTTTACTGTTGATTGGATAACACTCGCTATATCATCCTGCTTTATATTGTATTTTTTTGTTCCCCTGTCAATTCTTGAAAAGTCCAGGACATTATTAATTAACCTGGTTAATCTTTCTGTCTCACTTGTAATAGTATCATAATACTCATCATGCATTTCCTTACCCTTAACCTCTCCCATCTGAAGCATTTCACCAATCATCCTGATAGTAGTAAGAGGGGTTCTCATCTCATGGGAAACCGTTGATACAAAATCCGATTTCATATTAGACAGCTGAGTTTCTTTGCGGATAGAATAGATGAGAAAAGCCACCCCGCCAATAATGCATATAAAGAGAATTGCAATCATAGATATTGTCATAGTTGCCCGCATACGAATAGCTTTTCTCAGTTCTTCAGTTCCTTCTTTATACGTATACAGCTTCCAATTAAGAACACCCGGCAAAATGGCTTCTACATAGTCTGGAGTTCTGGTTTTCTCTTTATAATTTGAAAACATTTCGGCATTATTCTTATCGGAAATCCTTATCATAACTCTGGAAAGGGATGATAGGTTTGAAGCAAAGTCAGCTATCTCAGAAACTAATTTATTCATATTTGCCACTACTGCCAGGTCATATCCTTGCTTCTTAAGGAAATACATAAGAGAGCTTCCATCTTTTGACAATAAATATTCAGCTTTTTTAGAAGGCCTAGTTTTATATTGTTTCAAAGCATCAATAGTTATCGCATAATCTTTTAAAATATCTTTTCTTTCTGTAACCTTACTTTTCAGCACGGAAAATGTCTTATTATTCTCTGCACTAAAAGATTTTCTATTTTGCAGTTTTTTTAATTTTCCCAATTATCAATGAAGAGTAGAAACTTAACTCGTTTGGCGAGAGACTAAACTTCCTATTGACGATATTAGACAGTATACCGTGATATGTCTCCTGTGCTTTAGAACGATTATTAGTCTTCCCTAGAGCTTCTGCTTTTTGTATGCTTGCTATTAATTGTATAGGTGAATTGTTAATATCTCTTGGACTCTTATTACTGTTTATAATTTTATCAAGATAAACAACAGCACTATTAAAATCTTCCTGCTTAATCTTACATCTTGCGATTCTGATATCTAATATGCTCTCTTCAGGTTCATTCTTATATCTCTTAGATAACTTTTCATATTCCTGAGAGGCATGTTTGTATTTTCCATTGATTTCAATCTTCTCAATTCTATCAATCTCTCTCACCAGTTCTATATCAAAAGTCTTTTGTCTTGATTTTTTCTCATGCACTAAATGCTTCGGGTATATAGGATTAATATCCTTATCAAAAACAAAAATCCGTCTTCCTGGAAGTGTCTTATTTAGATCTCTTTTCAATTCCATAAGAGGCGATTCAATCTCAGAAATAGGCGCAAGTTCTTTCTTATACAGCTCAAAAGATTTAAGCTGATTTTCAAAAGAAATAAACTTATTGTTAATTTCTTTTTTAATAGATTCCGACACACTCATACACTGCTTTACAATCTCCCTCTCAAGATAATCCTCTGAAAACAGACCTGCTTTAATTGAAAAGTATGTAAGGATAAAGGAAGAGATAAGAATTATGCTGATTAGCCAGAAGTAACGACCTTTAACAATACTAGAGAATTTTTGCATGAAAGTTATTATATCAGAAATTAGTCTATGGTTTGTAGATATTTGAATAAGTACCTCCTACCAAAAAAACAGGCACTTATTTTCACATTTACTCGGGCAAAACTACATCTTTAAAAAGTATGCCTTTAAGTTCCCTTTCTTTAAGAACTAGTTTAGATATCTTTCTTTTTGATAATGGGATAACATATTTTTCAATTATTGTATTATTTGTCTCTCCTGGGGATGTTTTGGTGGTATAATAGTTCGCTGTGTATTCGTTTCCTTTTTTATCGTAAGCAAATAACTCATATTCTTTATTCTTGGCTTTTGGGAAAGAGAGAATAACTTCTGTCTTTCTAAAAAACTTTCTTCTGCATGATGAAATAACGTAATCTCCTTTTATGCCAGACTCATTAAAAGTAATTATGTGGTTATAAGTTCCGTATGTATAAAAAACTAATAAATCAATTTTCCCTGAATCAGGAATATTTTTTATATCAATACACCCTTTTATTGCAGACTTTTCTTTATAGTATGCCCCAACTGTTATAGAAAAAGTTCTTTTATAAAGACCTCCATAAGCTATTACTTTTTTGTTTTTATCTAAAGCACGAATCCCGCAGAGCCCAAAATTTCGTATGTTTTTTGGGTACCCTTCTGGCTTAAAAAATAATTCATAGAAAAGGCCTGGATAACTCCCTATGCCTTCAGTTAGTACTAAGCTGAACTGGTTTAAAATGTCTTTTTGGTTTTCTAATTTTTCACCTGATGGTAAAAAAAGCACTCTCTTTATCTCTTTTTTGGGCTTTTCATAAGAAGACATTCGTAAAGTTCCTCTCTGTTTTGAAATAGCAACTAATTTTAGCTCCATATCATCATCTATTTTAAAGGAATACCCATCAGCAATTACATACTTAGGTTCATTGATCGCTTTAACGAAGTCACCAATACTTTGAATCTTACTTATTTCTTTATCGAATGTCTTCTTTAATTTACTAGCAATTTCTTTTGCTTTATCATGGTTTCCAATCTTTTCGTAACATAATCCCATTCTATAAAGAGCCTTAGCTGTAATTTTTCTGTCTTTCACTGCTTTATCAACTATCTTCTCATAAACCCCTATCGCTCCCTCATAATCTCCCTTTGCTGTCTCTAAATACAATCCGTTCTGATAAAGCACTTCTGGTGATTTTTCAGGTTCTGCTGCAAAACCAGTTCCCAATCCCGCAACCAATATGATTGCCACTATCCAGCTTCCTACTCTTTTTCCCATGATTCCTCCTCCTTTTTTGTACTCATATTAGCATGTTCAAAAACACGAGTTGTCAAGGAGATGTCAAGAAATTGTCAAAAATTACGCAAAATTATTTCTGTTGTTTTAATATCCTGATGAAATCGGTAGGTTTTATTATCTTTATGCCTTGGTATTCTTCAAATTTGAGAAGATGTTTATCCCCTGAGATAATATATTCTGCATTTCCCTGAACAGCACAATGAATAAAGCTATCGTCAGAAGGGTCTTCTTTTATAATGAGAGGGCCATCTACATCCTGTTCCAGAACAGCATTTATGGATATAGCAATAAATAAATCCTTGATATCCTTGTCTGAAATATGCGCCTTTCGGAAAAATCCTTTGATATTTGGATAATCCAATACGCGTTTTAATTCGTCTAAGATAGCGAATGATATTACCAAAGTAATTTCGCCGGATTTCCAAGCTTGCAATATCCTGCCACAGGAACTGTTTTTATTAGCTAAACCACTTACAAATACATTGGTGTCAATTACAACCTTAAGCATTACTCTGCTCTTACGGCTTTAATGGCATTTTCTATATCTTTTTTCGGTAGTTTTATGCCTTTCGTTTTCCCCCATATACGATCCAGCACTTTAAAACTTCCTTGCTTTATTTGTTTCAGCGCTTTGAACTCACTTAAGGGAATAAGTGCTGCTATTGGTTTGCCAGCTCTCTCAATTATGAACTCATCTCCACGATAAAAAGAGCTGTCCAAACACGCGCCCAGATTTACCCTTACTTTTAAGGCATTTATTGTTTTTTCCATTCTTTCCCCTTTCTGGTAGTATAATTGTATTAACTATATCAGTTATATATGTTTTGTCTTATATATGTCAAGGGGAAAAATGAGATTAATCTCTATTTCGGACAGAGTTCAATGCTGCATCTATCGTGTGCAGGGAAAGAATTAAATACTCAATACGTGAAGCACCGAATTCATCCAGACGCTCTGCGCAATCCTTGAGAATAACCGCAAAAGTCTTTCCAAAATCTTCCACAGGTAAATTGTTAATCACACTTTTTAACAATGCCACTGCACGCTGTAAGTCATTTTCCGCAAAAGCTTCTGCGCAGTCATCAAACACCGTCAAGGAGTTACCGCCATCCATATGAAGCTTCTTTATCCTCTTCTTTAAGGAAAGCATGGCTTGCGAGGAAGCAGTCCCTATTTCCGAACGTGGTCGACGCCAAAGCCGAACAAAGTAATGCTCATTTCCAACAATACGCGCCAATGCAA
>CAYTGU010000018.1:0-23049 GCA_964437505.1 uncultured bacterium
ATACTGCCAGTCCTCCATATTCTGTTCCTAAATGAGAATGATAATCTGTTCCATAGAATAAAACCTCCTGACAATTTTCTTTTAAAGCAACTCCAAATATTCCATCCATTTTCTATGCTCCTTATGATTCTCAATTATTTTTAAAATTATCCCAACAAATTCAATATCACCTTAATCATTATATCCTTTTCGGATGCTTTACTGGCTGCAATCATAAGTGTTAAGGCTACAAGCGTATTATCATCAATTCGTTTATCTCCATCTTTACGGATCAAAAGTCCGTTGCCTTGCAAGAAGCAAATAAAAAGTGCTGCTGCAATACGTTTATTTCCATCCACAAAACTGTGATTTTTAGTAACAAAATATAATAAATGAGCTGCTTTATCCTCAACAGTTGAATAAAGATCTGTTCCGTCAAATGTTTGATAAACTGTTTCAATTGAACTTTTGAAACTTTTGTCTTTTTCCTGTCCAACAAATGCTGAATCTTTAAATTTTTGCTTCATAGCTTCAATAATTTTTCTGGCTTCTTCATAGGTAATCTTAAATTTTGACTGTTTTGTTCCTTTCGGCACAGAAAGCCGTTCGTGATCAAAATCATCTAGGATATCAAGCGCATGTGAATATTCGGTTATTACCTGAATAAGCCCTTTTGTTTCACTTGAAACTGCTTCAATCTGAATAACGTTGCCCAAAAGTCTTAACGATTTCTGTAATTCCTGATATTTATGTTGGGCAGACTTTAATCGTTTCTTATTGATTGTATATCCGTCAACTAAATGCTGCTTAAGCACATTTGTTGCCCAGATTCTAAATTGGGTGCCGCAATGGGATTTTACACGATAACCAACAGAGATAATAACATCTAAATTATAAAACTCCACATCCCTTTCTACTTGTCTTCCACCTTCGATTTGAACTATTCGGAATTTCCGAATAGTTGAATTTTTATCCAGTTCTCTCTCTTTATAAATATTTTTAATATGCTCGTTTATTGTTGGAATTCCTTTTTCAAAAAGGATAGCCATCTGCTTTTGTGTAAGCCAGACAGTTTCTTTTTCCAGCCTGACCTCAACCTTATTCTTATATACTATTACCTGTCCTTTAGACAAATCCATAACGCTCATCTTATGTTATACTTTATTTGTTTTTAAATCTTCCTTTGCCACCACTTTTCTGTATAAAATTTTCGAAGAGACCATTTTGCAGCCAAATAGGATGCTAAGATTGCAGTGACGGTTACAGGTAATGCTTCTAATAAAAATTCGGTCATATTATTTTTTCCTGTACAACGCCAAAGTCTGGCTTATTCGATTTCACAGTGCTACTTATTTAGACTTTTATCATAACTGTTTCTTGCACATATACTTATTCATTAGAGGTCATTTTTATAATATTCAGGAGAGAGAAGTCCATCTTTTTTCATTGACCTTGCAAGTAACGCGGCAACTTCGTTCATTGCATTCTGTGGAGATTTGCGTGTAGCCCACCCTGACCAAGTCCATACTTGCTGATTTAAAGAATTGTATAAGGTAGCTTCAACCTCAACCATTGTTTGATAGTTAGTTGTTGGATATCCACTAATAAAATCATATCCAGAAGATTGATAACCAGTTGATCGAATAAGCCGGAAATGGAGCTTATACGGCATATCATCATAAAGACAGACAATTTGATATCGAGCATGTGCATTTATTTGGAGAGGTACATATTTTTGGACAATAGACTTCCAAAAAGGTGAATCAGTTATTTCTGCAACAAGTCTAATCTGTGTGGTGGCACCCTCCGGTGCTGTTCGAATGTGGCTGCATCCGATAGCGCTGATAATCAACACGCTTATAATTAATAATTTTTTCATAATAGCTCCTTCATTTCAGTTTGTTGTTACTTTAATGCTACTATACTTAAAATTGCATAAAACCTCAATAAAAACAGGCAAAAGGTAGTACTGCAATACCGCCTATTATTAAGGGCACAAAATATTGTGCCCCTATTGGATTCCCCGATCAAGTCGGAGAATGACGAATGAGATTGCCACGTCGTCCTCCCGAAAGCTTTCGGGACATTCGGGACTCCTCGTAATGACATTTTTGTTGCGAGTTCCACCCAACCCGATGTTCCAGAATGGAATATCAAGTTTTTAAACTCTTCTTTGTTTAATCGAAACATAAAATCATCAAGGAAACGATCTAGATTCCTGCTTACAGCCTTATTTAAATTTCCTGTTGTCACTTCATAAAGCAAAGCTAAATCTTTATCCAGCATTACTTTCTTTCCTCTAATCAAGAATATCTTTTTCTCAATTCTTTCTTGTAGAACTAAAGCCGAACTTACAGCTTCTTTCTTATTTTTCATAATGTTCCCAATCTTTAATTTACTATTATTATCTGACTCTAGTAAGTTCCTTGAGATAATCCTGAATTGATTTTGGTGAACTTTTAGTTTTGGATACAGATTCAATCCCTTCAACACTGGCCTCTGCAGCTGTTATCGAAGTAATATAGGGGATCCTGTGCTGTATTGCAGTTCTGCGAATATAACTGTCGTCATGTTTCCCGCTACGTCCAACAGGTGTATTGATAATAAGATTGATCTCTTTGTTTTTAACTGCATCGGTTATATTTGGTCTTCCTTCATGTAGTTTTTTTATTTCTGTATTTTGTATGTCGTTCTCTTTTAAAAATCCAGCTGTGCCTTTTGTAGCATAAATATTAAAACCAAGTTTCTTAATCCGCTGAGCAATGGGAATCAAAAAAGGTTTGTCTTTATCAGCTATTGTCAAAAGCATATTACCTTTAAGCGGAAGCTTTGAACCGGCTGCTTCTGCTGCCTTATAAAAAGCAAGTCCGAATGTATCGCCGATTCCCATAACCTCTCCTGTAGCTCTCATCTCCGGACCTAGTAAGGGATCTACTTCCGGAAACATATTAAATGGGAAAACCGCTTCTTTAACGGCTACATAAGGAAGCTTGCAAGGTTTTAGTTCAGGGAAATCCCTGATCTTCTTACCAAGCATTATTTGAGTTGCTATATGGGCTATGGGAATGCCTGTTACTTTAGAAACTACCGGAACTGTGCGTGAAGCTCTTGGATTAGCCTCCAGTATATAAACCTTATCATTACATATTGCGTATTGAATATTCATTAAACCTACAACATTTAATTCTTTTGCAATTGCTGAGGTATGCTTCTCTATTATATTTAAGTGCTCTTTTTTTATAGTTCTTGATGGTATAGCACATGCAGAATCGCCTGAATGAACACCGGCTAATTCTATATGTTCCATAACAGATGCTATAAATGTATTCTCCCCATCAGAAACAGCATCAACTTCTGCCTCTACAGCCTGCTCAAGAAATCTGTCAATAAGCATTGGATGCTCTGGACTAACATGAATAGCTTCAATAGCGTAATCACGTAGCATGGCTTCATCATAAAGAATTTGCATTCCACGGCCTCCCAACACATAAGATGGGCGTACCATAAGAGGGAATCCTATCTTCTTAGCGGTTATAAGCGCTTCATCTAATGAACGCGCTATCCCGCTATCCGGCTGTGGAATATTAAGAGCAATCATTTTTTCTCTAAAACGCTCTCTATCCTCTGCAAGATGTATGCTTTCAGGAGTTGTCCCAAGAATTTTTACACCGTTATTCTTTAATTCCTGAGCAATATTCAGAGGGGTCTGTCCGCCAAACTGAACAATAACACCTTCTGGTTTCTCCTTTTCGTAAATTGTGAGTACGTCTTCAACTGTTAAAGGTTCAAAATAAAGCTTGTTTGAAGTGTCATAATCAGTAGATACGGTTTCAGGATTACAGTTAACCATAATTGACTCATATCCTTCATCCCGCAAAGCAAAAGCTGCGTGTACACACGTATAATCGAATTCAATGCCCTGCCCGATTCTATTAGGTCCGCCGCCTAAAATCATTATCTTCTTTTTTGATGATACAGGCACTGCGTCTTTCCCGTTGTAAGTGGAATAATAATAAGCAGCATTCTTTACTCCGCTTACAGGGACAGCCTCAAAGCATCCGCATTTACCTATGACGATTCTTTTTTGTCTGACCTCCTTTTCGCTTACTTCAAAAAGACCTGCCAAATATTTATCTGAAAATCCCCACTCCTTTGCTTTAGCCAATTTCCCGTCAGGAAGATTTTTCCACGTGTTTCTAATTAATTCTTTCTCGAATTCTACAAGTTCTTTCATCTCTTTAATAAACCAGCGTCCGATATGGGTCATTTGAAAGAGTTCTTCAACTCTCATACCCTTACGCAGTGCCTCATACATCAGGAAAACACGTTCGCTGGAAGGTGTTGCTAATTTCTCTTTTAGTCTTTCAAGAGAAAGTGTTTTAAAGTTCTTAGCCCCGCCAAGCCCACATCTGTTTATCTCAAGAGAGCGGATAGCTTTTTGGAAGGCTTCCTTATATGTCTTTCCTATGCTCATTACTTCACCTACAGCCTTCATCTGTGTTCCAAGTATATCCTTTGCTCCCGGAAACTTTTCAAAAGCCCAACGCGCAAATTTAATTACTATATACTCTCCGCTGGGTTCATATTTCTCAAGAGTTCCTTTCTTCCAGTATGGAATCTCATCCAGTGTAATACCAACGGCAAGCTTTGTGGAAATACGAGCTATTGGGAATCCAGTCGCTTTAGATGCAAGAGCAGATGAACGCGATGTTCTTGGATTGATCTCTATCACTACTAATCTGTCATCCTTAAGATTATGCGCAAGCTGAACATTTGTACCGCCTATAACACCAATAGCATCAACAATCTTATAAGAAATATCCTGCATACGCTTCTGTAAAGCTTGCGGGACTGTGAGCATAGGCGCAGAGCAGAAGCTGTCCCCTGTGTGTATGCCCATAGCATCAATATTTTCAATAAAACAGACTGTAATCTTCTGATTTTTCTGATCCCTTACAACCTCAAGCTCTAATTCCTCCCATCCCAAAACGGATTCTTCAACCAGGACCTGATGTACAAGACTTACTGCAAGACCTCTCGTTACAATAGTTTTCAGCTCTTCTACATTAAAGGCAATTCCTCCTCCTGTTCCGCCTAATGTATAAGCAGGTCGCAATACAACAGGATATCCAAGTTTCTCTACTATATTTTCTGCTTCCTCCACAGAATAACATGGCTCAGATTTAGGAAGAGATATACCCAATTTATTCATTGTCTTCTTAAATACAATCCTGTCTTCTCCACGCTCAATAGCGTCTGCTTTAACGCCAATGAGTTCAACTCCATATCTTTTCAATACTCCTGAACTGTAAAGGCTGGATGCAAGATTAAGTCCTGTCTGCCCTCCTAAGTTAGGAAGAAGCGCATCCGGTTTTTCCTTCTTGATAATTTCTTCAAGGCTTTCTACAGTAAGCGGCTCTATGTATGTTTTGTCAGCTGTGTCAGGGTCTGTCATGATAGTAGCAGGATTAGAATTTACAAGCACCACTTCATACCCTTCTTCCTTAAGCGCTTTACATGCTTGAGTGCCTGAATAGTCAAACTCACAAGCCTGACCTATAATTATAGGTCCGGAACCTATAATCAGGATTTTGTGTATATCTGTTCTTTTGGGCATGAAATAACTTCTACTTTCTTTTATTTATGCAAGTTAAGTCTATGGATATAATCCTCTTATCTTTATAGCTTCTGCTACTCTGCCTACAGCAAGCATATATGCAGCCATTCTCATATCAACCCTTTCTTTTTCCGATATTGCCAGAACATCATAAAATGCCTTTGTCATAATATCTCTTAGTTTAAGGTTAACTTCTCTCTTACTCCAGAAGTAACTTTGTAATCCCTGTACCCATTCGAAATATGAGACAGTTACTCCGCCTGCATTTGCCAGAATGTCAGGAACTACATAGATCTCTTTCTGTTTCAGTATATTATCTGCCTCAGGAGTTATAGGACCGTTAGCTGCTTCAATAATGATCTTTGATTTAATTTTCCCTGCATTGTTTTTTCTTATCTGTCCTTCTAAAGCAGCAGGTATCAAAACATCACATTTCAACTCCAGTAGATCCTTATTCTCTATAGAATCTGCATCCTTATATTTAATCACACTACCTGTGTCAGCAAAATGCTTACTAAGCTTTGTTATATCTAATCCTTGAGGATTATAGATGCTTCCATAAACATCACCAACGCCTATGATCTTGCATCCCTCCTTATAAAGCAATTCTGCAGTTGCTCTTCCAACATTGCCGTATCCTTGAATAACGATAGATGTATCCTCTATATCCATATTAAAATGCTTAAGTGTATTCAATGCTGTGTACGTCACACCTCTTCCCGTAGCTTCTTCCCTCCCCTGAGAACCGCCTACAGATATCGGTTTCCCTGTTACTACACCGGGAACAACATAGCCTTTATCCATACTGTATGTATCCATTATCCATGCCATGATTTGAGGATTTGTATTCATATCGGGAGCTGGAATATCTTTTTCAGGACCTATTACCATTATTATTTCAGAAGTATATCTTCTTGCAAGTCTTTCTATCTCTCTTATTGACATCTTAGAAGGATCACAGATAACTCCGCCCTTTGAGCCACCGTATGGGATACCAACAACAGCGCACTTCCATGTCATAAGCATTGCTAATGCTTTGACTTCATCCAGAGTTACATCCTGATGGAATCTAATTCCGCCTTTAGCCGGCCCGCGATGTGTATTATGCTGAACCCTGTAACCGGTAAACACCTCAAAACCACCATTATCCAATCTTACAGGAATAGAAACCGTTAACTCTCTCGCACATTTACTAAGTCTCTTATGTGCTACTTCGTCCAGATTTACCTTTTCTGCTACGTTATCAAGAAGCTTTAAGGCATTGTGCCACAGATTAAACGCCATCATTTATCCCCATTAGTTATTATTCTATCGCACTTCTTCCTCTTTCTCTTGTCCTAACACGTAGTACGTCCTCAACAGGTAATACAAATATCTTGCCTGCGCCAATCTGCCCTGTTCTTGCAAGTCTTTGTATTACATCAATTATATCCTCAACCCTTTCCTCCTCAGTAACAATCTCTACTTTCACTTTTGGTAAAAAATTAATAGACTCATTACTTTTAACATTTTTCAGGTGCCCTTTTTGTTTTCCACAACCACTTACCTCAGTGATCGTCATTCCATCAATTGCTATTTCTCTGAAGCCTTCTTTTATCTCTTTTAATTTAAACGGCTGAACAATGCACTCTATTTTCTTTAACATAACAATTTTCTTCCTTTATACTCTTGCGTATGGTATCAAATATTAGCTTAATGTCCAAACAAGTTGCCATGACCGACTACATAGATAACGCCTTCTAGTCACGATATCCAGCCTCTAAGTTTTACAGCCTCAGCAACGCGTGAAACAGCAATCATATATGCAGCTAAACGCATATGAACATTCTTTTCCTTATGCATTTTATATACTGAGTGATAAGCAGTGGTCATTTTGTCATCCAGCTGTTTATGCACATCCTCCAAAGTCCAGTAATAGTTATATGTATTTTGAACCTGTTCAAAATAGCTGACAGTTACTCCTCCAGCGTTGGCAAGAAAATCAGGTATAATGTGAACGCCTTTTGCATAAAGTATTGCGTCTGCTTCAGGAGTTGTAGGCCCATTTGCAAGCTCGCAGATTATTCTGGCTTTGATATTCTGTGCGTTTTTCTCAGTAATGACATTCTCCAGAGCAGCAGGATAAAAAACATCAACATCAAGTTCAATAATCTCTTTATTGCTGATAGGACTTGTCCCGGGAAAATCAGCTACACTTCCTGTTTTTAGCTTATGATCCACTATATCTCTGGGATTAATTCCTGATTCCTTATATATTCCTCCCTTTGAGTCAGATACTGCAATAAGTTTTCCTCCTCCTAATATTTCCGGATGAAGCGTGGCTGCGAATTGTCCTGCATTTCCAAAACCTTGAATTGCAAAGGTTCCTTTAGAATCAGTACCAAGAGCTTTGCATGCTTCTCTTACAGTAAGAACAGCACCATGAGCTGTTGCGTCTCTACGACCTTCACTGCCTCCCAAGGACAGCGGCTTGCCTGTGATCATGCCAGGATGAGATTCTCCAACTATAGCCTCGTACTCATCCATCATCCACGCCATAATCTGTGGTGTTGTGTAAACATCAGGAGCAGGCACATCCTTATGAACACCAATGTGACTAGCAATAGCTCTGATGTAAGCCCTCGCCATGTGCTCCTTTTCTCTTTCAGACAGTTTCTTGGGATTACAGGTTATACCGCCTTTCCCTCCCCCAAGAGGTATATTTACAAGAGCACATTTCCATGTCATCCATGCAGCTAGGGCGCGTACAGTATCCATATTTTCTTCAGGATGCCAGCGTACTCCTCCCTTTGTCGGACCGAGAGCTGAGTTATATTGGATCCTATATCCATGAAAGATCTTGGTAGTCCCATCATCCATCTTTACTGGAAGTGTAAATTTAAATTCTCGTTGAGGCCACCGAAGAAGTTCATGGGCAGCCCTATTGAGACCTAACTTCTCAACAGCTTCATCTAATTGGTTCTGTGTAATTTTAAACAGATTTGTTTCGATCATCTCTCTTTACCCCTTTTGTTTTTATCTTAACGTTCTTCAAAATAATCTACAACCTTTTTATCCATTACATCCGGACCGCTATCCTTCTTCCCTGCAGATATTGTTTTGCTTCAGAAGCTGTGTCAGGGTCTGTCATGATAGCAGCAGGGTTAGAATTTAGCTAACAATTTTAATATAACCGCTTTCTGCAAATGCAACCTGTTTTCTGCCTGGTCAAAGATTATTGAATTGGGATGTTCAATTGCGTCTCTTGTAATTTCGTAGCCTATATGACATGGCATACAATGCATCAATTTTGCTTTACAGCCGTACTTATCTAATAAAGATTTATTCAATTGGAAAGGTGTAAGAGCTTTAACCCTGCGTTCCTTTTCGGCCGCAAAGTTTGGATCGGCAATAAATTCCATATTAATCCATGTATCGGTATATACAAAATCCGCATCCCTTATTTCACTTAAATCCGTTGTTTCTTCGTACAAACCTGTCTTCTTAGCCTTTTCTTCTAAGTTTGAGTCTATAGCATCGGGGTCTTTTTCCGGTATGCATAAAGTCACCTTAGCACCTAATTTTACACACGTCATTAGCAGACTGTTAGATACATTATTGGCTATGCCTAACCATACTAGTTTCTTCCCTCTCAAATCTCCTTCATGTTCAATCATTGTCATTGCGTCACCCAGTGCCTGACATGGATGATATTTTTCACAACAGCCATTTATTACAGGTATATCGATATTCTCCACCATCTCAACCAGTGTCTTGTGCTTTTTTACCCGAGCCATTATGATATCCGCGTATCTTGCCATGGCGCGAATTTCATCTTTTAATTCGGAGATAGACACCTGTGAAGTTCTTTTGTCCAGGAATATAGCGTGTCCACCCAATTCCGTCATAGCAGCCTCAAAACTCAACCTTGTTCTGGTAGAGGCTTTTTCAAAATACATAATCATAGTCCTATTTTTAAGAATATCATAGTATCCCTGCTTATCGTTCTTAATCTCAATAGCTTTATCTATCACCTGTTTTATTATTTCCGAATTCCACTCTTTCAGTGTTAATAAATCCATTTTACATTGCCTCACTTAATTAATATCTCATCCTTTTTAAAGCTGCGTTCGCAATAATGACACCTAATCTTTAAAGGTCTCTTTCCCACTACATAGAATTTTGTGAGAACTTCTTCATTTCTGGTTATGCATGTTGGATTAAAACAATTTAGAACATTTTCTAAAACCTCAGGCAGTTCTACGCAAAATTTGTCCTTAACTTCATATTCCTTAATCGTAGATACTATGGCTTGTGGACTGACAATCGCTATTTTGTTTAGTTCTTCCTTTGTTAATATCTTATTGTTAATCTTAACCAACCCCTTTAAACCCATCTTTTTTGATGATAGATTATTCCCTACGGTAATTGATTTATTACCTAAGTCTAAAATCTGTAAAACCTTAAATGTTGCCTCTGAAGGAATATGATCTATAACAGTTCCATTCTGTATTGCGGCTACTCTCTTAACTTTTTTACCTGTCATAATTGTCACCTCACTTTACTGCGCCTAAAACAAGCGCTATTAATGCCTGCCTTACGAATATACCATTCGCTGCCTGCTGAAAATATACCGCATAGGGAGTGGCGTCAATCTCTGCTGCAATTTCATTAACTCTGGGGAGAGGATGCATTATCTTCAAATTTGGTCTTACGTCAGCCAAAATATCTTTTGTCAGCACATAGACATTCTTTACCTTTTCATATTCTGACGGGTCAGAGAATCGCTCTCTCTGTATGCGTGTCATATAGAGTATGTCCACCTTATCCATAATCTCCTTGATCTCTTTATGTTCAGAATACTCAATATCTTTTTCCTTTAGTTCTTCTATAATATAATCTGGCATCTTTAACGAATCAGGGGACACAAAATACATCCGGCACTTAAATTGGGCCAATGCTATTGCTAATGAGTGTACAGTCCTTCCGTATTTCAGATCGCCTACCATAGCAACCTCCAAGCCCTCTAATTTTTTCTGTGTCTTGAGCATTGTGTACAGGTCAAGAAGGGTTTGGGTCGGATGTTGATTAGCTCCGTCTCCACCATTTAATACAGGAATGGATACTACTTCAGATGCTAATCTGGCCGTGCCTTCCAGCGGATGTCTCATTACGATTACGTCGCTGTAATGTTCCACTGTCTTAACGGTGTCACTTAAGGATTCCCCTTTTTTAGCTGAAGAGACGCCGGCTTCAGCAAAACCCACTACTTCTCCTCCTAATTTTTTCATTGCCGATTCAAAGCTTAATCTTGTTCTTGTTGAAGGTTCAAAGAACAGACTTGCCATCACCTTGCCTTTAAACAGCTCATGCTTGGGGTTCTCTTCCATGCCGTTGGCTACCTCTAATATGTGCAGAATTTCCTTCTTAGAGATATCTCGTATAGATACTATTGATTTACCCTTAAAGTCCATCTGCGAATTACCTCCTTATATTTTTATCAACATAATATCATACATGTTGATATTATTAAATGTAGGATATTTTGCTAAACAAATCAAGCTCCAAATGACAGGAGTTTTATCTGCCTTCTCATTGATAATCTCGTTGTGTTTTCCCGATAAATCCATTATAGTTGTATTATATGGAAAACAAAATAACAACTCCAAATCTGCGGGACGAAGATAAAGAGTTTGACCTTACTCTGCGTCCTGAAAGGTTTGAGGAATTTGTCGGTCAAAATAAAATCAAGGAACATCTTCAGATCTGCATTCAAGCTGCAAAAAAGAGAAACGAATCACTTGACCATGTCCTTTTATATGGGCCACCTGGACTTGGAAAAACAACACTCGCAAACATAATTGCCAGAACTATGGATGTAAATATTAGAACTACTTCCGGCCCTGTTATTGAGAGAGCTGGTGATTTGGCTGGCGTTCTCACAAATCTAGACGATGGAGATGTTATATTCATAGACGAGGTGCATAGGCTTAGTCATGTTGTAGAAGAATATCTGTATCCGGCTATGGAGAACTATAAGATAGACATTATGATTGACAAAGGCCCAAGCGCAAGGTCAGTAAAGCTTGATCTTCCTTCTTTTACACTTATTGGAGCAACAACGCGCGCAGGACTTCTTACTTCTCCTCTGAGATCCAGATTCGGCATCGTGTCCAGATTGGAGTTTTACGGACAGGAAGATCTATATGATATTATCATTCGCTCTGCAAAGATTCTTCGTGTTGAGATAACACCTGAAGGAGCTATGGAAATTGCAAAAAGGTCACGCGGCACACCAAGAATAGGCAACAGATTGCTTAGACGTGTAAGAGACTACGCACAAGTAAAAGCAGATGGGAAGATTACTAATGAGGTTGCTGATAAGGCTTTAGCAATGCTGGAAGTAGATAAATACGGATTGGATGATATGGACAAAAAAATCCTTGAAACAATCATTCATAAGTTTAATGGGGGACCTGTAGGAGCAGGAACAATTGCTGTCGCTATAGGTGAAGAACAGGACACAATAGAAGAGATTTATGAACCATATCTCATACAGCAGGGATTTATCAAACGTACACCAAGTGGTAGAAAAGCAACTACGGCTGCATATAAACACCTTGGCGTTATGCCAAATAAGGAAGCTGACCAAAAAGAACTTTTTTAAGTATGAAAATATTTCTTTTTATAATTTTTCTTTTTACCTCCGCTTTTGCATATGCGGAGATAAATACTTCTGAAATATCCGTTCCTGAAATCGCAGTATTCCAAAGACCGCCGTTGGCAAGAAAGATAGATACGGAACTTGAGAGAATACTTCCTGAGGAAGCAAAGGGTCCGAATGTAAAGTTGACAATTATCAGCACATGGAAGGAAGGGACAAAATACACTGTTAATATGAGCATAAAAAATCTCAATAAGGAACAGGGATATAGAACAGTATACCTGTTAAGTTACGACAGTGATGGAAGAATTGTAGATGTGTCTTCTGAAAGGAAGTATTTTCAATCATATCAGGAATACTTTAAGCAGTATAAGTTTGCAAAATCGTCTTCTATAATCAGATGGAGGTTTTATGTTAAATAAAAATGTTCTTAGGATATTGGGCTCGATATTCATCGGAATGGTTGCTGTTATGTCAGGCGGAATTTGTTTCTCTGAGGATTTATGGACGGGGGATATATCTGAAATAACGGTAACAGATATTGATAGCAAGATATCTAAAATAGAGATAGAGCTTGCTAAAGATGAAGGGATTAATGGTTCATTTGATCAATCAAAAACAATATCCATAGAAACTGGGCAATTAGAGAGAAAGACAAAAATCTATCTGGATGGAGTGAATCCGGCAAAGAAAACAGGCTTTTGTCATAAAAAAAACAAGCTTATATCAGACCTAAAGATATCCAGAATTTCAGGAAGTATCTCAAATCCAGCTATGCAGACAACGAATGACGGCACTCCTGTATATTCTACGCTGATTGACGTAATCACAAGTAAAACGGTAACTGTTAATACTGTCAGCAAGGAGCAAAATGGAGATGTTGAAATTACAATCACACTTACAGCATCTAAAAAACAGGATCTAAGCTTACAAACTCCAAGTGTTATTGATATAACTTCTCAGGAGTTTGACAATCCTTTATCAAAAGGAACCGGGACAAATATCAATGAGGAAATGCTGAAGAAGATGTTGCCTGATGATTTTATAACGGCTATATTTCCCTTACAGCATATTGATCCTGCTACAGCAAAGACAATTGTTCAAAATGAGCTTTCATCAAGAGGCAGAGTACAGGTTTATACTGATAAATCTCAATTAATAGTAACTGATACGGTTTCATACATTAGAAGCATAAGGAAACTTATTGAAAATATTGATATAAAAGTGCCTCAGGTGCTTATTGAAGCGCGAATATTTGAAGTCAGCTATGATAAGGAAACCGAAATAGGCATTGACTGGAGCCTTACTCGTCCGTCCGTAACTGCAACTATCGGACATACACTAAACACAGCAGTAAAAGAAACAAGAGGAACAGAACTTATAGTAAGAGGCCTTCTGGGAGACAAATACAGGAGAGACGCTCTTTTTGCAACAATAGACGCTCTGGTTAGTGAAGGCAGAGCAAAGGTAGTTGCGCGGCCAAAGGTAGTTGTTCTCAATAATAAAAAAGCAATTATCACATCCGGAGATAATATACCCTATAGAAAAGAAAATTATGATAAGAGAGCAGCAGGAGTAGGAGCAGGGACACAATATTTTACAACTGATTTTCTGCAGACAGGCATAACCCTGACTGTTACACCTCATGTTAGAAATAATGGACTAATTGTTCTGAACGTAAAACCGGAGGTAAAATATATTATAGGATATAAGGGCGAATATGACACGCCGGTTTTTAGCAATAGATCAACTGATACAACTGTGAGCATGAAGGATATGGATACTCTGGTTATAGGAGGGCTCTTTAAAGAGGGCAAAAAGACTATTGAACACGGTATTCCTCTATTAAAAGATATTCCAATTCTAGGATATTTATTTAAGCATAAAAGAGACATTAATATTAAGACGGAAGTAGTCATATGCATAACAACAACGCTGATTTAAAGAATGTAAGAGTTCGTTTCGCTCCATCCCCAACAGGTTCTCTTCATCTTGGCAATACAAGGACTGCCATATTTAATTGGCTTTTCGCAAGGCATACTGGAGGGAAATTCATACTCCGGATAGAGGATACTGACAAAGAGCGCTCAACTCCGGAATCGGTAAATTCAATATTTGAAAGCTTAAGATGGTTTGGGCTTGACTGGGACGAAGGGCCTGATGTTGGAGGGGATTTCGGACCTTATTATCAGATGCAGAGACTGGATAAATATAAAAAGTACATAGATATATTGATCAAGAAAAATATGATTTACCCATGTTTCTGCACTACTGAAAGACTTGCAGAGATGCGGCATCAGATGCAAAAGCAAAAACTGCCGCCCAGATATGACGGTAAATGCAGGAATTTAAGCAAAGAAGAAATCGAGCATCTAACCTCTCGGGGCATAAAACATGTTCTGCGATTCAAAGTTCCTACTGCCGGTACTACAGAATTTAAAGACCTCATTCACGGGAAAATATCCATTGAGAATTCCGTTCTGGATGATTTTGTTATTGTTAAATCCAATGCTGGTCCAACGTATAACTTTGCGTGTGTTGTTGATGATATAGAAATGAAGATAACTCATGTTATAAGAGGAGATGACCATATTTCAAACACACCGAAGCAGATTGCTATATACAAGGCATTAGGAATTAATTCTCCTGAATTTGCGCATATCCCTTTAATTCTGGGGACTGATAAGGCAAAATTGAGCAAACGCCATGGCGCAGCTTCCCCTCTTGAATATAGAGATATGGGGTATCTTTCTCATGCATTGCTTAACTTTCTTATCCTGCTTGGCTGGGCTCCCGGAGATAATCGTGAAGTTATGAGCAGAGATGAAATTATAGAGAGTTTTTCAATAGAAAAGATAAATGACAGAAATGCTGTTTTTGACAGCCAGAAGCTTGATTGGATGAATGGTTTATATATAAGAAAAATGCCCCTGGGTGAATTGGCAGATATTGCCATGGAAGAGTTAAAGAAGGCGAATATTATAAAAGACATTGACGCTTGTAACATCGGCAAAGTTTTTAAAGTAGTTGGATTAATCCAGGAACGTCTCAAAAAGTTTTCCGAAATTCCACAGCTTATAAATTACTTCTTCAATGAACCCATATATGAAGAAAAACCAGTTCGCAAGTTTTTAAAGAAGGATGGTATCCCGGAAATGCTGCAGGAATTGCGCAAAGTAATAGAAGGAATAAAATCATTTGATATCGAAACACTTGAGAGCGTAGTAAGAGAGTTTATTGAGAAAAAAGAACTGAAAGCCGGGCAAGTTATTCATCCTGTAAGAGTTGCGCTTACTGGACGCGCTGCAAGCCCGCCAATATTTGATGTAATGCAAGCTTTGGGAAAACAAACCTGTCTAAAAAGAATCAAAAAATTTTCAACATAAAAGGGAGATAAATATGAAGTTGTTGAAATTGGCATTAATAGTGACATTAGTCTTGGCATTCACGATCCCGACTGTCCTGGCTGATCAGAAAGTTACAGCTAAAAAAAGCATTGGCGAAACAATAATTATGGATGAGCAGACAGGAGATTATGCTCTGGAAGTTTGTAATGATATTCCATTTCCTAATGATGGTGATACTAATTGGGAAGACATAAAGGCTATTGTTTTCAATCCATTAGGCACAGCGATTTGGGATGAAGGACACCCTAACACAAAAACAGTGGAAGGAACTATTGTAAATACCCATAACTCAGATAAAGCGGAAAGTCTGTCATCAGATTATGTTCCTTCATTATCAGCAAAAGCATTACTTGCCGTAAATGGGAACGATCCTATAGTTTATGTTACTCGAACAGGCCAATGTTATCATAGAGGCAGTTGTAGTTATCTCAGAAAATCCAAAATTCCAATGAGGTTAAGCGAAGCACGAAAGCTATATAGACCTTGTAAAAGGTGTAATCCTCCGCAATAGATATATGATATTCCAAAAATATATTGTAAAGATTGTGGAGAGGAATTGTTTTAAAAGATGATATAACAAACCGTGAAGGTTGCAAATGATAAAAAAACTAGAACAGATATTTAAGGAGATAAAATGAAGATTAAACGAGCAATAGATTTTGTTAAGCGCAATGCAAAGATACTTCTGTTAATATATATTGCTGTTATGATTTCAGTTATAGCAGTAAAGCAGATAAAAATTAGTAAGCAAGGAGAAGCGGTATTAAAGAATACCAGACTTATATTAAAGCAAAATGTAGTTTTAGCAGAAGGGCAGGGAGCTTTGGCAGAAGGATCGGCTGATTGGGTAAAAGACTTCGGCGAAGCTTTTATGTTATTAGGAAAGATGAATGTTGATTTAAGAAATAAAGTTAACTCTCTGGCAGAAACAAATACACTATTGTTAGTGGAAATTTATACAAATATAGAAAAAGACAAAGTAAAGCAATTAAAATTTATAGACAAACTTATCAAAATTACGAATACAAAAGAGCCGGTTAAAGATCTAACAGAAGCACAGAAAATGGGAAAGAAATTAGGAAAAGACACAGTTGAAATGATGAAAGCTATGGAAGAAGAACTTCATAAAGCTGGTTATCCTTGGTAAAAACGATACATCGTCCTTTATCCCAAATCTCTCAACAAGATTTGCCGCAATCGTTAACAAAATTCTTTCTATCACCAAATCTACAGATAATCGCCAGCTAAAGCCAAAGAATACGAACGGCAGAATGACAAACGAAATTGGGTTCAAAATATTGAACCCCTACAGTTTCCAAAATCACACGTCAAGATTCATCCGTAGGGGCACAATATCTTGTGCCCTGCTCTCTAACGGGGTAAACTGAATATACGCAGTCATCAATGTGATTTTTTCGGCTTGACAAAACTCACTCTAATTGCTATTTTATGCTTAGGTTTAGCACTCTCGGCTTTAGAGTGCTAAAAAAGGAGCTGAAATGATTGGGAAAACAATAGGTGGCAACAGAGAAGCAGATATTTTAAAAGTGGCAATTTATTCATATATTAATACTGGAGAGCCTATTGCTTCTCAAAAACTGGTTAAGGCTTACAAATTAAACGTATCGTCAGCTACCGTCAGGAATATTTTGGTAAAATTAGAAGAGCAAGGGTATTTGATACAGCCTCACACTTCTGCAGGGAGGGTTCCTACGGATAAAGGGTACCGCTTTTATGTTAATTATCTTATAAAGACAGAACTGCTTACAGACGAAGAAAAAAACTTTATAGACGATGCATATTCAAGCCTTAATTATGATATTGAGTCAATAATTAAAGAGACAATAAAGCTGTTGTCTTTTACAACCAGCTATATGGGATTCGCAGAACTGCCAAGATTTCATGATAGCGGGACATTCAAACATTTAGAGCTTATAGCTCTTCAAGGCCACAGAATTATGATTATTATTATTATGCAGTCAGGCGATATGAAGAAAAAGGTGGTTTGCTTTAGGGATGAAGTATCTGGCCCTGATCTGCAAAGGATATGTGCATTTCTGAATGAGAATCTGGAAGGGCTTGACTTTATTCATATACGCTCAGATTTTAGAGAGATTTTTAAAGAGAAATATTCCCACCTTGATGAAACAGTATATGACTGTGTGATGGATATACTAGATGTCATTCTTTCTTTTGAGGAAGAAAAAACGGTTTTCATTGATGGCTATGAATATCTTATGCAGTATCCGGAATTTAGTGATATTAATAAAGCGCAGGCTATGTTCAGGGCATTGAATACAAGGTATTTATCAAAGATTCTTAATATGCCCATTGACAGCAACGGGATAAAAGTTCTTATTGGCAGGGAAACAGCGGACAGCGACATAGAGAATTGTAGTTTGCTTACCATAAAATATAGCCTATTTGGATCTCCAATGGGATCATTAGGCGTAATAGGGCCCAGAAGAATGGCATATTCAAGAGTAATGAGTAAATTAAATTATACTGCAAGTAAACTTAGTGATATTATGACAGATCTCTTACTTGAATAGACGGAAAGGGAAAATGAAGGCGCAAAAAAAAATAAAATATACAGTGAAAGAACTGAAGAAGCTGGAAGAAAAATCCGGTTTATGTGATGAAAGGCATGATCAGCTTTTAAGGCTGCAGGCAGAGTTTGATAATTTCAAAAAGAGGACTGCAAGAGAATATGAATCTCTTGCTAAATTTGCAAATGAGAAATTAATCAATGAGATATTACCTGTTGTTGATAATTTTAAAAGAGCAGTAGACTCAGCAGATAAGACGAATAATATCAAAGACCTTAAAAAGGGCATTAAACTGGTTTTAAAGCAATTTGAGGATATCTTGAGACAAAACGGACTGGAAGAGATAGGGTCTTGTGGTACTCAATTTAATCCTGATAAGCATGAGGCGGTTATGCAGGTAGAAACTGATAAACACCCTGAAGACACAGTAGTTGAAGAAGTCAGTACAGGTTACAAGCTGCATGGAAAGGTTATAAGGCCATCTCTTGTAAAAGTGTCAAAAAAAACAAAATAAATAATGAAATAAAAAAGGAGGACTGGTGATGGGTAAAGTAATAGGTATTGATTTAGGAACGACTAATTCCTGCATGGCGGTTATGGAAGGGGGAAAACCTGTTGTCATCGCTAATGCAGAAGGAAGCAGAACTACGCCGTCTGTTGTAGCAATATCAAAAACAGGAGAAAGATTAGTTGGCCAGATTGCTAAAAGGCAGGCAGTGTCAAATCCGGAGAATACAATAAGCTCAATAAAGAGAAAGATGGGACTAAAGACAAAGGTAAAGGCAGGTGATAAGGAATATACCCCTCCTGAGATCTCTGCTGCAATACTCCAGAAGTTCAAACAGGATGCAGAGAGCTATCTGGGAGATAAAGTTGAAAAAGCGGTCATTACTGTTCCCGCTTATTTTGATGATAGTCAGCGACAGGCTACCAAGGATGCGGGAAAGATTGCAGGGCTTGAAGTGCTTAGAATCGTAAATGAGCCGACTGCGGCTTCTCTGGCATATGGGCTCGATAAAAAAAAGGAGCAGATTCTTGCAGTGTACGATCTCGGCGGAGGAACATTTGATATATCCATACTTGATATTGGAGATGGGGTTTTTGAGGTTAAGGCAACTAATGGTAATACTAAATTAGGCGGAGATGACTTTGATCAGAAAATCCTTGACTGGCTGGTCAGTGAATTTAAAAAGTCCAATGGTATGGATTTGAGTAATGACAAGATGGCAATGCAGAGATTAAGAGAAGGCGCTGAGAAGGCAAAAGTAGAGCTTTCTACTGCTCAGACAGCGAATATAAACCTTCCGTTCATAACAGCGGACCAAAGCGGACCAAAGCATCTGGATATAACACTTACGCGCGCACAGCTAGAAAAACTGACGCAAGCCCTTGTAGACAGCACGATTGGTCCGTGTAAACAAGCGCTGGCTGATGCAAAAATGGAAACAAAGGATATTGATCATGTAATATTAGTTGGCGGGCAGACAAGGTCTCCAAAGGTTCAGGAAGCTGTAAAGCAGTTTTTTGGCAAAGAACTTTATAAGGGCGTTAACCCTGACGAGGTTGTTGCTGTTGGAGCTGCTATACAGGCCGGTGTGCTTTCAGGAGAGGTTAAAGATGTAACGCTTCTTGATGTTACACCTCTTTCTCTCGGAATCGAAACATTGGGAGCAGTTTGCACAAGACTTATAGAAAGAAATACAACTATTCCGACAAAGAAATCTCAGATATTCAGCACTGCTGCGGATAATCAGCCTGCTGTGAACATACATGTGTTGCAGGGAGAGCGGGAAATGGCGCAGTATAATAAAACTCTCGGCAGGTTTGATCTGGTAGGTATACCTTCTGCTCCGCGAGGAGTGCCTCAAATAGAAGTAAGTTTTAATATTGATGCAAATGGAATTACACATGTATCTGCCAAGGATTTAGCTACAGGCAAGGAACAATCAATTGTAATAAAGTCCTCCGGGGGTTTGAGTGAAGAAGAGGTAGAAAAGATGGTTAAGGATGCCGAGTCCCATGCAGAAGAGGATAAGAAGAAAAAAGAGGCAGTTGAAGTTCACAATCAATTGGATTCTTTGATTTATACAACAGAAAAATCCCTGAAGGATCATGGAGATAAGATAGACGCATCTGAGAAAGGTAAGATACAATCTGCTCTGGACGAAGCTAAAAAGGCTTTAGAGGCTAATGATATTGAGCAGATGAAAAAGACTTCTGAAAGCCTGCAACAAGCTGCTCATAAGCTGGCTGAAGTCATGTATCAGCAGGCTGCAAAAGAGCAGCAAGCAGGTGCAGGAGGTCAGGCACAGGCAGGACCACAGGCAGGACCAAAGCAAGAAAAGAAAAAGTCCGAGAAGGAAGAAGATGTAATAGATGCGGACTATAAGGTAGAAGGAGAAGATAAGAAAGATAATACGAAAGACAACGGTAAGAATAAATAGTGGCTGCCAAAAGAGACTATTATGAAATACTTGGTGTTGACAAGCACGCTGCAATAGATGAGATAAAGCGTGCTTATAGGAAGTTCGCACATAAATATCATCCTGATAAGAATCAGGGAAATAAAGAGTCTGAAGAAAAATTCAAAGAGGCTTCTGAGGCTTATGCAGTACTGAGTGATCCTCAAAAAAGAGCAACCTATGATCAGTTCGGACATAGCGGCTTAGAAGGAGGAGGTTTTAGCGGGTTCAGAAATGCTTCAGACATATTCAGCAGTGATGTATTCAGTGATTTCGGGGATATATTTGAAGGATTTTTTGGCAGGGGTTCTCAAGGCACAGGGGGAAGAGGAGCACATAACAGAGGAGAACATCTTAGATATGATCTGCAGATTACCCTAAAGGAAGCCGCATTCGGTATAGATAGAAGGATCCGTATCTCCAGACCACAAACATGTGAGGTATGCAATGGATCCGGCGCCAAAAAGGGAACAAAACGGATCAATTGTCTTCAATGTGGAGGCAGTGGACAGGTAAGCTATTCTCAGGGATTTTTTAGTATAAACAGAGCATGTGACAGATGCGGCGGAGAGGGCACGGTAATAACGGATCCGTGCGAGACCTGCAGAGGTACTGGAAGAGTAAATAAGCCTCGTGAACTTACTGTTAAGATACCTCCTGGAGTTGATACGGGTTCCCAGTTAAAGGTCAGGGAGGAAGGAGAAGCTGGGACAAGAGGAGGAAGTCCTGGGGATCTATACGTAGTAATTCATGTAGAGGATGATGAGCTTTTTACTCGGCATGATGACAATATCCTGTGTGAAGTTCCTATAGGCATAACACAGGCAACGCTAGGTGCAGAAATAGATGTTCCCACTCTTAAAGGCAAAGCGAAGATGAAGATCCCCCCAGGCACACAGTCAGGGAAAGTGTTTCGCTTACGCGGGCAGGGCGTTCCAAGTCTACACGGATATGGTAAAGGAGATGAACTAGTTAGGGTCATAGTTGAAACACCGGTAAAACTGAATGATGAGCAGGAGGGACTTCTTAGAAAGTTTGCTGAGATAAGTGGTGAGAATTTAACTCCTATACGCAGGAGCTTTATGGAGAAGTTTAAATCTAAGTTTGGTGGGTAAAGTCAATTTTTTTTAACTGGTTTTTTTCCAAACCCTCTTCAATAGATCAACGTAAGACCTGACTATTTTTCTTGCGTCTTCTTTTATGAGAAACATTGGGTTTCCACCTGCTATAGATTCCCAGCCTGTTCCTATCAAGGAGTCTTTATATTTTGAGAGAATAGTATTTGTTTTTGCATCCTTTAATTTTATTTCCAACAGGATTTTTGTTTTACCAAAGCCCAGAAACCCAAGATGAGACCGCCATAACTGGTTTCCATAATCAACCGTAAAATTAGATGTAACTTTTAGCGCATTGGGTTTACCTAGCGCTTTTTTATCATATGTAACAGATTTCAAAAAGCCAGCTCTTTCAAAAGCGATACTAATCTGTCCCCTTATATAGTTTCGCATTATTCTATCGTCTGCTGTTAGGTTTTTACCGTTTTTCCCCGGCCTCTGTATATATGCTATCTCGTAATTTCTGAGCTTAACACATGGATTTATATAAAGTTTTGCATTTGGCTTATATGAATTTCTAATAAGACATCTTTGCGTGGAACATCCTGAGATGCAAAGAGTAAAAAGAAAGAAGGAAAAAGGGAAAAGGAAAAAAGTTAATCTTTTCCTTGTTGCTATATTTTTTTTGCTTTTTTCTATTCTATTCACTGCCTACTCCTTACTTTCTACTATCTTAACCAGCACTCGCCTTGTTCTTGGCCCGTCAAATTCGCAGAAATAAATGGACTGCCATGTTCCAAGCACAAGGTGCCCATTATCTATAAAAACTGTTTTATTGCAGCCTGCTATACTTGACTTTATATGAGCTGGAGAGTTGCCCTCTGCATGATGATACCTGCCTTCATAAGGAACGCATCTGTCCAGACCGTATTCTAAATCCCTTAGAACATCCGGATCAGCCCCCTCGTTTATAGTAACACCAGCTGTAGTATGAGGGATAAATATATGACAGAGACCGCTACTTGTTCCGGATTCTTTAACTTTCTTTTCAATATCTAAAGTAATATTAATAAATTCCTCTCTTTTATGGCTCTTAACGGACAATTCAAAAATCATAATCAAACCTCTTTTAATCTGAAA
Source organism: uncultured bacterium (assembly GCA_964437505.1). GTDB lineage: Bacteria > JAHJDO01 > JAHJDO01 > JAHJDO01 > JAHJDO01 > JAHJDO01. Next base: position 22,853 of record CAYTGU010000018.1, read on the forward strand.
ATAGCTAATTAAATATACTATAAATCAAAACAGTACACAAGTAAGGGGATTAAATTCGTCTATTTTTGTTGATGTTTTAGGCAATTTGAGGCATAATAACATTAAAGCAGAAGTGACTGTTTAATAATTAAGGTTATAGATAATTATGGAAAATATTTTAATTAATCAATCGGTAGCTATATTATGCGATGGGAACA
>CAYTGU010000019.1:0-18360 GCA_964437505.1 uncultured bacterium
AGCCTGCATTGGCAAGGATTTCCGCAATACCGGGATGGTCAAACTGTATCCAAGTACCAAATGTTACCTTTCTTTCAAGCAATGCTTTGCGAACGTAATTGTTAATACCCATGTCTCTCTCCTATTCAGAAATTAAATTTTTTCCCATGCCCTTTGAAGCCTTTCAAAATTATCTTTTACGGTGTAATCAACAGTTTTGCCGGGGAATGTGGTCATTTCCACTAGTAGACCCCCACGATTTTTCTTTTCAAGAAAACCACAGTCAAGTAGTGCGTGCAGGATTGTTTTTAATTCTTACACATCAATTTCTCACCCGCATGAACGTAAAAATATTGGGCGTGATCCTCGTTCAGCATTATTCCGATTTCATTCGATTCGGAATTTTTTATTTCTTCTACAATTTTGCTACCTTTTTGACTTCAGTCTATTTACTTGTTAGTTTCACTATATGTCGGCTTGCCCTCATACACTTTCACATTACCAATCATTACCTTGTAAATTTATGGAACCTCTTGGAAATTCTTGCATTTTTAGAGGAAAAAACATCGCGATATTTTTCACCGGAAACGGAATATGTTTTCCGTTTTCATCAATTCTGATGATTTTTTTGTTGGACAAAAGCCTCCAGCCGTACCTTATATAAGCATTCTCCAGTTGAGGCACACAATAGAGCAGCCCTGCATCAAAATCCCGCTTTCCGGCTTCTTTCATTGCCGCAAGCATGACTTTTTTGCAAAGCCCTTGTCCGCGGTATTCAGGAAGTACGGAGACATTTTGTATCCCAGCCACTCTAAGCAGGATTGATCCTGCTTTTATGGTTCGATCTACTATGCTGACATGAGCTACAATACTGTCGTTTTCATCTAAAATTACAGACCAGGCCGGAGTGGAACCATGCCATGCTCTACTTTTAGCAAAAAACTCCGCGTCATTCGAGAAACAGCGGCATAATATTTTTTTTATCTTCAAGTCAAGTCCCTGTGTAATTTCAGTTTCGTTTATGATTTTTATTTTCATTTTCCACCACGATTAGTTGACACCGGCAATAGGGCATTTTCTGCTCAATGGCAAATTATTAACCCCCAAAAACCTTTTTACATTGTCGGAAAAGTATTTTTCTATTTGTTTATTACTTAAACCTAATTTCTGGAGAATCTCATTATCTCTGGCAAGCCATTCTTTAGCCCATTTGGAATTATATTCATCTGCGTATGAGTCTAACCCGAAAATTATGTTGTTTTCAATATCGTAGCCAGCCGTGTAAAGTTTTTTCAAGACTTCTTCACGGTATATGACAGGTGTCCCAGGAGTAGTATCGATGAACATTTCAAAAGATTTTCCAGAGTTTAACGCAAACGCATTCAGAAATTTTCCATAGAGAGCAATCAACTCGTCACACCATGGCCAAGAAACATGTGCCAGCGCAAATCTCAACTCCGGCACTTCCAGTAGGCACTCAAACTCTAGCGGACGGTTATATTTTGATGAGACTTTGCCATTCCAGAGAATACCGGAGTGGAATAAAACAGGTTTTCCTTTATTCGCAATCAGCCTGAAAATTTTCATTGCTTTTTTATCTGATGGATAAAATCGGTCACAAATGATTTTGAAACCGGCAATTCCTTTTTTGCATGCAGTTTCAATTTGTTCCGGGGCATCCACAGCCAACGGGTCTAACCAGAAAAAAGGATAGAAATCTTTCTCATCAACACACCATTTTAAAACATTATCCAAACGCTCCGCAGAAAGTCGTTTTCCTTGAGTTGTAAAAAATGTTTCAGGCGGTAGTGAAAATATTATCGCCCCCTGACCATCGATATTCTGTAATTTCTTTCTAAAATTATTTTTTAGTATAGCATTAGTTCTTATGTGTACATGACAGTCAATCATAATTTTCTCCATGCTTTTTCGAGTTTTGCAAAACTATCGCTTACTGTCTCATCGACACTTTGTCCGGGGAACGGGGTCATTTCTATCAACAGGTTACTGCGGTTCTTGCCATTTTATTCATTTTAAAATGTTCCTTATAGTTATCGAAGTATTCTTTGGTCATAGAGATCTTTTCCGCCTATGGTTTGGATTGCAGTAGCACTGCGTATTTCTTTGACTTCTAAATCCGCAAGACCATTGACGACATGACATTGTGTAGGTAAATCTTCCCATTCTGAATGGTGAAATTTAACCGTTCCACTTCCAACCCATTTTTTCTCAACTATTTTATTTGGCCATGCAGCCGGAGTCATTACTGGATAGGCAACATCATCTTCGCCCCATGCTTCAGTCTTAGGAATGTATTTATAATGGAAAGTACCATCACTGACTGGAGCAGTTTTAGGTGCCCTGAGCTCTTCATCAGAAAGTTGAACCATATCATTGAGTTTTAGGTCAAAAAATCTATACCCTTTCCAACTTGCAGTACAATGAATTGTGCCGTTACATATTCTGGGTTCAGGAAGTTCACAATAGATTTTAGCATATCCTAACTCTTCGCGCCCTGTGAAAATCGGATCGGCAAGGTTTTCCCATAAAACCAATAATAAATCCCCAGTTAGATGATCTTCTTTACCATCAAATCTTGCAGGAAAACTTACGCCAAGTAGATTGTAGCCATAACCAGCTAACCATTCTACTTCTTTCAAGTACATTGCGTTGACTGTAACGACAGGTTCGCTAAGGGGTTCAAAACCCGGAGGGCATAAAGCTTCAAGTTGTTCTTTGTTCGTCAGATAGCTAACGATAAATTCTCTACCCTTAGGGTCGTTTTTTACATCATAACGTTTACTGTTTAGTCCTTGCCGAGGCCCCAGAGCAGGACCAAAATGAGTTGGCATACGATAAATTTTACCTGGGATAAATTGATAAGACATAAATAAGCCTCCTTTTGTTTTATTTAATTTGATTTCGCAACCATGCGAATGACTCTAATGAATTAGTCCGGGGAATATATTCCAAGCCGATAAATCCATTATAATTTAATTCAACAAGTTTTGTGAAAATATTTTTATAATTAATCTCACCAGTACCCGGTTCATGGCGTTCTGGAGCATCAGCAATTTGTATATGACCGATTTGAGAAAAATTATTTCTTATAGTATTAAGTAGATTACCTTCGTTGAGTTGCGCGTGAAAAAGATCATATTGCAGCTTCAAGGATGGATGATTCAATGTTTCAATAATTTGCATCGCGGTTTTTGTGTTTTGTAACATACATTCTGGCGCAACCGCTTTACTTAGCGGTTCAAGCAGAAGAGTTACTCCCGCCTGTTCCGCTAAAGGCAGTGTCCATTGCAAGTTTTCAAGCGCACAATCCATTTGCGTTTCAGCTGAAAATTGAGAATTTTTATTTCCGAAAAGAACATTCAGTCTTTTGCAATTCAAACGTTCAAGCGCACTCAAAGCAAGTTCAAAACTACTGTGAAAATATTCTTTTCTATGTGGAAGACATAGGGTTCCGAATTCTCCTGCTTGTATATCACCAGGAGGAACATCGAAAAGAACAATATTCAGTCCAGAATCTGTAATTCTTGAGTAAATATCATCTATTCCTTCTTTGTACGGAAATAGAAATTCGACATCTTTAAAGCCAGCCTTGGCCGCATATTCAAAGCGTTCAAGAAAGGGAACTTCTTGAAATAGTATTGTCAAGTTTACACAAAATTTTAGTTTACTAAACATTATGAATCATTACTACAAGGCATAAAGATGTTTACGTTTGGCTATTGCGGCAAGAAGCGTGTACCAGCCATTCAAAAAACTGTTTCTGAAAAGTTGAACAGGTCCATACTGCGCAAATTCATCCACATTCAAGCCATCTTCTTCGTATGCCTTTTTAAAGTCTGGAAGCTTGGTTAGTAATTCTTCTACTACTTCTGCCGGAGCTTCAATACCAATCTTTGATTCTACCGGCATATCTTCTTCAATAAGTTCTGCTGCCGTACTCCAATTAATGGTAATATGAGCATTTCCGCCAACAACTCCAGTAAAATGTTTAAGTTCACGTGCACCACCGCCAAGCATGATTGCTTTATAACCGCGTTCTTTCATTATACGATATTGCTTACGCGCAACTATGCAGCCTGCCTGCCCAAGAATTTCCGGAGAAATCTCGATTCCTTCCCGGTCAACCGTTTTCTTTAAATATTCATCAAAAATTCCAGTAATATGAGTTAAATAAAATGGTGGATGATTACCGGTTCTTTTCACAGCAGTTTTGTGAATTTCACACATATGTATTGCTTGTGAAATAGAAAAGACTTCAGTTGCACAAATTGGAATATTCTTTTCTACGCATAGTCCTAAAGCTTTCAAGCTGCCTGGAATAACTGGGATTTTAGCCATACAGTTTTTTCCCAGTTTTTCGCGATTCCTCAAAACGCTTTTAATAGTTGCATCACCATTATCATCATCACGGGGATCATCTTGAATAGTTACAAATCCCATTTCCCCTCCACTTTCTTTGTAGAGCGGCATAAACATATCAATAACTCTTGCAACAATACGCTGATATACAATAGGCGCAGCTTTTTCGCAATCATTTTCTTCCAAAATAACTTCGTCAATCACCTTATTAATGTACTCAGGCTCATTCTGCAAAAGCTTGGAAGCATAAGCAGGATTACTTGTACAATTTACCGCACCGATTCCCAACGCCTTTTGCACTTCTTCTTTATTTGGATTATTAATCCATAAGCGGGTTTCGGTTTGTTCGTTGATTCGTTGAAAATAATTTTTTGACATATCAACCTCCTTAAATATTTGTTTTATTAGTTTAAGTATTTTGCATTGTTTTGCAGATACTGTTATTAATTTTTATATCTAAATTATAGTTGGCTCCATGCCTGCTCCAAACGAGAAAAATTATCACTAACGGTATAGTCAACACTTTCCCCGGGGAATGGAGTCATTTCCATCAACAAGTCGCCGCGGTTTTTCTTGCCAAGAAAACCGCAGTCAAGCAGGGAGCGCAAAATTATTTTTAATTCCGGTACATCAATTTCGCCGCCTTCAAAACCAATTGGAGGATGGGTATCACCCCAGCGTGGATTGTTTTTGTTCTTCAACACACAGTTGCCCAAGTGGATACGTTTGAGATATGGCGCGGTACGTTCGATCGCCGAGGTGAAGTCCTCGCGCATCAGCGGTAGATGCGCCATGTCAAGTTCAAAACCAAAGTTATCATGTTTTGCGATAATCCGTTTCGCCAGTTTGACACAATCGTTAATCGGGCCATATAAGAATTTTTTATCAATATCCATATCAAAAGGCTCAAGTAATGCCATAATATTGTATTTTTTTAGTTTAGAGCAAAGTTCGTCACAAAAGCAATCGAACGCCGAAAAATCTTCCGGCTCGGCATCGTAAAACGATGGAGTGCCTGAGGCAAAAATAAAATCTTCTGCTCCGACTGCCGCAGCTTGAGAAATCATATCATCTAATATCATCCATGCTTGAGCATGATTTGCCGGATTCTTTGCCGCTAGCGGCAAACTTCGCAATGGATAAAAATGAATCGCGAAACAGATGGTTTTACCACATTCGCGGATTGCCGGAATCAACCGTTGACGATACTCTTCTCCATAAGGCAGACAACAGTCTAAAGTTTCTATATCTGTCCGTCTTATAAATTTCAGCAAGGTTTCAACATGTTCCGCCGGATCATCGCCGCAGTTTGGGTATAGTAAATGGTGAACCAGGCCAAGTTTCGCATATTCTCTTATATCGCCATTCATAGCATTGCCTCAGGATATTCATTACAAAGATAATATTTCCGGGGCTCATCTTCCTCAATAGTAGGGAATCTTTCCACTGGGTCAAGGAAGCAGTTGTCATTCCAGTCATCACAGACACTGCTAACCTCACCGCTGACGGTATATTGTACGCCATTTATCTCAATACCAGTTCCTTCTTCTCCACAAAAACTGTGGATTATGTATGGACGTAAGCAAATACTTTGACCGGGTTCCAGCCGGACTACGGCGCCGGGCTTTAATTCAACAGTTTGACCGTCAATTTGAATAGTAAACGTTTCGTCAGAGCATTTTCCGTCCGGAGTCGCTTTATAGACGGTAATCAGGACGTTGCCACCAGCGCGGTTGATAATATCTTCCATTTTACTGCGATGAAAGTGCAAGGGGGCATGTTGACGAGGCGGATCAAGGATAAATTTTTCCGAATATACCTTGCTGTGATTACCATCCTGTTTGTATGCGTTGCGTAGTGTAAAAAGCGTCCGACCAATCAACTCAAAATTCCCCTGACCAAAATCAGTAACATCCCAGCCAAGACCAGCTTTACGGATTTCATCAACTTCCTTACCCTTTTTATCCCAGTCATTAACTGTCCAGAAAGCGAACGGCGGTAAATTAAGACCAAAATGTTTAAATACATTTATAGCAGTTTCAATAGAACTGTTTATTTGGCTTCTTTTCATTTTATGTCATCTTTTTTAAATTCTTTATAGCATAACTCCGCTGTCTTTTAAAGTCTTTTGAAGCAAGTCTATATCAATGTTCCGTCCATAATAATGTTCATCATAAACCCAAATCTCATCAGCTCCGCCTTGATTTAAGCCATCAATCAACGCCAGCAGATCTGACATAAACATTCTCTTACCAAACTCAAATTCCGGTTTCCCGGGTTCCGCCTGTTCATAACTAACAACTCCACTTACACCCTCAATGTCACAACAAATCATGTATTTTTTCATTTTCCCCCTTTCCTCATCAGCATATCTGCTAGTGCGATTTAATGATATAGCGCAAGCTCCATTCTTACGATAGTAATTGGTTTCCCTTCCATCATCTTAAATTCAAACTCGTTCCAGCCCTTTTTTAATTCGGAGATGGGGACAAGAAAGTCTTTGTAAGTATTATGATTGTCGGGAATGCCTCCCTTATAAGGCTGATCAAATAATTCTTCTTCATAAATAGTTTTTCTTAACATTGTGCCGTCTAAATATGCATTAACTTTACTATCTGTTGCTGACTCGTTACTTTCAATTCTCAAAATGCTTTTTGAAAAGAGTGATTTAATGCTGTCATCATTGAAATTATCGGCCACATGTATCTTAAGTTTCACATTCCTTCCATTTTCTAAAATAGCAGGAAGTTGTTTTGAAAAATTTACATTTTCATTAATATAATAATGCTTTTCTTCTCTAGCAAGCAGACTTCTATCGCATATGTTTTTTAATGCTTTAAAATTCGGTTCGCATCTATCAATCTTTGCCGGATGACCAAAACTATAATCACGGTAATAAACAAAGTTAAATAGGCTTATACCGTCAGCGCCCCGTTCAAAAAAACTATATGCAATACTGCGGATTTGCTCTGTTGTTGATTTTCTGCTCTCTTCAACCGATAATTCAATATGCTTTGGCGTTCCCGCACATTGAGTTATCTCCGCATATAGTTTTGTATCCAACAATAATTTTCTAAATGATTCAATATCACCTTCAGGCTGTGTAATATAAAATGGTGAAATGTTGATCATATCTATTAATCCTTCATCAACGCATGCTTTAATATCAAGTCCCATATCTCTTGCAAAATCAAGCCTGTTATGAACCCGGGCACAGATGGGGATATCCTTGCCGAGACCATCAAGCATATCTCTTATACGCCTGATATATTGTGTCATAATAGGAGCCTTTTCATTAAAGGATATCTTCTTAGGGAAAAAGAATGGAAAGCGCAAGAAATCAAGTTCTAGTCCGTCTATATCATAGCTCTCACACAGCTCTTTAATAAATCCAAATTGATAATCACGCACTTCTTTATGAATAAAACAAAGAGCTTTGCTCTCACGCCCGATTTTATTTTCATCACCACCTATTCTAAACTGCGGATTCTCTCTCCAGAATTTTGAATGGTTTGGAAGGCTTTCATCATCTATTCCATGGCATTCATTCATTCTCCACGTGATAAAGAAGTCTATTCCTCTTTTCCTTGCTCTATCTAATGATAATTGTATTAGATCATTTCCCGCAAGGTAAAACTCCTGGGCTCGTGTAAGCACTTTACCTACAGCAGTATCTTTTGGGAATTCAATAATTTTGCCTGTATTACGCCAGTATGGATAATGTGCGCTATCCCATCCTGGGAGCTGATACATGTTTGGACATAATAAAAAAAGATCACAGCCCGCGTCAACTACCTCATCAACATACCCATATACTTGAGATAATCCAACAGGCTTATTTATATCCTGATATTTACTCGCATTGCTGAATGTGCAAAATCCATCATCATTAAAAAGCAATTTGTAATCTTTTTTTATTCTGCTATTCATTGTTTTTCTATCCTCTTATTTTATAGAGTTTTTACTCATAGACTAACAGCTCTTGGTAATAACGCTCAAAAGCTTGTACATTTTCCTCTTTTCTGTTGCCGCCTCGGTACATAATTATACCAGGAAATTCTTCGTGAAGCTTGCGAAATTTTTTAACCTCATTATAGATATCTTTGGGTGTTCCGAAGTCAATATTTCTGGTATCGCTTTTGAGAAGGTAGAGCTTGTCTTTTCCGGCGTTCCTCATCAGTTGCTCTGGGTCTATTGATGTGCTTTCAATGTAGAGACCATCCGGCTTGTTTTCGAGAATATCATCCAATACTTCCATATAATTACCATCGGATATGTAGAGAACTTTTCTGCCTTTTTCGTGGATGGCTGCAAAGAGTTTCTTATGCCACGGGAAGACATATTCGCGATACCAAGCCGGGTTTACCATAACGCCACGGGTGCCAGCGATATCGTCGTGAACGCATATAAGTTCTACGTCGTCGGTTTGTGCCCAGCCCTGTATCACGGCAAGAGAAGCTTGTCCGAACCTATCAAGGATCTTGCCGAATGTTTTTGGATCCATTGACAATGCCATTAAAAACGGTTCCCAGCCAAATTCTATTGTTGCGCGGGTAAAAAGAGTGCCATAGTGGAGAGGTACGGGGAAGCAAGTTTTTGCTTTTTCATTATAGAGCCTTGTCATTTCATAACGCATTGTCTGCCCGACAGTTTCAACTTCAAATTTTCTCGGATTTACTTTCAGAACGTCATTAAAGTCTTTATATACTTCCCTATCGCCTACTGTCCAGACACCACCATCTGCTGTGTATTTCTTCTTGCCATCAGTTGATACCACAACCTCGCCTTTCGGCACAGGCAATTCGGGTTCGCCCAGATGATACTCTTCTTTCCTGTACTCAATAAACCTCCAATCATTCATTGTTGGCATGCGGTCAGGTTTCTGTAGATTGATAGTTTTACGCATACGATCAAATTTTTTTTGAACTGTGTCTGTTATTTTTGAACTTTTCATTTATTTAAAACTCCCATTCTTTGGCCCATTTCTTAAATAATTCTTCCTTAGAGTGCTACTTTCTGCTCTTTTAGGGTTTTTCGCAGCTCATCTGTGTTTAAATCTCGTGGCTTCGTATTCTTTTTGACGCACATAGCAGCAGCCGTTCCTGCCGCCTCGCCAGTAATCATACATTGTACTGTCGGCCGGATACAGCCAAATGCCTCATGTGTTGCTGAAATACAGCGACCTGCTATCAATAAATTTTCTATAGTCTTAGCGATCAGTGAGCGAAAAGGGATCTGAAAATACCAACGTGAAGGATAGGCTGTCTCCGGGTCATTAAGCCATTCAGGACGCGGACGGGTATCAATGGGGTGACTGCCAAGACCAATGCAGTCCTTGAACTTTTTCTGCTTATAGATATCCATTAACTCTAATAGATAATCACCTTGAATATGACGCGTTTCACGCACACCCATTTCCGGGACTTGTAACAAAAAAGCCTTTTCAAATCCTGGTACCTTGCGGATACTTTCCATCCATTGCTTCAACATATCAGCCATAACAATCTCAGCTTTGGTCAAATCCTCAACGTTACAGCCGTCCATATTCTTTACGCTTGGGCAGCAAAGCGTCACGACTCCTTCTGTCGGTAAATTATAGATCTGAAATTCAGCTACAGTCTCATTTTTAAGAACTATATTTATAACTGCCATTTCACCTTTTTCAAATCGCTCCTTTGCCTCCGTTAAAGTGAATCTGGCAAATGGCTGTTCTCTGAAATTCTCAGGATTTTCTTTCAGCCAACTGAAAGTCCTTTCCATTTTTACATTTCCCGCTTTAAACATAACCCCCATCGGATGCATTTCTCCAATGGTTGCTTGTTTAGCACAAATATCTTTTTTAGTTACTCCTACTGTATATGGTACTCCGGCATGGACTGCTACATCGCCGTCACCTGAAGCATCGATAAATTGTTTTGCCGTAATTATTTGCCGCCCTGATTTCGATTCGACAACTATTCCCTGTATCTTATTCTCGTTTTGAATAACGTCTACTACCAAGGAATGTAGGCGTAACTTTACTTTGGATTCTTTCATTAACCGGAACAAAAGCCATTTAAAATCCTCAGAAGAAGTAAAAACATAGCTACCAAAAGTACCGGAATTTCCAATACCAACTCTGGTTCTCAGTATACGCTCTGTGACTTCTTTAACAATCCCACCCACTATTTGTATTTCTTCTGGATTTTTAGTCAAGGTTTTCAGATCTTTTTCATGCTCTGCCGGTTTCCCGGAGAACTTGGTGTACATGGTCAGTCCGGCATTACCTGCAGTCATCATTCCACCAAGAAAGCCATAGCGCTCAACTAAAAGTACGCTGGCTCCATTACGAGCAGCAGCAATAGCTGCTACACACCCAGCTGTACCGCCTCCAACGACCAATACATCAGTCTCAGCTGCCACAGAGGCCTCAACCTTAGTTGCGTAAGTATCTCCAATTTTTAGTTTAAGACTCATCTATTTCCCCTCCTTACTGGGTCTATTCATTTACAGTTATAATTTAGCTAAAAAAAGTTAATTTTTTTAGCTTTTTTGTTTTTTTTACCCCGTTGATATCATCTACAGGATTTATCTGTAAAAAGGTCATGGCAATTTACGCTCTCTGCACCTCCTTTCTTACCATGATTGACCTTGGTATATAGTATCATTTTTATTACTTTTGAGATCATCATATGTCCATGATTCAACATGCCTAAATTATTACTGTTTTTGGGAATAACTCAACTTTTGCATCTCTGTCAACACCTCAATCAATTTTTCTTTAGAAAATTTCATTTTTTGTAATTAATATAGACAGATTTGTTTTCAGTGAAAAATTCTATTCCTGTGTCTCCAGCTTCAGGCAATCCATATCCTGAGGATTTAATGCCTCCAAAAGGAAGCTGTGGTTCCTTGAAGCTGGTAGGTAGATTTACATGAGTTAGTCCCACTTCAGTCTTTTTAATAAATTCCATAGCACTGAATATATCTTTGGTGTATATAGAAGAAGACAGACCATATTGAATTCCGTTAGCTATAGACAGAGCTTCAGAGAAGTTGTCAGCTTCTATTATAGAAAGAACAGGACCAAAAATCTCTTCTTGAGCTATTCGCATATTCCGTTTAACATCAGTAAAAATAGTTGGCTCTACAAAAAAGCCTCTATCATATTGAGCTCCTTTTAATCTTTTCCCGCCAAAAATGAGCCTAGCACCTTCTTTCTTTCCTAATTCAATATATTCCAAAACTCTGTTCAACTGAGATTCTCCAGCTAAAGGCCCCATAGAGGTATCTTTATTTAGCCCATCTCCTACTCTAATCTTTCTTGCCTTTTTAATCAGAATCTTAATAAAATTGTTAGCTATTTTTTTATCTAGAATTACTCGACTGGTAGAGGTGCACCATTGACCAGAACAACTATAGGCAGCAAGAAATACGCCACTAGCCGCAAGCTCCAAGTCTGCATCTTCCAAAACAACAGTAGGATTTTTACCTCCCATCTCTAACTGCACCCTGGCCATATTCTTAGAGGCAATTCTATTTATTCTTGATCCAATCTCATTTGAGCCTGTAAAGGATACAGCCTTAATAAATTGGTTAGCTACCATCTCATCCCCTATTGTTGAGCCAGAACCAGTAATAAAATTTAAAACTCCATCAGGGATTCCAGCTTTATTAAGTATCTCCACAAACTTCAAGCCGCAAAGAGGTGTAAAAGAAGCAGGTTTAAAGATAACAGTATTTCCAGCCATCAATGCTGGTGTAATCTTTCGGCATGGAACATTCACAGGAAAGTTCCATGGGCTTAAGATTGAAACAACACCAAGTGGCTGTCTTATAGTATAGGAGAAACTTTTTCCATTTTCGGGAAAAGAGTTTTTACCAAATAACCGTTGCCCTTGAGCGATCTGAAACTCCATCTCCTTTATTGCTGATTTAATCTCTGCTTCTGACTCTTTTAATGTTTTCCCCTCTTCTAATGTTAAATATTTCGCTAATTTATTCTGTTGCTCTTTTAATAGACTAACAGCTTGAGAAAGAACTTTAGCGCGTTTGGAAGGAGACCATTTACCCCAGATCCCAAAGGCTCTATTTGCGGATTTAATCGCTTTTTTCACATCCTCCACATTTGATTGTTGGAAATATCCAATTATTTGTTTTTGATTAGCTGGATTGGTATCAGGAAAAATTTTCCCTGATACCGAATCCTGCCATTTTCCATCAATATAGTTTTTGTATGTAGCTATGTTCATCTTTCTCCTTGCTTTATATCATTTATACGTTTGGACGCAGACAGAGTGAGACTACAGTATCTCGAAAATCTGGTAGCGTCGGCATCAAGAGGGACAATTCCTCTCCTTTATCTTTTATCTCTAAGTCTGTGCCATCTCTGAGCAATGTAGCATACTTCACTCTGCCACCCAGACCGGGGAGAGTCAACCATCCGGGCAGATAGTGAAAAAGATGCAGATAAAGCATTCCCTTTTTCTGTGTGTAGCGGCTATCCGCAGGCGGAGAAAACCTGCTTATGCCAGCCCCATAGATTGATTCTCCGTTCTCACTCATCCATTGACCAATCTCTCCAAGATTCGTTACAAATTCATCCTGAATTCGCCCACGTGGAGTAGGTCCAATATTCAAGAGCAGATTACCATCCTTGCTGACTATATCCACAAGCATTCTGATCAATCGAGTAGTAGACTTATTTTTTGGGTCTTGACGATAATACCCCCAGGATTGACCTATGGTGACACAAGACTCCCAGGTCCTAGGCTTATTCTCTTCCTTGAGGGATTCATCGGGGACGTGGTTTTCGGGAGTAGTAAAATCCTCGAGTAACCCAAGCCGGTTATTAATCAGGATTTCAGGATTTATCTCTCTTGCCATACGAACAATTTCTTCCGCCTTCCATTCTTTTGCTCTTTTTCCCTCATATGAATTATCAGACCATAGAATGTCAATCTTCCCATAGTTAGTCAGTAGCTCACGCAATTGCCCATGAAGATAGGAAACATACTGACTCCAGTCCCTTTTCTCTGCCTTTGCTTCTTCATCGTCACGCTGGGGATGAAAAATGTCAAGAGTGTAGTGCGGATGGTGCCAGTCAAGAAGAGAGTAATAGAAACCAACTTTTAAGCCAACACCCCTAAAAGCCTCAACCCAGGGTTTGATTAGGTCTTTGCCATAAGGTATATTAGTTATCTTAAAGTTAGTTAGTTTGCTATCGAAAAGGCAGAAACCATCGTGATGTTTTGTTGTAATGACTGCATACTTCATCCCCGCATCTTTCGCCAATTCAGCCCATTGAGATGGATTATAATCCACAGGATTAAATCTAGTGAAAAGTTTTTCATACTTTTTCTTCGGAACCTTCTCATGTGAATAGTACCACATGTCTCTTGCAGTGATCGAATAAAGTCCCCAATGGATAAACATGCCAAATCGAGCGTTACGAAACCATGCTGCACGATCAGTCTCAGTTGATTTGCTTGTAATCATTTTAAAACTCCTTTTAATTAATACAGGCTGTCCAAAAAGCCTTTTCATTTTAACAACTTTTACTGCTCACATTCCGCCTTTTCGAGGTAGTACAGTGTTAACTTACCCAAAAATCTATAGTTTTGGTATGAAAGACATCACGAAATCTTCCAACGATGGCGGCAATAAATAGGTTTGATTCTGGTCGTACTCTTTGAATATCTTCATGCTGTTCCTCCCTGATTTTATTTCCTCTTGCTGTCAGTATCACCATACCAAATACCCGGGAGAAAAGTAAGTTTTTTCTTCATTTTTCTTTCACTTTTTTTAATTTTTTACTCTATCCTTTCTTACTCTCACATGTCCGCTTCTCAAAAAATGGTCCTGCTCCAACATGCATGGACTTTTTAGACAGCCTCAATAATTAATATCCTAAGGTTACTCCGCCGTCAATATTGAGTGTAATGCCAGTTACAAAAGCGGCATCATCGCTTGCCAGATAAAGGGCTGCCTTGCCGCACTCTTCAATCGTTCCAATACGACCAAGTGGATGTTGCCCAAAAATATACTTCTGCGCAACTTCTGAGTCTTTTTGTTGAGAAAACCAGTCATCAACCAGCGGGGTTTGAATCCAGCCAGGACAAATAACGTTCACACGAATCCCATCTGGGGCAAAGTCAATTGCCATGCCTTTGCTCATGGCTATCTGACCACCCTTAGTAGCAGAATAAGCTCCTGCGTTTGGCTGACCTACGAGACCCACCATACTGCTGATGTTGATTATATTTCCTTTGGTTTTGCGCAGGCGCGGTATTGCATACTTACTGCAGAGAAATGTGCTACGCAGGTTTGTATTTATGATAAATTCCCATTCCTGCTCAGAAGTCTTCTCTACATTCTTTGACAGATGGTAGCCGGCATTATTCACCAGAATATCGAGCTTACCGAATGTCTTGATTGTAGTATCAATCATGTTCCGGATGGATTCACTGCTTGTTACATCGGTTTTTATAAAGATAGCCTTCCCTTCAGAAGCCCCAAGTTCCTCAGCCATTTTTTTTCCGGCATCTTCTGTACGGCATACAACAACAACCTTTGCCCCTTCACTGGAAAACACTCGCGCAATGCCCTCACCAATACCTTTACTTGAGCCAGTTACAATGGCTACCTTATCTTTTAAACGCATAACAAACCCTCCTTAACTTAAAATTTGATTAATCTTTTCTGCAGCTTGAGTTAAAGCCTCTTTAACGCTACACTCTCCTTTATATCCTTTCTGTAAGTTTATCCATAGAGCATCTTCTATTGCTGGATATTTAGCTAACTTAGGTGGTATAAGCATGAAGTTTGCTACTGTCTCTTCAAGCATTTTAAGGCGTTTCTCTTCCAGAGAGCCAGGTATAGCTTTTTCTCTAATTTTTTGCTGAGCTAGTTTTCTAACTGGAATAGCTCCACGTTTTGCTTCTTCATATTGCATCTTTTCGGAGAGTAAAAACCTCATCAAAGCTAAAGCACCTTCTCTATCGTGGCAACTATTTGGAATAGCATAAGAAAAACCACCTGCATAGACATACCTCTTTCCAGATAGTCCAATTGGATAAATAGCTACGGCAAACTTATCCCCAACTTTTGATAATCCCGGGTCTTTGTACGTGGCAAATGAGCCTGGCCAGTCTGTAGTCATAGCAGCCTTACCATCTCGGAAGCACTGGGCTACTTCATCATAATGCCATTCTGGTACTTCTCTGGGACAAACCTTATCTTCGTAATAGAGACTACGCAATAACCCTAAAGCCCATTCTCCAGCTTCATTGACAAATTGTGGTTTTAGATTATCATCTAGTAAAATGCCACCAGCCGTGGTTAGGAGTTCAAAGAAATGACCGAATAATCCGGAATAACGGCCCGGAAAAACAAAACCGTAAAGATTTGGAGATCTGGTAAAGAAATTAGCTATATCCTTCAACTGCTCCCAGGTATCGGGTGGCTTAAGAGAATAACCATACTTATTTTGGAAGGTCTCTTTCTCTTTTGGATCATCAAATAGATCTTTACGATAATAGACTAATTTTACATCAATATTTCGAGGTAATTGCATAAGATGTCCCTTGATACGCATGAGTTCAATAGTGGATGGAATAAACTGCGATAATTCCGTATCGCTTATATCCGCATCCAAAGCTGTTAACCACTCTCCCTGAGATGCTGCATATTTGGAATGGGTAGTGATTAAATCGTAGTCGCCTTCTCCTTTGCTATAAAGGGTAGCAATGTGTTCATTTAGTTTCGGATGGACAAGCTTAGCACCTATTTCAACTTTGTATCCGGTCTCTCGTTCAAACTCCGGGATTTTAGAATAAGGATAATCATACATCGGGCCGCCGACCAAAGCTATTTTAAGATATCTCTTTTTCCTCATTTTTTCTCCTAATCCATTACAAATCCACCATTGACATCCAATATCTCACCTGTAATGTACGAAGCATTTTCTGAAGCTAAAAAGACCACTGCCTTGGCTACGTCGTCAGGCTTACCCATATAGCCAAGAGGAATAGAGGTCTTATATCTTTCCTTCAATTTGAGAGTTACTTTTTTATTAACCCCCCCATCTATTACCCCAGGAGCAATAGCATTGACACGTATTCCCAACGGAGCACATTCTAAAGCTAAAGATTTAGTTAAAGAAATTACTCCCGCCTTTGATGCAGCATAATGTGCGCCTACACCAAAACCACCTGTCTTTCCTGCTGCTGAGGCTATATTTATAACAACACCGCTGCAACTTTTCTTCATCCATGGTAAAATTAGCTGAGATAAGAGAAAAATACTTTTTAAATTTATAGCAAAAACTTGGTCCCATTCCTTTTCTTTTATCTGATTAAAAGTTGTGCGGGGGCAGATACCAGCGTTATTGATGAGAATATCAATCCCTTTATAAATCCGAATAACCCGTTTAATAAACTTTTTTACTTCGTCTTTTTTTGAGACATCAACTTTCATGGCCATACTGGAAGGGCTATAAATTTTTATCTTTTCAACAATTCTCCTAACCGCATTTATATCCAGATCAGCTACAACTACTTTTGCCCTTTCTCTGGCTAAAGCCAAACTAATTGCCTCTCCCAAGCCTTTGCCACCACCTGTAACAATGGCTATTTTTTCAGCTAAATCATATTTCATTTTTGGAAATCGCTTAGAATATATTTTTTTGCATTCAAAATATGTTCTTTCATTAACTTTTGGGCTTTATCTATGTCTCCTTTAATCAATGCTTTTAATATTTTGTCATGTTCTCTCCATGCCTGCTTTGCTCGTATAGGACGATAGTAGCCCATAACACGAAATATCTGTACAAAGTTATATAAACTCTCTAAAAACTCAATAAGTCGCTTATTTCCACAATAATTAATAATAATCCTGTGAAATTCCGAATCGAGTTTAGCTAATTGAGCAGTTGAATCTTTAGAAAGACAAATCTTGCTCTGCTTGAGTAATTTTTTTAACTTGTTTAATTCTTTTTCAGTTAGCTTAGAGCCAGACAGGCAAATAGCTAACCCCTCTAATACTTGACGAAGCTCGTATACTTCATCAACATCCTTGGTGCCTAATTTCCTCACAGAACCACCTTTTCTGGGGATAAGCTCAATTAATCCATCCTTGTTAAGTCGGTTTAAAGCCGCTCTTATTGGGGTACGGCTTATGTTGAATTCTTTAGCTAGATTTTCTTCAATAAGTCTATCCTCTGCTTTTATCTTTCGGGTTACCAGCCTATTAAATAAGAGGTCATAGACCTTGGTGCTTAAATCTGTGTGGTGGAGAAGAGCTTGAGCAGTATTTCTTTTCTCTTGAATCATTTTGGTCTTGCCTTATTTTCGTATTCTGTATACAATTTTACTGTAAATTAAAATAAAAGCAAGAAAAAATAAAATGTTGATGGAAATGGACAGGTACATCATGACCCACCCTCTGGAAGAAAAGATTTTTATCTCTTGTTCGGCAATAAGGTATGTTATGTTCCGAAAAAACGGGCGTTTTTTCGAACCGTTAAGTCACATTTTTACATGATTCTCGGTAATATCTTGGATACTTCTGTTTTATTTGGGATAGGTAGAGACATTTTTGCTAATTCCTGCCAAATCTAGATGTTTCCCCAAGTGAGCTCTAAGCATCTCATAATGCTCATTCTCGTAAATATTCAGTGTCTTATAGATCTCCTCTTTCATATCTTTCAGGATGCTCCCATATGTAATATGCATAAGCTGCCTGGAATTATTTTCATCGAGAAGTTTAGGGAGTTCTTCATTGGAGAGTTTATCAAGCGCGGGAATTTTGGATAGATCAGTGGTAACATGATAGGACTTACGGTCTTTTTCAAAATTACTAAGGGCAGTCTGGTGCATGCGGCGGTAGAAGGCAGGGTTCTTATGACTGATAAGACGGACTGCCTCCAGCCAGTTTGTTCCGGCTGTCTTGATGTGAAATACCCCTTTAGTAGATTCTGCGATTGTCGGATAGATGGAAAATTTATCACTGCCGCTATGAATG
>CAYTGU010000020.1:0-16354 GCA_964437505.1 uncultured bacterium
GAGACCTACAAGTCGAGCAGGTGCGAAAGCAGGGCTTAGTGATCCGGCGGTTCTGAATGGAAGGGCCGTCGCTCATCGGATAAAAGGTACGCCGGGGATAACAGGCTTATCTCCCCCAAGAGTTCACATCGACGGGGAGGTTTGGCACCTCGATGTCGGCTCATCGCATCCTGGGGCTGAAGTTGGTCCCAAGGGTTCGGCTGTTCGCCGATTAAAGCGGTACGCGAGCTGGGTTCAGAACGTCGTAAGACAGTTCGGTCCCTATCTGTCGTGGGCGTAGGATATTTGAGAGGAGCTGTTCTTAGTACGAGAGGACCGGAATGGACGAACCTCCAGTGTATCAGTTGTCACGCCAGTGGCATAGCTGAGTAGCTGCGTTCGGAAAGGATAAATGCTGAAAGCATATAAGCATCAAGCCTCCCTCAAGATTTGATATCCCTTCCCGATTTTCGGGACTGAAGATCTCCCGTAGACTACGGGATTGATAGACTGGAAGTGTAAGTACAGTGATGTATTTAGCTTATCAGTACTAATAGATCGTGAGACTTGACCATAAATTGTTTTTTTTGAAGAATTCCCGGTAGTGATAGGAGAGGAGAAACACCCGTTTCCATCCCGAATACGGAAGTTAAGCCCTCTACCGCCGATGGTACTATTCTGGTGACGGAATGGGAGAGTAGGTAGCTGCCGGGTTTTTTTATTCTTGATTTTTGTTATTTGATTCGGGCATAATGCTAATAGTTTAGGAAGGAATATTGAATGAAAGAGATAATATTACATAATATAAAAATAAGCAATGCAAATCCTATTGTTTTGATTGCAGGACCGTGCGTTATTGAAGATGAGAAGGTTCCCTTTAAGATTGCAGAGGAACTGTTAAGGATAACAGATGATTTAGGAATACCTTTTATATACAAGTCCTCTTATGATAAGGCTAATAGGTCATCAGTCAGCTCTTTTAGAGGAATCGGAATAAATAAGGCGCTGAGTGTGCTATCAAGGATAAAGGAGCAGTTTAATGTCCCTGTCCTATCAGATGTTCATTCAAAGGAAGAAATTGCTATAACAAAGGATATTTTAGATGTTATACAGATACCAGCTTTTTTGTGCAGGCAAACTGATTTGTTAGTAAGCGCAGGCGAAACAGGTAAAGTGATAAACGTGAAAAAAGGACAGTTTATGTCTTCATGGGAGATGAAGAATGTCATTGAAAAGATTCTTTCAACAAAGAACAAAAATATCATGCTGACGGAAAGAGGAACCAGTTTTGGATATAATAACTTAGTTGTTGACTTTCGCGGGCTTTCCACAATGGCGCATTTTGGATATCCTGTTATATTTGACGCAACGCATAGTGTTCAACTTCCGGGAGGCATGGGAACATCTTCCGGAGGACAGAGAGAATTTGTAGAACCTCTTGTTAAAGCTGCTGTTGCAGTAGGCTGCGCGGGTCTTTTTTTGGAGGTTCATATTAATCCGGATGAAGCTCTTTGCGATGGGGCAAATATGATATCGATTAAAGAATTACCGGATCTACTAAAAAGAGCACTATCTATTGATAAACAGGTTAAAGAGGGATAATTTAGTGATTCTAAAAACTGCAAAAAACGTATTAAGAATAGAAGCGGAAGCAATAAAAAATTTAATTCCGAAATTAAATGAAAGTTTTGAAGATGCCGTAAAGCTTATACTATCATGTAAAGGAAGGGTTGTTGTAACGGGTATAGGCAAGTCAGGAATTATAGGTAAGAAGATAGTTGCTACTCTCTCCAGTACAGGTACTCCGTCGCTTTTTCTTCATCCGACGGAAGGTTCTCACGGCGATTTGGGGATGATAACGAAGAGCGATATCGTTATAGCAATATCAAACAGCGGTGAGACGGAGGAAATAAATAATCTTTTATCTTTTTTTAAAAAGACAAAAGTTAGAATAATCTCAATGACAGGTAAGATGAATTCAACTCTTGCGAGACATAGTAGTTTTGTTTTGGATACGGGAGTTAAACGAGAGGCTTGCCCGTTAGGGCTTGCTCCGACAGCGAGTACCACAGCGACGCTTGCAATGGGAGATGCGCTCGCTATAGCTCTTCTTAAGGAAAGAGATTTTAAAAAAGAGGATTATGCGCTTCTGCATCCGGCAGGTAGTTTAGGAAGAAGATTAAGTCTCAAAGTAAGGGACGTTATGAAAACAGGAAAGAAAATTCCGATTGTTAAACATGATATTACAATGAAAGAAGCTTTAGCTGAAATTTCTATAAAGAGGTTTGGATTTGCGCTGGTTCTAGACGCTAATAAAAAATTAAAAGGTATTATTACAGACGGAGACGTTAGGCGTAGTGTTAAAGTTAAAGATTTCTTAAATAAAAGAGTTGATATGTTCATGAGTAAAAACCCGAAAACAATTGATAAAGATTCTCTTGCAGTAGAAGCTCTTGAAAAGATGGAAAAACACTCAATAACATCATTGTCGATAGTTAATAAAAAAAATGTGCCTGAAGGAGTTGTTCATCTTCATGATCTGCTTGGCAGAACTAAATTTAGATTTTAAGGTAAATAGATGGCAGTGGTTAAAGACGTAACGAGAATTGGCATAGTTGGTAATCCTAGAAAGCTGTCCGCTTTAAGACTAGCTAGAGATTTGTCCGATTGGTTGAGCAAAAAAGGGATAAGAACTTTTGTGTCTCATGATTGCGCAAAGATGCTTTCGAATAAAAAACTAGTTGTAAAAAAGGAAGCATTATTATCCAATGTAGATATTTTGATTGCTCTAGGCGGTGATGGTACATTGCTTAGCACAGCAAGACTTATTTCATCCTCAGGGATTCCAATTCTTGGAGTCAATCTTGGTGGACTTGGTTTTCTTACAGAGGTTAATTATTCACGAATATATAAAATTCTGGAACAGGTTTTAGACAACAAGTTTTCTATTGAAAATCGGATGCTGATTAATGGATACGTTTTAAGAAAGGGAAAAGGTAAGGTTTTTCCTTTTTCTGCGCTTAATGATGCGGTAATAAGCACAGAAGCAATTGCAAGAGTTCTGAAACTTGAGACTTCGATAGATAAGCAGTATGTGACTACATATATTGCGGATGGATTGATTATATCAACACCGACAGGCTCCACAGCCTATTCTCTTTCAGCCGGAGGGCCAATCGTACATCCTGCTCTAAAAGCAATGATTATCACTCCAATATGTCCTCACACACTAACTAACCGACCTATCATTGTTTCAGAAAAAAGCTCTATCTCTGTTGAACCGATATTTGAAACCAATAAAATAGCATTAACAATTGATGGGCAGATTAAGTTTGACTTGCTGCATTCTGATAAACTGGTTGTAAAAAAGGCTCCATATGTTTTAAAACTAATTTCATCATCTGAAAATGATTTTTTTGCAATACTAAGAAAAAAGCTCAAGTGGAGTGGTCACTCAGTGAAGGCTTTTAAGTAAAAGGTGTGCTGTTATGGTTAAGGTGATTATAGACAGAGAGATATGCAAGGGATGCAAGCTTTGTATATCAGTATGTCCCAGAAAAGCATTAGTTATATCAAAAACGCAAAATGTAAATGGGTTTTTTCCTGCAGAGGTTGCCTATCCTGAAAAATGTACATCCTGTACATTCTGTGGGTTAGTTTGTCCTGATATAGCCATTCAAATATACAAGTGAGATTTTCCTATATACTCTCCCAGATTATTCTACTTGAATTTATTTTTATAGTAATTTTGGGACTTGGCAAAAAGGTATTATATCTTTTAAAATTGAGGACGAAGTCTCTTCTTGAGGAAATATCCCTATCATTTGGACTTGGATTGGGAATACTGTCTGTTCTGGTACTGCTTATTGGTTTTGCTAAAGGGTTAAATAGATTCTGCCTGTACTCAGTGTTATTAATGCTCTGTATAATTTCAATCAAGGAAATCCAATACTTTTTTAGTAGGCTGAAATCTAGCTTTTCTGAAAGATTTTCAAACCTTCCATACATCTCTGTGTTTAACAAGTTTTTGATAATGCTGATGGGTGTGACAATATTTTTTACCTTTACAGGCGCATTGGCACCTCCTTTAAACTATGATACCCTTTCATATCATCTTGCATTTCCAAAACTCTACGCAAAAGCTGGTAAGATATTTTTTGTACCTCATAATATGTATTCAAATCTTCCTTTCGGAGTAGAGATGTTATATACCCTTGCTTTGGTAATAAAAGATGGGATATTGGCAAAACTGATACATTTTTTCATAGGTATCTTGTGTGCTTTAACAATCTTTGTCCTAGGAAGAAAATACTTCAGCAGAAAGGTAGGTCTTTTGGCAGCTGTAATATTTTATAATATGCCTGCAGTATGTTTATCATCAACCTACGCTTTTAACGATCTTGGGTTGGTTCTTTATGGTTTGCTAATGCTTTTTTGTATTCTCAATTGGTCAGCTAAAAATGAGATTATATGGTTAATTCTTGCTGGTGTATTTTGCGGATTTGGAATCAGTACTAAATACACAGGAGCATTATATTTTATCCCTACTGCACTTATTTTTATTGTGATCTTTATAGCCCTAAAAAGAGAGAAGGTTCTCAAGAATATATGCAAAAGTATGCTCTTGTTTATATTCTTTATATTTCTGGCTTTTTCACCCTGGCTTATAAAGAATCTTATATATACTCATAACCCGGTATATCCGTTGTTTTATAACGTCTTCGGCGGCATTGACTGGAATGGAGAACTTGCTCAAAGGTTTACCAGATTTCACGTATCAAAGGATATGAATTTATTGCATATTATCTCTATGTTATGGAAAATCCCTCTAGATAATCATGGAAGCGTAGTTTTATTAATATTGCCTGTGTTGTTTTTTACTAAGCTTAATAAGAATATAAAAATGCTTGTATCGTACACTGTACTGGTTTTTATACTCTGGATATTCTTTACACACCGGATAATTAGATTTTTGCTGCCTTGTCTAGCTGTTTGGAGTATATTGGCGGCATACGCTCTGGTTAACTTCAAGAAGAGCAAAATAGTTTCAAGAGTGTTGTATATTCTTGTTGTTGGATTTTTGTGCTGGAACACATTTCAATTCACAGCGACTATTGGTTTTAACTTCTTTGATGTAGCGTACGGAAAAGAAACGAAGGAAGAATTTCTATCAAAAAATCTTTACCAGTATGGTGTGTTTAAATTTATTAACGAAGAGTTACCGGATGATAGCAAAATCTTGTTTATAGGAGAAAATCAGGGTTTTTACTGCGATAGGGATTATGTTGGAAGCAGTCCTCTTGATCTTAACGATATTGTGGAGATATCCAATGCATCTGAAAATGCCAGCATTATTTATGCTAAATTGAGGGACACGAATATTACATACATATTATATAATGCCTCCGAGGTCAAAAGAGTCTCTAATACATATCGTTCATTCAACTGGAAACAAGGAGCAGAGGATAGGTTTAATGAATTTATAGCTAGATTTACTACTTGCCTATATTCAAAAAAAGGGGTATTCTTATCTAAGTTAATTTAGAGGTATATACTAAATGTCAGAAAAAGTCTTGATGTGTGGAAATGATGCTGTTGGAGAGGGTGCGATTCAGGCGGGATGCAGATATTATTTTGGCTATCCTATAACTCCGCAAAATGAACTTACCGCATATATGGCAAAAAGGCTCGGTGAACTGGGAGGTGTTTTTATCCAATCTGAAAGTGAGCTTGCCGCTATAAACATGGTCTTTGGCGCATCAGCGGCCGGTGCAAGAGCTATGACATCTTCATCCAGTCCCGGAATAAGTCTTAAACAAGAGGGAATTTCCTATATTGCAGGCGCAGAGCTTCCATGTGTAATTGTGAATATAATGCGTGCCGGTCCGGGTTTGGGAGACATAACTCCTTCTCAGGCAGATTACTTTCAGGCAGTAAAAGGCGGAGGTCATGGAGATTACAAACTTATTACGATCGGGCCAGCCTCTGTTCAGGAGCTTTATGACTGGACAGCCAAGGCTTTTTATATGGCAGATAAATACCGAAATCCTGTGATGATACTTGGAGATGGTTTCCTCGGGCAAATGATGGAACCCCTGGAAATTAGAAAGATAAAAGAGTTGAAGCTTCCTCCAAAAACATGGGCGCTTACTGGTGCAAAAAATCGCAGGGCAAATAAAATCATAACTTTAATGCTGAAAGTTGGAGAGTTGGAAGAGCATAATAAGAAAATTCAGAAAAAATACAAAAGAATAGAGAAAGAGCTTGTAGAATACGAAACAGTGTTGACAGATGACGCAGAGATAATACTGGTAGCTTATGGAATGTGCGCTCGAATTTGTAAGGAATCTGTGCTTCTTTTGAGAAAAGAGGGGATAAAAGCCGGGTTGATTAGACCTATAACATTATGGCCTTATCCGTCAGAAATAATAAGAAAGATAAGTAATAATGTCAGGTATGTTCTTACTGTTGAGATGAGCGCAGGACAGATGGTTGAGGATGTAAAACTTGCGGTTCTAGGAAGATGCCCTGTGCATTTTTATGGAAGAATGGGTGGAGGAGTTCCCACGTCAGAAGAGATAATAAATAAAATTAAAGGCTTAGAGGCACAAAGGCATAAAGGCACAAAGAGGGAAGAATGAAAAAGATATTTGGCAGGCCAAAATCTATGACAAACATACCGTTTCATTATTGTCCGGGTTGTGGACATGGGATTGTTCATAGATTAATAGGTGAAGTAATAGATGAACTTGGCATTCAGGATAAAACTATTGGAGTTCCTCCTGTTGGGTGCGCAGTTGTTATGTATCATTATTTTAATGTAGATATGACTGAAGCCCCACATGGAAGAACACCTGCTGTTGCAACAGGGATAAAGCGGGTTCATCCGGATAAAGTTGTCTTTACATATCAAGGAGATGGAGATCTTGCTGCTATAGGCACAGGAGAGATAATTCATGCAGCAAATCGCGGCGAAAGGATAACTACAATATTTGTAAATAATACTGTGTATGGAATGACAGGCGGGCAGATGGCTCCCACAACCATAGTTGGGCAAAAGACAACAACAACTCCATTAGGCAGAGATACTCAGCTAATTGGATATCCGATAAAAATCTCAGAAATGCTGGCTGTTACAGATGGATCTATTTATATAGAAAGAGTGGCAGTGAATAAACCCGCAAATATTATTAAGGCTAAAAAAGCCATTAAAAAGGCTTTTCAAATACAACTGAAGGACATTGGCTTTTCAATGGTTGAGGTTCTGTCTCAGTGTCCTGTTAATCTTGGCATGACTCCACAGAAAGCGGCGGAGTGGATTGATAACACATTGATAAAGACCTATCCTCTTGGGGTGATTAAAGATAAGAGTGGAGAATAGCGATGCAGAGGATTCTTGTAGCAGGTTTTGGCGGGCAGGGAATAGTATCAGCGGGTAAGATGCTGGCATATGCAGGTATGAAAGAGGGAAAACACGTGATCTCTCTTCCTTCATACGGGCCGGAAATGCGTGGAGGAACTGCAAATTGCTCAATTATTATATCGAAAAGAGAAATAGCTTCTCCATTCATATCACATCCGGATACGCTTATTGTAATGAATCAGGCATCATTGGATAAATTTTTGGAACGTGTTTTAAAAGATGGGCTTATAATTATAAACAGCACGTTGGTAAGTGTAGATAAGAATATAAAGACTAGAGTGAAGGTTTTAGAAATACCTGCAAATAGAATTGCAGTTGAACTTGGGAATCTGAAAGTAGCAAATATGATTGTTTTAGGAGCATTTGCAAGGGAAACGGGTGAGGTAAAACTGGATTTTCTAAAGATAGCTTTAGAAAAAATCCTTCCTTCCAGGAGGCATAATCTTATCCCAATAAATGTTAAGGCATTGGAGAGAGGATTCGAGATATGAAAGGGGTAGATACAAACCGGTTTAGACACCTGATAGCAGGCTTTAAGAACACAAAAGTGCTTGTTGTGGGAGACCTGATGCTTGATAGATTCGTTTGGGGCGCAGTGGAACGCATTTCGCCTGAAGCGCCTGTGCCTGTTGTTAAAATTACTTCTGAATCCGCTATGATGGGTGGCGCATCTAATGTTGCAAGCAATATATGCGCGCTTGGTGCAGAGGCGTTAATCACAGGAATTATTGGAGACGATATTGCTGGGGAAGAATTTTTGCAACTGGTAAGGAAACAGGGTATGCGTGAGGATGGGATTATTCTAAGTAAGAAAAGACCAACTATAGTAAAGACCAGAATCATTGCGCAGCATCAGCAAGTTGTCAGGACAGACAAGGAATTTGTCAGTCAGATTAACTCCAGAGAAGCAAAAAAAATACTTGCATATATCAAATCCAACATGCGTAAAATTTCTGCTATTGTCATATCTGATTACGGAAAAGGCATTGTAACACGGTATTTAGTTAAACAAATTATAAAGTTGAACGGGGAATTTAATTATCCAATTATTGTTGACCCTATGCCAATGCATTTTACGTATTACAAGAATACAACTATGGTAACACCAAATAATCATGAAGCAGGAGAGAGTCTTAAAGCAGAGATAAAGGATGAACAAAGTTTAGTGCGAGTAGGGAAAAATTTGTTGAAGTTATTGCAGGCAAATTCAATATTAATCACTCGCGGAGAGAAAGGAATGTCCCTTTTTGAAAGAGATGGTAAAGTAACTAATATTCCAACTGTTGCAAAAGAGGTTTTTGATGTAACGGGTGCAGGCGATACAGTTGTTGGAGCACTTGCGTTGTGTCTTGGGAATAAAGCCTCAATGTATGAATCTGCATATATTGCGAATCACGCTGCAGGCATTGTTGTTGGAAAGCTTGGAACAGCCACAGTATCTATGGATGAACTGAGAAAAAACGTGGAATGAGATTGTATGAAATATGGTTTTTTATCAGATATACATGCTAACCTGGAAGCGTTGAATGCTGTTCTGGAAAAATTTAAAGATGAACAGGTTGAAAAAAATATATGCTTAGGTGATATAGTCGGATATGGAGCAAACCCGAATGAATGCGTGGAGCTCATCAGGAATAACGATTTTGAATGTGTTGCAGGAAACCACGATTGGGCAGTTGTTGGCAAGCAGGATATAGAATACTTCAATCCAGTAGCAAAAGAGTCTGTAATATGGACTGCTGACACATTAACTGAGGATAATAAGAAATATTTAAAGCAGCTTGAATTAGAAAAAGAATTCCCTAAATTTGTTATTGTTCATGCAACAATACTTGAGCCTGACCAGTGGAAATATATACGCACAACTCTTGATGCTCATCGCAACTTTAAAGAGCTCACAAAGCCCGTGTGTTTTTTCAGCCATTCCCATGTCCCGATAGTTTTTAAAGAGACAGAGCGTCCTGAATTTTCCTTTGATATGAATATCGAAATTGAAGAAGGCACCAAGTATTTAATAAATATTGGAAGTGTAGGACAGCCAAGGGATAAAAATCCGGATGCGTGTTATGCTATTTACGATACAGAAGAAAAAAAAGTTGAGATAAAGAGAGTTCCTTACGATATTAAAACTGCTCAGGATAAAATAAGAGAAGCAGACCTGCCTCGAATGTCGGCTTATAGACTGGAAACAGGTGAGTAAGTCTATGATTCTAGATGTAAGATGCATGCCTCTCCTCCCAGCAAACACTCTCCAGCGCCTCTTACGACGTACTAGAGCTGGTCAGTTCAACATACATCTTGCATCTAAGTAACAAGGAATTGGGTATAAGGTCTAATCTTTATGAACAGAAAAAATATAAAGAAGCTAAGAGAACAAATTGAGTATCATAATCGCAGGTATTACATAGATGCGCAGCCTGAAATATCTGACCACGAGTATGATCTCTTAATGGAAGATCTGGTACGCTTGGAATATAAATTCCCTGATTTAATTGTCCCTGATTCCCCGTCTCAACGTGTAGGAGGCTCTCCTCTAAAAGAATTCAGGACTGTTACTCATCGAACACCAATGCTGAGCATAGCAAATACCTACTCTGAAGATGAGATAAGAAAATTTGATGCGCGCATAAAGAAAAATCTTACAGGAGAAAATATTGATTATGTTGTTGAACTAAAGATTGATGGAGTGGCAGTAAACTTGATCTATGAAAATGGAATTTTTGCGATTGGAACAAGTCGTGGAGATGGATTGCAGGGAGATAATATAACCAAGAATTTGCGAACAATAAAAACAATTCCTCTGAGGCTGCAAATGTCAGATTCAATACCTTCTGTTCTTGAGGTTCGGGGCGAGGTGTATATTCCCAAGGATGTTTTCAAACAGATAAATAAGGAGAGAGAGAAAAAAGAGGAACTCTTATTCGCAAATCCAAGGAATGCTGCAGCAGGTTCTATGAAATTGCTTGACCCGAAGATTGTTGCGCAAAGGCATCTCAATATTTTTGTCTATGCAATTGGATATATGGAGGGGGCCACTTGTAATAATCATATGGAGGCTTTGAAGTTACTAGATACATATGGGTTTCGCATAAATCCTCATATTCAGCATTGTAAGAATATTGATGAAGTTATTGAATATTGCAACAGCTGGCAATTAAAGAGGGAAGCCCTGGGATATGAAACAGACGGCATGGTAATAAAAGTAAACTCAATGGTTCAAAGGGATAAGCTTGGCAGTACGGGCAAAAGTCCGCGCTGGATGATAGCATACAAATTTCCTGCAAAACAGGCTACTACAATTCTTGAGAATATTGTTGTGCAAGTGGGAAGAACAGGAATATTAACACCCGTTGCTGTGCTTAAACCTGTTGCTTTGGCAGGCACAACGGTAAGTCGGGCTACATTGCATAATCAGGATGAAATAACGCGCAAGGATATTAGAATTTCGGATAAGGTTGTGATTGAAAAGGGAGGAGACGTTATTCCCAAGATAGTAAGCGTTGTAAAAGAGGCTCGCACAGGGAAAGAAAGAGAGTTTAGAATGCCGAGCAAATGTCCTGTATGCGGTGGGGATGTGGTGAGAATAGAAGGAGAAGCTGCATACAGATGTGATAATTTGAAATGTCCTGCACAGCTTGAGCGAAGAATACACCATTTCGTCTCAAGACGCGCAATGGATATAGAAAGTTTAGGACCAGCTATTATAGCTCAGCTTGTGCAAAGTAAACTTGTCAGGGACTATGCAGATTTATATCTTCTGAAGTTTGATGATATTGTTAAATTAGAGCGAATGGGAGATATACTGGCAAATAAAATAATAAGAAATATCAGAGAAAGCAGAAGTAGGCCTCTATCAAGATTGATTTTTGCGCTTGGAATTCCACATGTAGGAGTTTTATCTGCAGAGATTTTGGCAAAGAATTTTTCTTCTATTGATCAGTTAAGAACAGCAGAGAAAGAGGAGCTTGAGGCAATAGAGGAAATAGGAAATATAATGTCAAGCAGTATTGTATATTTCTTCAGAAGACCAGACACATTAGAGGTGTTAAGAAAACTGAATAATTCTGGGGTAAAAACAGAAGAAGCAGAATCTCTCTCAAATAAAGTTTTTACAGATAAGGTATTTGTGTTAACAGGAACACTAGCTAAATATAAGAGACATCAGGTTTCCGAGATAATAAAGAGGCTTGGAGGAAGCATAAGCGAAAGTGTTGGTAAAAAAACAAGTTTTTTACTTGCAGGCGCTTCTCCGGGCTCTAAATACAATAAAGCTAAGAAACTGGGAATTACTATATTAACGGAAGAAGAATTCCTAACTCTTATTCAGACGACAGAGCGCTAGAATGAAAAACTTTAGAATGTGTCATTGCGAGGAGCGTTAGCGATGTGGCAATCTCGTTTGTCATTCTCCGACTTGATCGGGAATCCACTGTTTTTTTCGTAGGGGCACAATATCTTGTGCCCTTAATAATGACGGTATTGCAATACGCTCCTTTATGTGTGGGAAAATCAATTCAAATTATTGCATAATCTTCAAAGTATGATATCCTAACTAAGATAAAAGCAAATTAAATATAAAAAATTTCTTTATTGATTGTTAGGACTTAAAAGAGGGACAGTTCTTGTCGTTAAAAAGCTTTCTATTAGAGGGAAAAAACAGTAGAACAAAAGAGGCTATTCTAAATTTTCTGCTTTTCTCCGATCTCAAATTAGCCGCTGCAGAACGAGGCTACGATCTCAGTATTTTTGTGCCAGATATTGACCAACATGGATATGATGTAATTCTTGATGATAGTGATAGGCTTAAGAAGCTTCAAATAAAGACAGTTCTTAAAACCGCAAACACATCTTCTTGGTATATACATAAAACAATGTTGCGACCAGATATATATTCATGTGAAAAACTAGGATTTGAATCCAGTCCATCTGGTGCTGGTTATTCAGGTGGCGTGATATTGTTGGAGATTGATGCAAAAAAAGTACCACTCTCTGTTGCCTATTACTATACAGACATATTTATTATTACTGCACTAAGAGACAGAATTATTGATAGGATACCAAGAAGAACAGGAACTTCTGTTATGGATAACTTTTACAAAGCCATACGTAACGGGATATCTCATGAAAAAATAAGAGTTGCTAAATCAATGTTTATAAAAGCTAGGTTCCCTAGCCATTTACTCGCGTTAATGGGATTGCATAGTAAGGAAAGTTCTTCATGGATTTATAATTTATTGCTAATCTCTCAGTCTGAATTGAGGGCTACTAAAACAGAAGACAAACTTCCTGCACCAGTAGATAAATTAAGGAATTCTGTAGCGTTAGAACTTGTTAAGTTGGCGTCTGATATCAAAGCAGTTAAGTACTAACAAGGTTCTGTAGATTGGAACTGTAATCGATTATTTTGTTGGTAAAAAAGAATGGAGGACTTAAAGTGATTATTGGTTAAAAGTCAAAATAAAAGGGAGAAAGATTATGAAAGCATACAAATGTTTTATCTCAATTCTATGTATGGCGATATGTATAACTTTGTTATATGAACCTGTTTTTGCTGGTGAGCAGGGACCTAAAGTGTTAAAAGTAAAAGGATTATACATTGGGATGAATATTGATGAGGCGTGTATTGTTGTGCAGAAGCTTCTTACTATCCATAGTCTTGAAGTTTCTAAATGTGTAGAAGTAGATTGTAGCGCTGAAGGTATGCTAAGAAACGATTTGAAGTTTAGAGTTGCAATGAAAGATTATCTTAGCGGAACTCCAAGTGAAAGAAAAGCCAAAATACATCAAAGTTATATTGATGGGGGCATAGAGAGTATGGACAGAGAGGTGTATCAAAACTTGCTCTGGTTTACAAGTAGCTTTTCAGACGGAAAGCTTCAGGTAATGCTGTCTGCAGTAGAAGGATCCATGCCTGATGAAGAGAAAGTTACAGGTTATAAAATTAGGTATAGCCCTACGACTCATAGCGCTACTACTATTGTAGAGTCAGGAGTTGATAAAAAAGTAACATCTATCAGTCTTACTCATGAGGAAATAAACAAGCTTTTCAATACTGGCGATTTGACTATGGATCAATTTACTCAGGCATTTATGAACGCTTATCAGATTCCAAAGATGGAGCATGATGTATCTTCAGAACTTTTTGGAGACATTATACTCAGGGGTGAAAGTTGGTCATTTACAAGCAGTTTTGGCTATAAAGTAATAATTTCTAAAACTACTAGTTCAAATCCTTTTTATGGTACTGCTTGTTCTCTAAAAATTATCAAAATAGCTAAGAAGAGTGACCATACCTTTAATTAAAGTCAGTTGGAGTGAGAAAATAAAAATCAATACAATAGTGATAATAATATTTTGACAATACCAATAAAAACAAAAGGAGGCATCCAATGATTTCAGAAGATATTGCGCAAGAAGCTACACAAGTTTGGGTTGAATATGGAAATGCTATCTGTGAAGCATTTGATTTTCCAGTGAAAGGGAATATGTTGGCTGCTCCACTCATAGAAGTGTTACAAACGGGCAATGATGGAAAAGTTCAAGATTTTATTAAATATATTCGCAAGCAAACATTAGAAATTAAGTAAGCTAAATTTGTTAATGAAAGAAATTAAGAAATTAAAATGATAATTAAAAAGTTAGTAGTTGGGTTTCTTGAGACTAATTGCTACATAGTTGGATGCGAGCAAACAAAAAGAGCCTTTATAATTGATCCGGGAGCAGAAAGCTCCAGAATTATAGAAGAGATTAAGAAGGAGCATCTGAATCCTGAATATATTATTAATACACATGGTCATGGAGATCATATAGGTGCTAATAAGAATATAAAGAAGGAATTTGAAGATTTAAAAATACTAATTCATACAAATGATAAAGATATGCTTACAGATGCCTCTAAAAATCTCTCAGCAGATTTTGCTATGAACTATGTATCTCCTTCAGCAGATATTGTGCTTAATGGAGGAGAAATAATAGAAGTCGGAGACCTGCGACTAGAGATATTGTTTACTCCGGGACATACTCCTGGAGGTATATCTATCTTCATAAAAAAAGAAAAGACAGTGTTTACAGGCGATGCGCTCTTTCGTGGCTCAGTAGGCAGAACAGATCTTCCTTCAAGCTCCGGTGCAGATTTAATAAGAGCCATTAAAGAAAAGCTTATGGTTTTGGATTCTGATGTTGTTATATATCCCGGGCATGGGCCGGATTCTACAATTGGCTATGAGAGAGAAAACAATCCTTTTCTTGTATGAATCAATTACTTGACCAGTTTATGGATTATCTTTCAGTAGAACGAGGGCTCTCTTCCAATACATTAGAGGCTTACAGGAGAGATTTAACTAAATTCTTTGGGTTTTTGGATAGAGAATCTAGTGCCAGCACAGAAAGTGTAGATCCCAGTGATATAATAGCCTATCTCATTTATCTCAGAAAAGGCAAGCTTGCCATACGTTCCATTTCAAGAAATCTAGTTGCTGTAAGAATGTTTTAT
The DNA here is from genome assembly GCA_964437505.1 of uncultured bacterium. GTDB lineage: Bacteria > JAHJDO01 > JAHJDO01 > JAHJDO01 > JAHJDO01 > JAHJDO01. Next base: position 14,895 of record CAYTGU010000020.1, read on the forward strand.
AAATTTCTGGTTAATGAAGATGTAATAAATGAAGATCCTACTCTAAACCTGGATTCTCCAAAAACAGGTTTGTCATTACCTGAAGTTCTTTCTCAGGAAGAAGTAGAGAGATTATTAAGTTTACCAAATAGTAAAGAGCAGGGAATAAAAGATAAGGCAATACTTGAACTTCTTTATGCTACAGGTATGAGAGTATCAGAGCTTATCAATCTTCCTATTGATAATATAGATTTGCACGAAGGGTATCTGAAATGTATTGGCAAAGGCTCAAAGGAGCGCATTATCCCTGTTGGAAGAAAGGCTCAGAGAGCTGTAAAAAAATACATAGATGTAGTAAGGATCAAATATGTTTCCAGAGGTAACAGCAATATGCTTTTCATAACCCGGCTTGGCAGAGGATATACAAGACAGGGTATATGGAAAATAATAAAAAGATACTCCGTATTAATGGGCATAAATAAAGAGATAACAGTTCATACATTGAGGCACTGTTTTGCTACACATCTTCTCTCTCATGGCGCAGACCTGAGGTCTGTTCAGGAAATGCTTGGGCATGTTGATATTTCCACCACACAAATTTATACTCACATAGACAGAGCCCGTCTCAGAGAAATTCATCAGAAGTTTCATCCGAGAGGGTAAGGGAAGACGCAAGAATCATTTTGCTAAATCTATAAAAATTTGCTATAATTCTATACTGAGAAAGCAGGAAAAGGAAAAGGGAAAGGAGGTGAGCGCAGAGGTTAATTGTTTGTATCAAAGCTTTTAATCGGTCAAGACAGTCAAACAAAAACAAAGGAGGTAAATGCGATGAAAAAACACATTGTCTTAATGGTCATTGCAATGATGATCTTTGCGCCGCTATCTGTGGTGCAGGCGGAAGAAGTAACAAAAACGCTTTTATTAGGTAAAGCGGAAGCTAACCTTTGGGAATCAGCGGCTGCTGTTTTTTTTCACATTGCCGACCATGCTCGCGCTGACCAACGTATCGCATTAAATGATTATAGTGACGATGTAAAAACCATTAAACGGGTTATTTCTCGTTTAGAGAAAATGAAACTATCTCGTAAAGAAGCGTCGGCTCTAGCTGATATCAAAAAAATATGGAGAACTGTAAAAGCAAAGGGCGATGCTTTGATAAAAATTGATATTGAGAAGGAAAAGAATGTTCATGTGCATGACTCAGAGATGCACGCTTACTGGTTAGCCGTTGAGAAGTTGGATAACAAAATTGATAAGCTCATGAAAGCAATGGCAGGTTCACACTAAAATTAATGATGAATTCGTATAGCTGCCCTTGCTTCGTCACTTCAGGACAAAGCGGGGTCGCTGATTTTTGCGTTAGGCATTGAACGAATCAACAATAAAGGAGGTAGAAAAGCATGAAAAAGGTATTGATGGTAGGGTTTGTGGTTCTTCTGAGTGCGGCATTTTTGTGTATTCCCGCTTGTACGCAGATT
>CAYTGU010000021.1:0-13310 GCA_964437505.1 uncultured bacterium
TAATCCCGAATTTTCTTTAGAGCCCTGTATTTGCTGGTCTAAATAGGAATTTGGGTATTTATTCCAAGCTTGCTAGCCTTTCTCAGAGCTTTTTGCCATGTACTTAACAACACAGGAATTTCCCCTAACTGAATACTTTGTTCTTCTGAACAGGTATCAAATAGTCCTAATTGTGGATTCCCGGTCATCTCTGCGGATCTATCCAAATCCTCAGCAGTATTGTAGATAAGATGATTAAATACAACGTTCTTTATGCCAAGTTCTTTTGCAACATCAAGGCACTCATCAAAAGACCTTACATTAGTTCTTGAGATTACGGAATTAATGTGCACGCACTTATCTGTATTTATGCCAAGAGCATTTAATGAGGTTAGAAGCCTTTCAGCTCCATTAAATGCGCGTTTAAATGCATCCTTAGCCCTTCGTATTATATCGTGTGTCTCCTCTTTCCCATCAAAGGATAAAGAAATGTTACGGATTACTTTGGCTTTAATAAGACGAGCTAAATGCAAAGCATTTTCTTCATTTATCAAAGTAGCATTTGTTGTTAAGTTTTGGATTACTATCCCTTTCTTAGCAAAATAATTCAGAATATCGAGAATATCCTTGCGAATAAAAATTTCCCCTCCAACAAGGTTTATAGCTCTTATTTTTAACTTATCAAATATATTTTTTATTTCTTCTAAGGATAGTTCGTCTTCAGCACGAATCTGATTGTGTTGCTGATAACACATTAAGCATCTGAGATTACATCTTCTTGTAAGTTCAAGACAAATCTCTTCAGGTAATTTAAAGGTTCTTCCTGTTCCCCATGAATGTATAACCTTTAATTTCCTATTGTTATTGATAGTGCGAAGTTTATTCCTGAGCTTTTTTAGAAGATAAAATAACAACATAACTACATTATTTGCTTTTTTGTTTGTCTATCGATTTTACAAAAAACTATTATACATATAGCCCAGATGGCTAAAACAGGTATAAATTCAAACATCCCTGCCTTCTCAAACAGTATTGAAAACAAATTTGTTTCAAAGTATATACAAGGATGCAATAAATAGTGAAATATATTCGTATAAAACATACTATCTAACTGTTTTGCAAAGACATGTGTTCCTGTTACAAAAAGCATTGCAATAGTCGATATCGCTGCTAAAACAGTAAAAATTGATGTTAGTATTTTTGATTTTAGTTTTGCAACTCCGTATATCGCCAGAATACACAGAAAAGGAATAGCTGTTATTAAAAAGCGCTCCGCAAAGAATTTAAATGAAGAATAGAATAATATCACAGCAGCTGAAATAATAATAAAAAATAGGAATTCTCGCCTCTTTTTGCTTTTTAATCCAAAATAAGCCCCAGGAAAAGCAAACAATAGAAAAGGATGCATTATAAATATCCCTCTTTTTAGACCAAACGTTAACTTAATGATTCTATTCAGTTTAGGAAGCTTGATGCCGCTAATTCCCTGAGCATGATGTTTTGCAAAATAGCTGAGATGTTCATAGTTGTAACCTGTTTTTAGAGGATTGTCAAAACAGCCGTAGTGATATATAGCCAGTATTATAATGGCTAAACACACAGGAAGAGCTAGATAGGCAAGCTTTTTAATTGATTTAGTAACCGCAAATAAATAAGCAAAAACAAATACAGCAAAAAGAACCATTGGATATTCGCATAAAATAGCTAGCCCCAATAAAGAGCCGCTCAAGAAAATTTTAGATTTATCAACGTCTTTTATATTTGTACTCTTAAATAAAATATAAAATGCTATAAAAAAAAGAAAGCTTGCAACATGATGCGCGTAAAACATGTTTGAGTAAAAAAAGACAATGGTTCCGAGACTATAACTCATAGTCCCTAAGATAGACAATCTAATATCGCTGAGAAACATATTAATTATTCTGTAAAAGATTACCCCCATTATTGCTGATGGGATTATAACTACAAAGAAAGTTGGAATATAGATTTTAAATATATAATCAGTTAAAGCTGAAAGTGAATTAAAACACTTAGAAATCTTTGATGCTACAAAATAAAATGGCACTCCAAGAAATGAAATTCCTGGAGTTTTATCTGTGTAAAAATGCCCTCTATAGAAAGCCTTATCTCCTGTGTTTTCGTGATATGCATCAATGCTAAGTGAGTGCTGGTCAACTATTGACCAGACCAGATCCAGCCTCGTTCCACTATTCCAGTCAAGTCTTCTGAAAAAGTAGCCATAGGATATAACAAGCACAATAAAGATTAAAAGTTCAATTTTGTAGACTTTCATAAGATTCATAAATACCTGAATGGATATTTGTCAATATAACATTGCTTAATTTGGCTGTCAAATTATGGAAATTTAATTCTTTTCTGCTATAATGCAGAGATATGGAATACTTGAAGAAATTCATTTTGAAATTCATAGGGCAAAACCAGCTTAAAAGAACATTGATTAAGCATACCGGTTTTATGTTTGGAGGCGACATTGCAACAAAGGTCTTCAGATTATTGATAATTCTTATTCTTGGTAAGATATTATCTCCTAATGAATACGGGCAGTTGTTTGAGGCGATGGCTGTAGTTCTTGTAATAAGTGAACTTATTGATATTAGAATTGGAGAGGCAGTCATCAAGTTTGCAACAGATTATCTTTTGAAAAATCAGAAAAATAAAGCGCTAAGCATCATTAAAATAGGATACTTTGTAGACGCGTTTTTGGGAATATTATGCTTTTGTGTTGTTATGCTGCTCGGAGACGTTATAGCTCAAAAGGTATTTCACGGACATGTATCCTCAAAACTAATAAAGATATACGCTTTAGCTCCTCTTCTCTCAACAGTTAACGGTACCTCTCTCGCAATAATTCAAACATTTAAAAAATTCAAGATGATGAGCATATTTAACGCATCAAGCGCGTTTGCAAGGTTTATTTTTCCTGTAGGACTTGCCTATCTTGGTTTGGAATATATAATGTTTGGATATGTTCTTGCGGCTTTTATTCCTGCAGTTTGTTTATCCGTTGTCGTCTTGAAGCTTATAAGGACACAATTCAAGGGAATCAGGGCATCAAATATTCTTCCAGAGATGAGAAAAATTCTTCCATTTACCTTTCACACAACAGTTTCTGTTACTTTTAAATCTGTTATCAGGCAAATGGATGTAGTCCTGTTAGGATTTTTTAAGTCACCGGAAATAGTTGCCTATTACAAAATAGCTCTTGCGTACGTCAATACACTCGGATTTGTAACAGGGCCCATCGGGACAGTTATCTATCCGACTCTAACCTCTTTGTGGGCAGAGAAAAATATTTTACTATATAAAAAGATACTGAAAAGAATAAGCGGAATAATGATTCTTATATCTTGCGCAGGGGCTGCTGTTATGGTTATTGCGGGACCATATATTTTTAGGATATGGAAGCCAGTATATCTTAATTCAATGCCTGCAATACGAGTAATGATATTTGTCGTTATATTATCCAATGTATTCTGCTGGATGAGGTCTACAATTTTATCTGTAGGAAAGCCATATATATCTACGATTGGCAATATGAGTGGTGCCCTTACACTTGTTCTTGCATCGTTTCTGCTGGTTCCATGGCTGGGACTCATAGGTATGGCAATTACTTATGTGATGGTGTATGTTGTAATAATCTCAATTGAATTATCAATGCTTAGGAAAACAATTTTTATGGAGGTTTAGATTTATGGATATAGTCCTTATCAACCCACCAGAGATAAAGTTTAAGTTAGGTAAACCTTTTTTAATGTGCCCACTGGGATTAGCCATGATTGCAGGGGTTTTAGAAAAAAATGGCTATATTGTAAAGATTATTGATGGTCAATTAGATAATCTTTCAGTGGAGGCATTACAGAAGAAATTGATAGATTTAAAACCGGAGATTGTAGGAATTACAGGCACCACATGGAACAGGTTTGATAGTTTTGAAACTGCAAACACTGCAAAGAAAGCTCTCCCGAAATCAACAGTGGTTTATGGAGGGCCACATGCAACTTTTACAGCAGAAGATACACTAAAAAATATTTCTTCTATAGATGTTATAGTTAGAGGAGAGGGCGAGGTAACGTTTTTGGAACTTGTTCGTGCAATAGAGACAAAAACTGGTTTTGAAAATGTAGCTGGTATTTCGTACAGGAAAGAAGGGGAGATATTTCATAATGATAACCGTCCGTTAATTGGGAATATAGATACTCTGCCTTGGCCTGCAAGGCATCTCGTTGACATGAAGAAGTATGGTAACAATTTGTTTGGCATTCCAGCAATTACGGTTATAAGCTCAAGAGGATGCCCCATGAAATGCGTCTTTTGCTCAGCAGGAGTTATGTGGGGAACTAAATACAGATGCAGAACGCCGGAAAATGTAGCTGATGAAATAGAATATCTAAAAAGAGAATATGGAATAAAGGCAATATGGTTTTTTGATGATACTCTGAATTTGAATAGAAAGCATATAAATGGATTAATAGAAGAATTTAATCGTAGAAGATTGAATATTTCATGGTACTGTGGGATTAGATTGGACATAGTGGATAGAGAGTTGTTAAAGAATATGAGAAAATCTGGCTGTATACATATTGCTTTTGGCGTAGAATCCGGAAGCCAAAAGGTATTGGACAAAATAAATAAAAAAATAAACCTTTCACAACTTGACAGCGTTGTTAAATGGTCGAAAGAGTTTGGAATATATACCAAGGCATTTTTTATGTTTGGATTGCCTGAAGAGACTTATCAAGATGCCATGAAGACAGTTGAACTTATTAAAAAGTATGAAGGATTAATAGATCTTATTGCAATTTCTGGCGGCACAAGTATTCATCCAGGAACGGAAGTAGAACGTTTTGCTATACAAAACGGTTATTTATCAGATAATTTTTCATGGTCAGAATCTTTCTACGAATATCAGAATCCCACCATAGGAAGAGATCCCAGGCTGCCTACATTAATCCAGCCTCAGATGGGGTTTAAAGAATTGCGAGAACTCAATTTTGAAGTCTCAAGAAAACAACGGTTTACTTTTATAAGAATGCTTAACAGATTTAAAAAATACGGGAAGTTTGTGGAAATCAAAAAGGATCTGAAACTCGTATCTGCTTTTCTTGTGTGGCTTATTAAAAAATTTAAAATTACATCCAAGGGATGCCTGATCTATCCGGCAAATATCAGATTCCCAATGGAAAGAGCAAATGCTATTCAGATAGTGAATACATGCCATGCTCTGGCAAGTAAAGGCGTAAAAGTGTATCTGTTAGTAAGAAAAATGGATAATAGAACCACTGAAGAGTGTCTGGATTTCTATGGGTTAAAACCTCATACTAATTTGCATATAATCAGGTTGCCTGTTTTAAATATCCGTGTACATATTATTTGGAATTACTCATTCTACGTGTTGTGTTTTTTAAGCATATTTTTTCTTTCAGTATTCAAGAATGTTAAAAAAATATACTTGCGTGAGATTGGTATGACAAGATATCTGTTAATGGCAAAAGATTTATTAAGATGTAAATTGTTATATGAGACGCACACGATACAATCCATGGAACAAAAAGAAAGAGAAAAATTACTATTTGACGGAATCTCCGCAGATGATAAGGAACTGGAGAAAATTGCAAGAAGAGAAAGAAATGTTTTCAAGAATGTGGATGAGCTAATAGTAATTTCTGATAGTTTAAAGAATGCTATACAGAAATATCTTGGCATTTCCAGAAGGATTAGCACAATACCAGACGGAGCATTGATTTCTGAGACTTTTTTTTCTGGAAAATCAGGCGGCAGAAATATAATTTATGTTGGACAATTATATCCATGGAAGGGAGTTGGCATTCTAATAAAGGCGTTAAAGGAAATACCAGATGCTATGCTGACAATTGTTGGTGGGCTTTCTTACGAAAAGGATATATACAGATTAAAAAAGCTTGCAGAAGAGATTGGGGTGAAGGATAGAGTGCAATTTAAAGGATTTGTTCCTCATAGATATATTGAAAAATATTTAATGAGTACGGATGTTGGAGTTATTCCACTGACCGACAATGTAATGAGCAGATATTTTACTTCTCCTTTGAAGATGTTTGAATATATGTCAGCAGGATTACCAATAGTTGCATCTAATCTTCCGACAATAAGAGAAATACTCACAGATCATAAAAATGCTGTACTGGTTAAGCCGGGGGACTCAAAAGATCTAGCGCAGGGGATCAAAGAACTGCTTGATAATCAAGAACTTGCAAACAAGTTATCGCAAAAAGCGTATGAAGATGTTAAGCAATATAGCTGGGATATGAGAGCAGAAAGGATAATAAAGGTATTGGGAAATAAGTAATAATTATGAAGAAAATCACTGAGAAAACATACTGGAATTCGATGTATAGATCAAAACCACTGGAACGCCAACAATGCTCAAGGGAAAAGTTAAAGATTTTACTAAAAAAGCTTCTTGGCAGAAAGATACTTGAATATAAGCGTAATTATGCGGATTATCTTTTGTGGGACGTCATCTACAAAAAGTACATGCCGAAAACAAAGGGAGCAAAGATATTGGAAGTAGGTAGTGCTCCAGGGAATTACTTAGTAAGATTAAAGCACGCTTTTGGCTTTGTTCCTTATGGAGTTGAATATTCAGAGAGTGGAGTTGAGCTAAATAGAAACATATTCAGTCTAGACAATATTAATCCAGACAATGTGATTCAGGCGGACTTTCTCTCGGATGAGTTTCACAGGCAGTACAAGGAATATTTTGATATTGTTATCTCACGAGGTTTTATCGAACACTTCACGGGTGTTGGAGATATTGTTGAAAAACATATTAATTTATTGACTAAAGGAGGCTATATTATTGTAAGTATTCCGAACATAAGGGGTATTAACTATATTCTAACATGGATTTTTCACAGGAAAGGCATATCAATGCACAATATGGATATAATGCAAAAAGAAAAATTCGCAAAACTTTTTGATAAGAATTCTTTATTAACTTTATTTTGTGACTACTATGGCATATTTAATTTTGGACAGTTCAGAACTGAGAGAAATTCTCCGATGCGGTTTGTGCTAAATTTTTGCAAGAAATTGCAGTTAATATTGAACGTGGCTTTTCGTCTTATATTTAAAGATAAGGGAATGGAGAATAGATTATTTAGTCCGTATTTACTCTTTATTGGGGTAAAAAAAAATAAGACAGCAGGTGGAACCAGTGAAAACTAGACATAGAATAAAGAAGAATATTTTGTATGTGTTGAATGCATTGCTTTGGACGTTTTCTTATTCCCCTGAGATTCGCAGGAAGAAGCCGATAAACATAAATTTTGTTTTTCATGCCGAGTCAATAGCAAATAAGAAGATATTTGGTAAACTTATGGATTTCTGCAAGAAATTTCTTAATCATACACATGCAAAGGTGACTTTATGCATTACAACTCCATATTGTCCGCAGACACAGTGCCAATTGAAGGAATTCAATATCACTATCGGGGAGTATGAAAAGAGGGTAAGAGATGTATCCGGATTTGCTGAAATCGGCTATCATGGGCACTTTTTTAGACGAATAACACATAAAAATGAATCTAGTGAGCTATATTCAGAATTGTTAAAGAATAAAAATAAAGAGATATTACCCATAAGCCACTTAAACTATGATTCAAGTCTCATTAAAGAACAGATGCATGCAGAATTTAATTGGCTTAAAGAGCAAAATATATATCCGATTACGTATGTTGCAGGATGGTGGTTTCTTACAGATGATATCATAAAACAATTAGAAGATTTTGGCATAAAAGTTGATTGTTCTATACGCAGAAATCATACAAATACGTTTGGGAAAAAATTCGTTGAAGATGATAAGATTTCTCAAAGAGGAGAGCCATTTATTCTTTCTCCATCGAAAAAAATAATAGAGATTCAAAGCGTGTTTTATCCTATTGAACATCCAAGAGCAACTTACCTGAATTTGAGGAATGTGATGAATTTTAGACCGGATAAGGAATTATTTCTCGTTTTTCCTTCTCACGAGGGAGAGCTTTTGGAATTTAATAGAGAATTTTGGGCAAATATCAAAATGCTTACGAAACTAGATCACATTAAATGGACAAATCTTAGCGAAATGGATAGACTTGCAAGAGCGGAATGGAAACTATGATAAAAAATAAAATCAGCATTAGAGAGGCGACTAATAAGGATAGTGAGAGCTGGGATGAATTTACAAAGGACAATAATGGAAGTTTTTATCAGTGCTACAAGTGGCGTTTTGTATATGAGGAGCAAGGATTTAAGACTTTTTATTTGATAGCAAATGATGAGAAAGACAAGATAAAGGGTGTATTCCCATTTGTAAGGATCCCTATGTTTTTGAATGACAGCATACATTCGATGCCTCTTGGAGGAGCTTATGGCGGTCCGCTGAGCAAAGGCACGGAGGTTGTAACTGCGTTAATGAAAAGAATGGATGAGATATGCCTTAAGGAGAAGGTAGTATATGCTCACATTCTAGTGAATCCATATAAAGATAATACTGAATTAATTAGGTATTGCGAATCTATAGGATACAGGCCTAGATATACCGTTGATAAATCACCCAATATTTTTATATTGAACGCAACGAATTATGATGTTGTATGGAAATCATTTGATAGGATGGTAAGGAAGGCAATAAGAAAAGCAAAAAAGGAAGGAGTCTCTATAATAAAAAATGACTGGAATCTTCTGGATGCATATTATTCCATACTGATAGAGAACAGGAAGAAGATTAAAACAAGGATTATGGATAAAAAAATGTTCTACAAGAGGTTTCACCTCTTTCGGGATTATATAGATTTATATGTTGCCGTATACAAAGACAAGCCTATAGCAGGGATGTATTGTTTTGATTTTAATAATATCCGGTATCTTTTTGATAATGTGTCGCTTCCTGAGTATATGAAATATCGTCCGAATAACCTGCTATATGGCGAAGCAATAAAAGACGGCTGTGAAAAGTCAGATATTGATAGAATCGATTTCGGAAGTACTGCGCCGAAATCATCGTATTTTAGATGGAAGAAGCAGTATGGAGGGACTCCAATCCCTCTTCAGTATTATGAGAAAACATACAGCCCTGTAAAAAAGTTTATAAGGGAGAAGACTGTAAGACCTCGTGTTATGCTTAGAAGACTGATATGGAGCAAACTGGTTTCTCAGGAACAGGTAAATAAAATATCACCAAAAATGAGAAAATTTTTGGAATGGTTCTAAATTATGGAAGCTATAGTATCAATCCCAACATATAATGAAGCGGAGAATATAGAAGCTCTTGTATATCAAATATTAGATCTACCCGTAGATATAGGGGTGATAGTTGTAGATGACAATTCTCCTGACGGTACTGGTAAAATTGTTGATAGACTTCACATTGAGTTTCCTAACAGGGTTTATCATTTGCATAGAGATAATAGAGCTGGATTTGCTGCGGCTCATAAAGCAGGGTTGAAATACGCTCTTAGGAATACAGATGCGGAATATATATTAACAATGGATGCGGATTTTTCGCATGATCCCAAATATATACCAAAAATGCTGAGTAAAATGGAGAAACATGACATAATTATCGGGTCTCGATATGTTAAAAGTGGAGGGACTAAAAATTGGGGCATAGGTAGAAAACTGCTGAGCAGAGGAGCAAATATATATGCCAGAACAATATTAGGTCTTTCTGCAATGGATTGCACAGGAGGATTCAGATGTTATAGGAGAAAAGTTATTGAACATATTGATGTAGAACATCTGTATTCCCATGGATATGGATATTTAATAGAGACATTATTTAAATGTCAGAGAAGGGGATATAAAATAGGAGAGGTTCCCATTATTTTTGTGGATCGCCAGTTTGGAAAATCAAAGCTGTCAAAAGCAATCGCTTTAGAATCATTTTTCCTTGTTTTAAAGCTAAGGTTTAGAGGAGAGAGGTGAAGATATTATTAATCAATCCTCCTAAATACGAAGAAAAGCTTTACACTCTCAGGGATGAAATATGTTTTCAGGATGTCAAATATGTGCCTTTCCCTCTTAGACTTGCGCAGGTTGCCAGCGTGTTAAAACATGTTTCTGATATTCAGGTTATTGATGCAAACGCCCTTGAGTTAGGCTGGGGGGAACTTGAGGAGCAAATGCCTGAGTGTGATGCTGTGATATTCCAATCAGCAGCTGGCTTAATAACTCATGATATGAAAGTAGCGGATATTGCAAAAAGAAAGTTCGGGAAAAACGTTAAAACGATTCTTATAGAAACTGTGCTGGCGCCTATATATCCAGAGCGTATGTTAGAGGACTTCATGAACTTAGATATAATTGTAAGAGGACAGCCTGAGGTAATTATCCCGGATATAGTTAAAAATATGAGATCAAATCTTAAAGATATAAAAGGCATAGCATTTAAAGATGCGCATGGGAAGATTGTTACAACAGGTTTTGCTGATATCGTGAGCTCATTGGATGAGCTACCTTTTATGGCATATGATCTATTTCCAATGGACAGATATTCAATTGGATACTTAGATCTTCCTTTTCACGAGAAACTGGTTCCCGGGATTAGAATAAGAACAACAAGGGATTGTCCGTATGCATGCCCTTTCTGTATAATAGGCTCAAGCAAATGGAGGGGATATGACCGTAAGTGGAAGGCAATGTCTCTTGAAAGAGCGCTTAGTGAGCTGGAATATGTTGTAGACAAGTATAAAATTCATGGATTTTTCTTCTGGGATGAAACTTTTACTCTTGATCAATCCCGCGCAGAAAAAATATGTGATGGAATAATAAAAAAAAATCTGAATCTCGAATGGCGCTGTTTAACCAGAATAGACTGTATTAACCAGAGACTTCTTGAAAAGATGGCTGAAGCAGGATGTAGGCTTATAGAATATGGCATAGAATCCGGAGATCCATCAGTCAGGAAAGATATGCATAAGAATTTTTCAAATCAAGAAGCAATAGATGTTATTAAACAGACAAAAGATGCCGGCATAAAGGCAAATTGCGATTTAATAGTAGGCATGCCATGGGATGATAAAAATACGCTTCATAGAACATTTGAGCTTGCAAAGAAACTGGACGCAGATAATATTCACCTTGCAATGGCATTCCCATATCCCAAAACACAGCTTTATGATATAGCAGAGAGAGAAAACTTGCTTAATGTAGATGATATTTACAACCTTATGATCAAGGAACGGGTGCGTGTTGGAGCGCATGCTGTTATGCGAACCAGAAGCCTATCATCTGATGAGCTTGATAAAATCTGGAAGAAGATGAGAAATAGAATTAACAGATATTATATATTCAAGAATGTCATTAAAAGGCCTTCCATAATTAGAGACATTTTAAGAAAGCGGGGGTTCCCTGCAATACTAAAAGGCATGCGAATGCTGCTGAAAAACACGTAACTTATGTAGGAGTCATATATGAAACTTTCTATTGTTGTGCCTGTATATAATGAGAAAAATACCATACTTAAGATTATAGAAAAGGTAAAAGCTTTGGACGTAGAAAAAGAGATAATAATTGTTGATGACTGTTCTACGGACGGCACCTGTGAGCTTCTCAAAGAACAGTTGGAAGGCAAATATCCAGAAGTAAGAATCTTCTATCATATCGCGAATCAAGGCAAAGGGGCAGCCCTGCGCACAGGTTTCCAGCATGTTAGAGGAGAGATTATAACAATTCAGGACGCAGATTTAGAATATGAGCCTGAAGAGCTTAGGGATCTGATAAAGCCTATTACTGACGGGTTTGCTGATGTTGTTTACGGGTCAAGATTATCAGGAGGCAAGCCCCAGAGAATGTATCTCTTTTGGCACTTGGTGGGGAATAAATTTCTGACACTAATAACAAATTTGCTGTACAACACAACAATTTCCGATATGGAAACATGTTATAAGGTTATGACAAAAAGAGTTCTGGATTCCATTAATTTAAAATCAAAGAGTTTTAACATAGAGCCGGAAATTACTGCAAAGATATTTAAACAACATTATAGGGTGTATGAAATGCCGATCTCCTATTACGGGAGAGATTACTCAGAAGGGAAGAAGATCTGCTGGATAGATGGATTTTCTGCAATGTGGACATTAATAAAATATCGCTTTATTGATTAGATGAAAAAACCTTCGGATTTACCCAAGCTGCTTCTCATCACATTTTCCTTTTATCTCATTATTATTGGCATTATTGCAAGCCGCTATGATTTTAATCTTAGCTGTTTTATACATTTTGGGGAGCAAAGTGCTACATTTGTAAAAGAACTAATTCCTCAAGATTTTGTAATTATGAAAGATACATCCGGATATGATGGGCAAGCTTACTATTATATTGGAGCAGACCCATTTATAAGAACAGGACTTTATTCGATGGGGTTTAGATACCAGAGATATCTTTACTCGTTTCTAGCGCACCTTCTGGCTTTTGGCAATAGGGCTCTTTTGCCTTGGACCCTATTAATTGTTAATATAATTTCAATTCTGGTAGGCACTCTGTTTTTATCAATAATTCTCAGAAAACACAATGTGAGTATCTGGTATGCTTTAATTTATTCTTTGGGAATAGGTAATATTGTAGCTTTCCAGTACAATTTAACAACCCCTCTTTTTCTATGTTTGATATTGATAGGGATTTATTTTTATGAAGAAAAGAAAATAGTCTCAACAGCTCTTTTCTTTTCTCTTGCTCTTCTTACAAGGGAAACTACAGCACTTATAATATTGGTTTTCTTAATGTACGAATTCTTTAAAAAAAGGTATAAGAATAGCCTTGTAATCATTCTATCCTTCATACCTTTTCTTATCCTTCAGTTTTTGCTATATCAGAGATTTGGGGAAATACCGCTGCTCGGATCCTCAGGACACCTAACTCTGCCATTTGCCGGAATAATACAAAAAATAGACAGTATCAACCTGAGTGGTGGAGATATTAAACACATACTTAGAGAAATAAGCGTTATCCCATATTTCTGCTTTGTAATGCTAGTTCTTGCTGTTTCCGCAATAAAGCTTTCAAGGAACAGGAATATATACAACTGGAACTTGTTTATTCAGGCGTTTGTATCAATCTTTATGTGCTTCTCTATCTGGGAAGCATTAGCTGCAACAACACGAGTAACATTTGCCATTTTCCCTTTCATGATTCTGAGCTACGCAAAAGACAGGGATAAGCTTTCAAAGTATTTGTTTATCGGAGCAGGACTTCTTACAGTTGCAGCCGTTATCCGAATACTTTTCATAAGCCCCATACATCCGTATTATCTATCCTGATTTTTTAACTGGTTTTTTTGTCGCAGGCTTTTTCTTTTT
>CAYTGU010000022.1:0-13171 GCA_964437505.1 uncultured bacterium
CCCCCAATTTCCCATCTAATTCTTTGATTTTTTGGGATATGCTCCCCATTTCGCCGATTAAGGCATCTGCATTTCCCCCATCTTTTTTAAGTCTTGAGATTTCTGTTGAAGCAGTATTTCTTTTTTGCTTAAGAGCTTCTACGTTTCCGAGCAATAACCTTCTTTCTTCATCAATGGCTAATATCTCATCAATATCTACCACCATATTTCTGTTTTTTACTGCTTTCTTTACTTCTCTCGTTTTTTCTCTTATAAATTTTATATCCAACATGATATTGACTCCCGTAAAACCATCCCCGCATTATGAACAACATTTGGAATTTTGTCAATCTTCTTATAGCTTGAAAACCACCATGAATTTATTTCTTGAAAGCATAAATGCCGCTGTGCTATATTACATGAACTTGTTTCTTAATCACAAGCAAAAAAGGGGGGATTATGAAGGAATGTATCAGCGAAAACATAAGAAATATTGTTCTAGTAGGTCGGGCAGGATCTGGCAAGACTTCTCTCGCAGAGGCAATTCTATACAATTCCGGAGGTTCAAATAGGCTGGGCAAGGTAGACGATGGATCAAGCAATTTTGATTATACTTCCGAAGAAACACAAAGAATGACAACGGTAACTTCAAAGGTATGTGCATGTGAATATAATGATAACAAAATAAATGTTATTGATACTCCTGGATATGCTGACTTTAGAGGAGAACTGAACTCTGCGCTTAGAGTTGCAAATAACGTGATAATAGTGTGTGACTCTACAACAGAAGTTAGCTTAAAAAGTGAGAGAATCTGGAAAATGGTAAAGGCTGAAGCCTCAAGCAGATTAGTTTTTGTGAATAAAATAGATAAAGATGGTTCAAATTTTTCTAAGACCATTGAGTCTGCTACAAAGATATTCAAAGAAAGAGTTATTCCTCTGCAAATTCCGATCGGAGAATCATCATCTTTTAGCGGGATTATTGACCTGCTAAGTATGAAGGCAATACAGGGTTCAAAAATAGAGAATATTCCGGAAGCTCTTTTAGACCAAGCAAATCAATATAGGGAAAAACTAGTTGAAGCACTGGCTGAAAGTGATGATACCTTGATAGAAAAATATCTTGAAGGAGAAAAACTCTCTCAGGACGAACTCTCCAATGCATTGAGTAAAAGTATTCAATTAGGATTATTTATTCCGGCAATGTGCGGTTCTGCATTAAATAACACGGAAATAAAATTACTTACAGATTTAATAATCTCTTCTATGTTGTCTCCTGTTGTAGAAGGTACTGTTTCGGGGAAAAAACCGAATATAGATGAAGTTGTAGAAAGAAAGACGTCTGATTCGGATCCATTCAGCGCTTTGGTTTTCAAAACAGTATCCGAGCCTCATCTTGGAGAGCTAAGCTTTTTTAGAATATATTCAGGCACGGTATCCTCTTCGTCAGATGTTTATAATTCTTCCAGAAGGGAGAAAGAAAGGTTCGGACAAATTGTGCAAATGCAGGGAAAAAATAAAACAGATGTAAATAAGCTCCATACGGGAGATATTGGAATAGTTGCTAAACTGAAAAACACGAAAACAGGTGATACTTTGTGTGATGCTGGAAATCCTATAGTTTTTTCTCCTCCTAAATTTCCTTTATCAATTATATCATTTGCAATTAAGCCTGAAGCGAGAAAAGACGAAGACAAAATTGGAACAGCTTTAACTAAATTAAAAGAAGAAGATCCCACATTAAAAGTGGAAGTTGATAAGGAATTCGGGCAGACAATCATTTCCGGGCTTGGAGAGCTTCATTTAGAGGTCGTTGTAAGTAAATTAGCAAAGAAATTTGGCGTGAACGTTAGTATGGAAAAACCAAGAATTCCCTATAGAGAAACAATAAGGAAATCCGCAAAGGGTCATACAAAATACAAAAAACAATCCGGAGGGCGCGGACAGTACGCTGAGGTTTATATTGAGGTTAAGCCTATGGAAATCGGCAAGGGATTCGAGTTTGTTAATAAGGTAGTTGGAGGGGCTATTCCTGCTAAATTTATTTCTTCAGTTGAAAAGGGGCTAAAGCTAGCGATTCAAAAGGGAGCTGTGGCTGGTTATCCTGTCGTGGATTTGAGTGTATCGCTATATGACGGAACATTTCACACTGTTGATTCCTCTGATATAGCTTTTCAGATAGCCGCATCTATGGCGTTTAAAGAGGCTATGACAGCGGCAAATCCTGTATTGACGGAACCTATCATGGAGATAGAGGTTACGATTCCATCTCAATATATGGGAGACGTTAATGGGGACCTAAACTCCAGACGTGGAAGAATTATCGGAATTGACACAGACGGGGACTCTCAAACAATAAAAGCGAATGTTCCCTTGGCTGAGCTCTATAAATATGCAACGGACCTTAAATCTATGACACAAGGAGGCGGTACTTATAGTATGCATTTCTCACGTTATGAACAGGTTCCTGCCCAAATAAGCGGGAAGATTATTGAAGAAACAGAAAAAATGAAAAAAGGATAGAAATAGATGTCAGGTCATTCAAAATGGGCATCAATTAAACATAAGAAGGGAAAAGTTGATGCGCAGCGCGGAAAAACATTTACAAAACTTATCAAGGAGATAACTGTTGCTGCACGCAGCGGAGGAGGTGATGTCGACGCTAATGCCAGGCTAAGAAGCGCTGTTCAGGTAGCAAAGGACGCAAATATGCCTGCGTCAAATGTAGAACGCGCAATTAAAAAAGGGACAGGGGAATTATCCGGAGTGAACTATGAAGAGCTTAAGTATGAAGGATACGGTCCTGCTGGAGCAGCTATTTATGCGGAACTTCTTACTGATAATAAAAATCGTACCGCTGCCGAAATAAAACATGTTTTCTCGAAAAACGGAGGACATCTTGCCGAAACTGGAAGTGTAGCGTGGATGTTTGAGAAAAAAGGTTTATGTCATGTCAAGAAAGACGCTGTAGATGAAGACAGACTTATGGAGATAGTTTTAGACGCGGGTGCTGAAGATATGAATACAGAGAGTGATTTCTATGAGATCGTAACTAATCCTCAGACTTTTGAACAAGTTAAAACAGCAATTCTCAAAGAGGGAATTACTCCTGAATTGGCAGAAATAAGCATGATACCTAAGAGCACGGTTCCTGTTACAGGGAAAAAGGCGGAACAGATGCTTCGTCTTATGGAAGCACTTGAAGATCATGATGATGTACAGCATGTTTATAGTAACTTTGATATTTCAGATGAGGAGATGGAAAAGATATAGTGCGCATTCTTGGTATTGATCCTGGCGTTGCCAGAACAGGCTACGCAGTTATAGAATCCCAGCAGGGAAAAGATTCTCTTTTACCTTTAAGCTTTGGATGTATAGAAACATCCAAAGATGAGCCATTTTTTAATCGTCTCAAGTTAATTTACAGAAAAGTCTCTGATATAATAGAGAAGTATAATCCTGATGTTCTTGGAATTGAGGAACTGTTTTTTTGCAAAAATGCAAAAACTGCTCTTCAGGTAGGACAAGCGAGGGGAGCGATTATAGTAGCTGGTGTTAACGCTGATCTTGAAATAGCATCCTATACTCCTTTGGAAATAAAGCTGGCTATAGTAGGATATGGGAAAGCATCCAAACAGCAGGTTCAGTTTATGGTAAAAAAGCTTTTGCATCTTGAGGAAACACCAAAGCCCGACGATGTAGCAGATGCGTTGGCTATTGCTCTGTGTTATATAAATCGATCATTACCTAGAGGGAAAAGTGATAGGATACATAGAAGGAAAGTTATCGGTTAAAACGCCGGCACTTATTGTCGTAGATGTTGGCGGAGTTGGTTATGAGATGCATATTTCCCTGACTACATATAATCAAATTGGTAAAACAGGGGAAAAAGCAAAGATTTTTACTCATCTTTATGTAAGAGAAGATAAATTAGAATTCTATGGCTTTGCAGCTGAAGATGAGAAGGGGTTTTTTAAAACACTAATTTCAATATCAGGAATAGGGCCAAGTGTGGCTATAAGGATTTTATCTGCTATAAAGATTGATAGATTCAAGGCTGCAATTATTGATGAAGATGTTGGAATATTAACCACAATCCCGGGTATAGGCAAAAAAACTGCACAGCGGATCATAGTAGAACTCAAGGATAAAATAGGTGTTTTAACAGATAGAGAGAAGTCTTATCTGGCTGGCAAGGATCCTGAGGAGAGCTCTGTAATCAATGACAGTATATCTGCCTTGGTTTCATTAGGGTATTCCCGCGCTATTGCGCAAAGAGCTGTTGACAGGGTGCTGGCTGAGACAAAAGAAGAGGTAAAGATAGAAGAGCTTATACGAAAGTCTCTTAAGTTTGTATAAATTTAACTTAGAAAATATCAAAAATACATATCAAGAGTTCTTTAAAAAGAATTCTCAAGACTTACTCACTGTTTCTGCTCCCGGACGGATTAACCTGATTGGTGAACACACTGATTATAATGGGGGATTTGTTCTGCCTATTGCTATAGATAGAAATATTTATATGGCTGGAGCGAAACGCAATGATAGAATTATACGAGTATACTCAATAGATTATGACCAGAATGTTCAGTTTAATCTTGATTCTATTCAGTTCAATAAAGAGAAGATGTGGGTAAATTATATTGGGGGAGTACTGAAGTATTTATTAGAGATAAAAGCTGATATTAATGGCGCAGATATTGTTTTTGGAGGGGATATCCCTGAGGGAGCCGGGCTCAGTTCTTCTGCTGCGCTTGAAGTTGCGACAGTATATTTTTTTAACACATTATTTGACATGCAGATATCTCATATAGAGATGATTAAACTGTGCCAAAAAGCAGAGAACAAGTTTGTTGGAGTAAATTGCGGAATAATGGACCAATTTGTTTCTATGCTGGGGAAAAAAGGGCATGCACTGTTTCTAGATTGCAAGAACCTTTCTTATAAAAACATCCCTTTAAAGCTGGAGGAATTTAACGTAGTTGTTTGTAATACAAATGTGAAAAGAGAACTTGCCAGCTCAGAATATAATAAGCGAAGAGCAACATGTGAAGGAGCAGTATCAAGACTCAAAGGATTTCTTCCACAAATAGAAACGCTTAGAGATGTATCTATGGAAGAATTTGAGAAATATAAAGGTTTGCTTGATGAAATCGCACAGAAAAGATGCAAGCATGTTCTTTATGAAAACAGGCGTGTATTAGACGCCATAAGTGCTTTGGGCAGGAATGACATACTTGAGTTTGGCAGGCTAATGAATGAATCACACGAGAGCCTAAAGAAAGATTATGAGGTGAGCTGTCTTGAGCTTGACACAATGGTAGATATTGCGAGGAGTATTAATGGTGTAATTGGAGCCAGAATGACTGGTGGTGGTTTTGGAGGTTGTACTGTAAATATTGTTAAGAAAGATGCTGTTGATGAATTTTCTCGAGTAGTAAGCAAAGAATATCAAAAAAAGACAGGTATTAAATCCCAGATTTATATCTGCAATCCAGAGAATGGGGCAAGAAAAATATCGTGAAGTTAAAGAAATTCTAACCCATCCTACCTTATAGCGAATAAATTCTTAAAGTAAAAACCAGTAGCGGTTGAACTGATAAATTTTTTTTCGCTCAAATGGCAAAAAATACTTGACAAGAATTTTAGCTGTGTTACACTGTGCTAGAAAAATAGAACAGTAGAACGGAGATAGTTTCTAAAAATGTTTATCAAAGTAGATACAAAAAGCGCTGTCCCAATATATTCTCAAATAATAGAACAAATAAAATATTCTATAGCCTCTAAGTCACTGAAGAGCGGGGATAAACTACCTTCTATTAGAGAACTTGCAGGGCAACTTGTAATAAATCCTAATACTGTAATTAAAGCGTATACAGAGCTTGAAAGAGAAGGAATTATTGCAACAAAGAAAGGACAGGGTTCTTTTGTATCTGATGCTCCTGTCACAATGATAAAATCTGAGAGAGTTAAAATAATAACTAATTTACTTGATAAGGTCATTGTTCAAACTATTCAACTTGGTATTGCTCACGACGACTTTCTGAAGACTGCATCTAAGGAGTTTAAATCTTTTATGGAAATTAGTGATAAGGATAAAGAAAAATAGGGGAAAGTAAATGAATATAGCAATTCAAACTGAAGGATTAACAAAAATATTTGGCAAGCAAATGGCAGTAAATAACCTAAATATGGAAGTAAAGATTGGTTCAGTATATGGATTTCTTGGTCCTAATGGTGCTGGAAAGACTACTACTATAAAAATGCTTTTAGGATTAATTCGCAGTTCATGCGGTACATCTAGTTTGCTGGGGTGCAATTCAACAAAGCTATTTCCACAACTCAAACAAAAAATTGGCTATGTAGCTGAGGACCAAAGAATGTATCTATGGATGAGGGTTTCTGAAATTATTAAATATACAGCTCCTCTTTATCCAACATGGGATAAAAATTATTGTAATGAACTTATAACTAAACTGGAATTGCCCATGGATAAAAAAATAGGAGAACTATCAAAAGGTATGAAAATAAAACTGGCGCTGTTACTGGCCATATCTTATAAGCCGAACTTGCTGATATTGGATGATCCGTCCTCCAGATTAGACCCGGTTGCCAGACATGAAATATTGGAAAATATCATCAGTATAATTGATGAAGGCAACAGAACTGTATTCTTCTCTTCTCATTTATTAGATGAGGTTGAAAGGGTAGCTGATGATATTGGTATAATTGATAGAGGCAAACTAAAAATCAGCATGCCGCTTCAAGTTTTAAAATCATCCGTTAAAAAAGTTAGAATGATATTCGATAATCAAATCCCTGAGATATTAGATATCAAAGGAATTCTAAGCCGGAAAAGACAGGGGCGAGAGTTGTCTATAACAATTGAGAATTTTGATGATGGAATTTTAGAAAAACTTAAAAAATATTGCACCAAAACAGAGGTAATCGACTTAAGTTTACAGGATATTTTTATAGAATATGTACATAAATTAAAGAGGGAGGACAAGGGATTATGATATGGTTAAGAGAATGGCGCCAGACAAAAGGAGTTTTTATTAGATTTCTCGTAACGGTTCTACTTGTAAATATTTTAAGTGTAGTTATCTCTCCCATGGGATCGGAAGGTGTGTTGATGGTATTACAGATTCCTTTGGGAATAATATTTGCTGTGCACCTTGCCAGCTATTCATTTTTTAAAGAGATTCAGCAAGATACATTTCAGTTTTTATTATCAAAACCTTTTAAAAAATATAAAGTTTTGTTAGGTAAAATAACCGTTGCCCTTCTGGAATGCTGCAGTCTAATTTTAGTTTCTATGCTGATAACTGTATCTCTACAAATCTTAAAATTTTCCGATATAACTTTTGTAAGCGGGATGAAGCCTTTCCCTGTGCTACTAAGCATTCCTTTTGTCTATTTTTGTATCAGTTTATTCTTTGCGGTATTAACTGAAAGCAGAAATAAGAGCGTTGTACTGGCCTATATTATTGGAACTATCTTTGTTTTATCTGCTCCCAAAATCTTGCATCGGGGAGGCTTATCCTTAGGACCAAAAATAATGTTATTTTATTTAGTAATTCCTGCGATGCTTATGACTACAGCGTTTCTAATTTTTGAAGAAAAGGAGGCCAAGTAATATGAAGGACTGGGTCGCTGCATCCTCAATAGATGAACTTAAAGATGCTTTCCCTCCTGCGGAAGGAGAGACTGCTCCGCCTATAGAGCCTCAAGAAACTACACAGACAAAAGAGCTCATGGGAATTGGAGAACTGCTGAAAATAAGCTGGTCAGTAATAAAGAACAATATAGCAACTCTTCTTGGAATTGCCGCTCTTTATATGGTAGTTGCAACTGGAATAGAATGTTTACCAGCTATTTTCCGGCTGTTTGCGCTTCCTGTAACAATTATCATCCCCTTAATTACTGGCATAGCTTTAATTTTTGCAATAAATAATGTTCTTGAAGGAAGTCCTGTAGATATTAAAGGAACAAGTGTTGTTAAAGCCAAACAGGAATGAGAAAATCAGAATTCGGGATAGAATCTATTATATGAGACGCAAAATGAGACAAACTGTTAACGCATTTTAACACTTTCAAGACTTTGTCGATAAATGCAAGAAAGGAGGTGCGGCGGATAAAAAATAAAATGCAGAAAAGCTAAAAAGATTGGCTTTTTAGCTAATTTATAATCTATTTTATAAGGAGAACGAAGAACTATGGACACTACTTGGAAGTATAATCCTATCAAGATATTAATTATGGCGCTGATTGTCTCTTTGTGCTTGCCTGTTAACGGATCTTCTCAGGAAAGCAAAGAAAACAAGGATAAAAGCTTAGATAAAAGCTTAAATGCAGCAAGAGAGTCGCTGGAGCATACTAAAGCAAGATTGCGTAAAGCTATGCAGCCTTCACCCGAAAATTTAAAAAATCTAGGAAATGTTTGCGGATTGGTATTTGATGTTTTTGGGGGAGAAAACCGTAATGTTTACGGCGTTAATATTGCTGGTATATGCGCAGACACTATCAACGATGTAACAGGTATTCAGGCAGGTGGAGTCACGAGTGTGACAATGGGAACAATGACAGGCGCTCAGATTTCAGGATTGTTAAATCTTGCAGGCAAAACAAAAGGGATTCAAATCAGCGGAGTGGGTAACCTTGCAGAAAAAATGACAGGCGTTGAAATAGCGGGTATGTTTAATGTGGGAGTAGAAAATACAAAAGGCATTCAAATAGTTGGTTTTGCGAATGTCAATATAGAAAATGTAAAAGGCGTTGAAATAGCGGGTATGTTTAATGTGGGAGCAAAAAATACAAAAGGTATTCAGGCAGGTGGAATCATGAGTGTGACAATGGGAACAATGACAGGCGC
This sequence comes from uncultured bacterium, assembly GCA_964437505.1. Taxonomy (GTDB): domain Bacteria; phylum JAHJDO01; class JAHJDO01; order JAHJDO01; family JAHJDO01; genus JAHJDO01. The sequence goes on from CAYTGU010000022.1 coordinate 8,855, forward strand.
TCAGATTTCAGGATTGTTAAATCTTGCAGGCAAAACAAAAGGGATTCAAATCAGCGGACTGGGTAACTTTGCAGAAAAAAAAATGACAGGCATTCAGGCGTCAGTATTTAATAATCGCGCAGAACAGGTTAAAGGAATGCAGATTGGTATTAGCAATAATTGTAAGAAAATGAAGGGCGTGCAAATTGGATTGTTTAACCGCATTGATAATGGAATACTGCCGTTTTTCCCAATTATCAATATGAATTTCTCTTCTCGCAGCGAGGAATAAAATGAATATTAATATTCCTAGATTTTTAAAGAACAGTCTTTTAAGCATACTGGTTATCTTTATTATTCTTCTCTTAGTAAAGGTTTTTTCTTTTACCCCTGAGAGTGGATTTGCCTTTATGCAGCGACCTGATAAGATTGCTATAGATGGAAAAGGAAATATTTATGTACTCTCCAGCATGAGCGGAACCACCTGGAAATATGACCAGAAAGGCAATTTAAAATTTCGTCTTAAGCATTCTCTGATGGAGACGGCCAAAGGCTTCGTGCCACGTAATATAACCGCAGTCAATAACAAAATTTATGTTGCAGACACTTTTGGGAAAAAAGTTGGTTTACTAGATCATGAGGGAAAGGTTAAAAATATCGTTGTCTTGCAGTCAGAAACAATAGGCAGTTTTTCTGTAGATAACAAAGGGAATATTTATGTGACAGAGAGTTTAAAAAATAAGGTTCTTAAGCTGGACAGTAAGGGCAGATTAATCATGCAGATTGGGGGCACAGGACCTGGCAAAGGATATAATAATTTACCTGACGGAAGCGGGAGTGACGAAGGACAATTTAGGAATCCCAGGTGGATAACAGTTGATAGTGTTGCTAATATTTACGTTGCTGATGCCAAGAATTATAGAATACAAAAGTTTGATTCAAATGGAAATTTTCTCAGTGCTGTCAAAACAGGTGGTAACTTCTATCTACAAAATGTTTGTGTAGATCAGGATGGAAATCTTTACGTATCTGATTTATTTTCTATAAGTAAATTTACGCTGGACGGCAACAAGACCTATTCAATTGATTTAGGCAAAGAAAACAAGCAGATAATGGATATTTGTGTAGGTCCTGATAATAATCTATATGTATTTGCTTCTTCCTCTCTTGTAAATGGAGGAAATACACTTAGGAAATATAGCCTTGATGGGAACTTAATAACTTCTATGGAATTACCTAAAAAGAAGGATATGCCCAACGTTTTAGCCATAGTCACTAATATAAAGCATATCTTAATATACGGGGTATCTTCAATATTTGCGGTCTATGCCGCTTCTTTTTCTCTGTCCTGGTTGTTATATGCCATAATAGTAAGTATCTGTTTCAGTGTCTATGCCTATTTTGATGGAAGAAGGCGATTTTCCAAAATTTTGCCGGTTATTATATGGATAGTTATTGTTATTATAACTGGGCTTTTAGGATTTATCTGTTATCTTAACTTTCGCAATAAAGGTGATTTCTGGCCATGTGAGAAATGTGGAAAGAAAAAGCTTATTAACTTAAAACGATGTCCTTTCTGTGGTCAGGCAAAACTAAAGAAGATGGAAGTTTTAGGTCAAAGAAGTTTAAGAAGTCCGAGAGCGTTGTAACGGTCAAAACGACAAAGGTGGAAATAAAATAACTACTTTTTAAATTGCTTCAATGCCTGCCATGAGACTTTATAGTTATTGCTTGCGCTCCATAATAGCCATCCGCATGCATTAGCTTCTTTAGCAGCTTTTATTTCCTCAAGAATGTAGTCTTTATTCCACTTGGAGCGGGTTACTTTATATGGAAATGCCTGAAGCCATGGTCTTATAGTAACGCCTGTTTTCTCTGTAGCAATTCCAGTTTTTTTGCAACCTTGTGAAATAAAATAGTACGGATGGTCTGCAGGATTCTTTCTGCCTTCAAATCTGCCGTAGAAATGAGACGGATACAGCATCGGACTTATTATGTCAGCATATTTTGCAAGATCTTGAATCCTCTGCCCTGTGATTTCTTCATCTTCTTTGCGCTGCCATGCCGTTATTGCATAAACATCTATAGATAACAAAACTTTCTTTCTGCGTGTTAATTCATAAGCTCTCTTCAGAAAACTTGTTATGATTGTATGTTTCTCGATGTTTGCTTCATCAAATGAATACTTTGCATCTTTGACCCTTCCCATTGCAGGAAATCTAAGATAATCAAACTGAATTTCATCCACACCCAAATCGCATAGCTCCGTGACCAGGTCAAGATTGTATTTCTGGACCATCTCAAGAGAAGGGTCTACCCAACGGATATTTCCCTTTTGTTTCCACACATCTTCGCTAGACTTGCTCTGTACAGCTAAGTCAGGGCGTTTCTTAGCCAAGATTACATCACAGAAAAGAGCAATTCTTGCTACAACATGTATATCCTCTCTATGCAAAAGATATATCATTTTACTTATGTCTCTTATTTGGGATTTTCTGGTAGCACCTATTTTCTTTGCGAGTGGTACTGAGCTCTTATATGTTACTATGCCGTCAACATCTTTTGCGTCAAAAATTATGGTGTTTCCTCCGAAAGATTTTAATTTTTTTGCTAATGTCAAAATCCTTTCCGTTCCTGCTGTATTACCGGTTATGTATATTCCTTTTGCATTAAAAGATTTGTCTTTTGTGATTGTTTTTGCCTTGACAGGCTTTGTTCTGACAACAGGAATTCTGAGTTTCTTATTTGCCTTAAGATCTATCTGATTAACACCATTAAGCCTTTTTATTTCTTTAACCAGGGGTGACAATGTGTAGAAGTCGCTCAGAGGGAGATATTTTCCAGCAATTTTATACAATGACTCTCCACTTCTTACAGTATGATTTATAAAGGAGGATGAAGCACCGTATAATGGGGAAATACAAAATCCAAGTAAAAGCCAAATGCTGAACAAACCCAAAATTTTAATTTTCAAAACCCTAAACATTTGTGAGAAACTATCATTTTTCATAAAGCAAGTCAAGCAAATGGGATGTCATAAATAACATTGGATTTAGATATATGGTTTAGCGTATAATTGGATCAGAAGGAGGATATATCATGAGTGATTGTTTATTCTGTGGGATTATTAACAAGGAAATTCCCGCAGAAATAGTATATGAAGATGATGATGTAATAGCATTTAAAGACATTAAACCTGTTGCGTCCACTCACGTACTAATAGTTCCAAAGAAACACATTCCAACGCTTATTGATGTTGATGATAATATGTTAATTGGGAAGATACATAGAATAGCTGTAGAACTAGCAGAGAAAAACAACATTGCTTCTTCAGGTTTTCGCATAGTATGCAACTGCAATAGACATGGCGGGCAAGAGGTATTTCATCTGCATTTCCATCTTATAGGTGGAAGAGTTATGAATTGGCCGCCAGGCTAATTTGACAGGTCGTATATTCTCATGCTAAACTAAAAAGTTCGACTTTTTAGAAGAAATACTTATAAAGGCAGTCTAAATTTATGGCTGGAATGATTCCTGAGTCAGTTATTGAGAATATACAACAACAGAGCGATATTGTTTCAATTATTTCCAGTTATATTCCCCTAAAACAGGTAGGAAGAAGTTTTAAAGCGCTGTGTCCATTTCATGGTGAAAAGACTCCGTCATTCATAGTCAGCTCGGAAAAACAAATATTCCATTGCTTTGGCTGTGGAGCAGGAGGTAATGTATTTGGCTTTGTAATGAAATACGAAAATATGACTTTTATTGAAGCGGTAGAGTCACTTGCAGATAAAGCAGGAATATCTATTACAAGGCAAAAAATAGATACACATGTTTTAGATCTGTATAGAGTTAATAATACAGTCTCTGATTATTTTATCAATATGCTGATAAATAGTTTAGAAGGTAAACATGCCTATGAGTATCTGAAGAACAGAGGCATTAGCTCTCAGACAATTAAAGACTTTAAACTGGGATATGCGCCAGCCTCTCCAAAGGTTTTGTTAGAATTTGCTAAAGGGGAGAAAATATCTGAAGCTACTTTAGATAAAGCAGGGATAACTGCGTATGATTCTCGTGAGAAAAACAGGTATGTAAGATTTAAGGATCGCATTATATTTCCAATACATAATACACAGGGAAAAATCGTGGGTTTCGCGGGCAGAGCGCTTAACGATAAAACACTTCCCAAATATCTAAATTCCCCGCAGACAGAATTATACAATAAGAGCAATATTCTTTATGGACTTAATATTGCGAAAAAGGAGGTAGCTGATAAGAAGCATGCTATTATAGTAGAAGGATATATGGATCTTCTCTCGCTTTATCAAGCAGGGT
>CAYTGU010000023.1:0-11576 GCA_964437505.1 uncultured bacterium
TCCCCGCATGTTTGTCTGACATATTTTATTTCTTCCGAAGATGCAACAACGCCATTTAATCCTGCCATCTTCGCCATTTTTGCAAGATGTGAAACATGGTCTTTTATAGAAGAACTTATACGCAGGTCGTTCTTTAGAGTTTTCTCATCTATGCTGGTGAGAACTGTAACGCCTAGAAGAAGAGCTTGGGAGCGTGCTGCTTCACATGCGGAACGCATCATCTCTATTCCTCCGGATGCATGCACCGTTAGCATAAAAACATCATTTTTAACTGCGTTATCAACTGCTGAGAATACCGTGTTGGGTATATCATGAAACTTTAAGTCCAAAAATACTTTACAGCCCCTCTCATGAATAAAATCTATAATAGCAGGCCCCTGTCTTGTGAATAACTGGCTTCCTACTTTAAAAACGGATACATAATCCTTAAGTTCCTGTATGAGTGTTCCTGCTTGTTTTAGGCTATCCACATCAAGCGCTATAATTACAGGGGACTTTAAGGATTTTAATTCTTTTTTAGCTATCATATGGACTGAAATTCTATCATAACAATTTTTAGTGTGCAACTTCAATTCTCTGAAGAACCTGTTTGCTTGAATTCATAAAATGTCAAAACTGTGTCTCCGTATCTTCTTGATTTAACATGGCATAATTCTTTAATATCTGAGCTTGGCAATGTATTTTTTTTGGAATGTTCAGCAACTAAGACGGCGCTATTGCTAAGTATATCTTTCAGGCATGGATTATTTATAATCTTCTCAAGTTCTCCAGTGTTATATGGAGGATCTATAAGAAGAACATCAAATTTCTTATTCTTGCCGGCAAAGTATTTTATGGCTTTGTGTGCATCTTTCACATACACAGAACCCTTAAGATTCAGGTCAAACTTGTTTAAGTTTTCACGAACTATGCGTATGCATTTTGGATTGTTATCTATAAACACAACGTTTTTTGCTCCTCTGCTGAGTGCCTCTATCCCAAGACTTCCTGAACCGGCAAAAAGATCAAGAACTTCTGCATCGGCAATCTTATTAGCCAATATATTAAACAATGCCTCTTTAACTCTGCCTAATGTAGGACGTGTTTTTCTACTGGGTACTGTTTTTAATATGGCTCCTCTGTTCTCTCCTGCAATTACACGCATAACCTATTTATCCTACCTTTGCCAAATCAATCCGGTGTTTAAAGCTCTGCATGAATTCCCCCTTAATAAGACGATTTTGTTTGGCTGAGAGTTCAGGATCAGACTTAATTATATTTACCGCCTCTTTTCTAGCAATCTCCATTATATCTATATCTGAAATTATATTGCCAATTTTTAATTCAGGCAAACCATGCTGCTTTGTTCCAAAGAATTCTCCCGGGCCTCTAATTTCCAAATCCTCCTGCGCAATTCTGAAACCATCCTGAGTTTGTGTCATAACTGTCAGCCGCTTCTGCGCTTCAGAAGTTTTTGGCATACCGTGTAACATACAATACGATTGATCTCTGCCCCTGCCGATTCTGCCTCTAAGCTGATGAAGCTGCGACAAGCCAAATCGTTCAGCATTCTCTATCAGCATTATAGTTGCATTAGGAATATCTATACCAACTTCAATAACTGTTGTAGATACAAGTATATTAATCTTATTTTCACGAAACTCCATCATTGTTCTCTCTTTATCTTCGTTTTTCATTTGCCCATGCAGAAGCCCTATTCTTAGATCTGGAAATATCTCTTTTTGAAAATGTTCAAAGAGCTGGGTAGCTGCAGTAGATTCTATTGTAGACGACTCCTCAATTAATGGAGAAACAACATACGCCTGACTGGCTCTTTTTATTTCTTCTTTAATAAACTCATACACTCCAGTGAGCTGTGAATTTGACACCCAATATGTTGACACAGCGCCTCTTCCGGGAGGAAGTTCCCTAATTGTAGAAATGTCTAAATCTCCATACACAGTGAGCGCGAGAGTTCTGGGAATAGGCGTGGCAGTCATCACTAGGACATCTGGATGAAGCCCTTTTTTTCTTAACACGTTACGTTGCAGTACTCCAAAACGATGCTGTTCATCTATTACTATAAGTCCCAGTCTTTTAAACTTAATGTTCTCCTGAACCAATGTATGTGTTCCGACAACAATATCAGTAAATCCGTTACATATATTTTTTGTAATCTCTGCACGTGATTTTCGAGGCGTACTGCCAATCAATAAGTCCACTTTTATTCCCAGAGGAGAAAGCATTTCTGCCAGAGTAATGTAATGTTGCTCTGCTAGTATCTCTGTCGGCACCATTATGGCTCCCTGATGGCCGTTTTCAATGGTAATGAGCAGAGCAGCAATTGCAACAATAGTTTTCCCAGAGCCTACTTCGCCCTGAATTAATCTGTTCATCTGTTCTTCAGACGTCATATCTCGATTTATTTCATCTATGACTTTTCGCTGCGCATCAGTCAGCTTGAATGGTAAGATTTCGAGAAATTGCTTCAGCAGTATGCCCTTATTTTTATGCTTTATCCCCAACTGTGGTTCTGAAATAGAAGCCTTTTTTGAAAGAATTCCTAATTGCAACAATAGGAACTCATCAAAAACAATCCTTCTATAAGCGAAGTCTTTATCTTCCTGAGTCTTAGGAAAATGAATATTTAAAAGAGCTTGCTTAGTATCTACCAGGCTGTATCTATCTTTAATATTCTGCGGAAGCATATCGTTTATCTGATCCAGGCAGTTATCCAAAGCATTTTTAATCATTCTTCTTATTCTTCGTTGTGATATATCTTGTGTTAAAGGATAAAAAGGAACGATTCTTCCTGTATGAATTAGTTCTTCTGTGTCGCTCTCTTTGTCTTTGGAATGTAAAATTTCATAAGACTGGCTGGATATTTGTAACTCTTTGCCGTATAGCTGAACTTTTCCGCTTACAACTATCTTTGTGCCGATCTTGAACTGTTCTTCTAGAAACGGCTGGTTAAACCATACTGCGTATATTATGCCTGTGCCATCGTCAATGGCTACCTTGAGTATGCTTAGATTTTTCTTTAATTTCTGCACTCCGCTTGTTAGAATTTTTCCACTAACTGTGTGTTGCGCTTCAATGCGAAGCCTTGCAATAGGAGAAAAATCGCTTCTATCTTCGTATCTGCGTGGAACATAGTAAAGGAGGTCTTTGACTGTTTGGATACCAAGACGTTCAAAAAGAGCAACTCTTTTTGGTCCAACACCTTTCATATATTGGATAGAAGTATCCAGTTTAAGCATTAAGATACAATCATGTTTTGACAGGTTCTTTGCTTGCTTCTATATATTTCATTCGCAAATCATATAAAATATTGTCTATTAATCTGGATTCCTCGCTGGTAAGATTGCCTTTTGTTTTTTCTTGAAGCATGGTTATAGTATCTATTGTATATTTAGCTCCATCCAAATTCTTTTCTTCTTTTTTTGTAACGGGATTCGGATAGATGCCCAGACTCATCATTGCCTGCATGCTGAGACTGGTTATAAACATCATAAAATTTACCTCCATTGGAGGCATCTTAAATTCTTCTTTCTTTTTATCCTCTACTACCTTTTCCTTCCAGTCTTTATCTTCCTTTTTTTTAGTGAATTTTATATCTTTCTTTTTCTTTTCTTTGGCCATAGCGTACTTCCTCCTCTACGTTATATTATTTATTCAACAAAAAAGACGGCCTCTCAATCCAGCTATGCAGCTTGTCTTTAAACTGGTTTGCCACATCAGGCATATCATCGATTAAGTTATGCTTTTCGTCCGGATCATCCTTCAAATTATATAATTCATAACTACATTTATCTTTATTATTTGGATCATCATTATATATAAGCTTCATTTCAGGTGTTCTTATAGCGTATATTTTTCTTTCATCACCCTGCAGAGCTTGCCAGCCGCAAGGAGTTGTTTCCAGATATGCCTCTTCTTTAAAATCCACATTGTCCCCTATAAGCGGCATAAGAGAATGCCCTTCTGTCTCTTTTGGCATCTCAAATCCCATAATATCAAACAGTGTCGGCATGACATCGATCAAAGAAACCTGTGTTTCAACTATCTTCCCTTTTGGAAGTGCTTTGGGATATCTTATTATTAAAGGTACCCTTACAACTTCATCATACAAAGTTCCGGCAAGCGAGCACGACGCATGTCCCACAGAACCTCTCTCGCCTATTTCTTCTGCGTGATCTGAAGTTAGAACAACTATTGTATCATCCAGAAGATTCAAATCCTCCAGTTTCTTCACATAACCCTCTATTTCCTCATCCTGAGATCTTACTTCCCCGTCATACAAAGCCATAATAGCAGGTTTATCCTCTTCTAAGAAAGTCATTGAGCCTGCGCTTCGCGGATGTGTCGCTGGCTCTAGAATTCCCTGTGCCTGCTGTTGTTCAAACTTACTTAAAAGACCTGGCTTATGTATAATCATTGTGCTTTTTACAATCTTCAGTTTTTCCCTTGTGGAGGAACCGATTTCTTCAGGCATAAACATAGTGTCATAGGGCGGCTTGGGATTATATGGAAGATGGGTTTGGTAAGGTGCCCACCATAGAAAAAAATTTTCATTTTTGTATTCTTCAATTGCATTCTTTAAATCCTTTATGTCTTCATCGTAGTTTAATCCTGCATACATCCATTTATCACAGCCGGCTGTTATATAGCCGTTTTCTTTAAGTATCTCAAAAGGCTGTTTCCATTTCTTCCACAATTTTCTCTTAATCCACATATCATACGCTCTTGGACCATCCACCCCATGAGTAATTGGATCTAAGCCGGTAAACATAGAGACTATAGCAGGCATTGTATGGGAAGCAGTACTCACTGCATTCTTAAAAAGAATCCCTTCGCTTGCCAATTTATCAATGTATGGACTTGTTTTTTTGGGATAACCGCAACAGCCTAGATTAGCAGCTCTAAGAGCATCAGGCACGATAAATAATATATTCATCTTTTCTTTCCCATAATCCCTAAATCCATTGAATATTATACTTTTCTTTAATCTTGTCAAGCTTCGCTTTCCACAACAATCCCAGCGCTATTCTTCATGGTTTAACAACAATTGTACTGTGGATGTGGACTCGTGCCAATTAATTGTTTTCTCTTTAGACATATTTCCTCCTTATTATAGATAGTGTTTTGAAGTTTATTTCTCTTTCTTCAAACCAATCCTGCTTGTATCAATAGGCTTGAAACCCAGTTTGAAAGCTGGGGAATCAGGGCTTAAGATGAAGGCGCCGTTTTTTGGGTCTTTGAATAATGGGTCAACTACCAGTGAATTCGGATCCTGCCCTCTTTCCTGCCACTCTTGAAATGACCACTTGGAAAATCGGAGTTCCTTCCCATCTACGCGCCAATAGATATTCTTATCGAAGATATATCCTGGTCCAAACCACTTCCCTTCGAGGAACTCGCCACCCTTTATATAGAATATATTGCGCGTTAGTATATATGAGCAATGTTCTTCCTCAACATGCACATGCCGCTGAAAGTGATATTTTTGAGAAGGACCAAAGATGTTATTTCGGACAATATTATTTTTGCCGTAATGTTGAAAAAAACCACCTGTCTGGCAGTTGTACACTATGTTCTCTTCAGCCACGATGTTTGTGGTTCCTTCGTCAAAATAGATACCCCAGCCGCCGTAGACGTTACACTTAACATCATGAATGAGATTACGCCTCAATACTGTACCTGTTGAAAGACCGAGTGTATATATGCCGCCCATATCGCTTAGCCAGCCATGACCAAGATCATGGATGTGATTATATTCAATCAGGTTATTTGTAGCTATGCTTTGATTATATCCCCATACCCATCCTACAGAAATACCTGTGTAGTATAAATCATGAATATGGTTATGGCTCACCGTGTTCCCTCCACTGTGGCCTATCAGTATACCAACAGCACAATGAGCGATTTTGCCTCCGTGATGAATATGATTGTCAGAAATAATATTATTCATTGTAAATTCCTGAATGCTGCTGTTATGGACAGCCGCTTTTAACATTGCTCCATTAACTTTTATACCTCCTGCTCCAATATCGAATATATGATTACCGACGATATGGTTGCCTCTGCAGCCATTGGAAAGCTCAATGCCATAGGTACCAACATGAGCAAGCTCGCAATTTCTAACAGAACAGTTTTGTGCTCCCTCAAATTGAATGGCTCCTGACACTTCCACGGCTGCCTGTTTTGAAGCAGCAATCTTCTCAAAAGAGACACTTGCGTGGCTAAACCTGAGATTCTCAAAATGAACGTGCTCCACATATTTGTCGTCGGTAGGCTTGCCGTCTATTCGGACCAATACCTCAAGTTTTGGAATGACAGCATTGATATTTTCTATCTCTTCGCCTTCAAGCGGCATATAGTAAATCTTCCCTGGCTTTCTGTTCAGATACCATTCACCGGGTTCAATAGCTTCAAAAACATTCTCTACATAGTACTTTGTTTGCTTGTCCCCGTGTGTGGAAAAGCTTCGTCTGGATTCATTTTGGAATGAGACTATCTTTTTTTTGGTATCAACAGATTCGATTTTGAGATGCGCTTCTGCCCAGTAGTGAAGAACAACAACCTCTGCATCGGTAAGGTTCTTCCATGGTTTGATATCACCCTGAGCAAATCCGAAAGATCTCTGCGGCGTGGCATAAGAACTGCCTTTATCTATTCCAATCATGGCATCGGCAATTTGATAAAATCCTTCTTTTGGAAGTTTGGGACGCCTGCGTCGCTCGCCATTTATAAAAAGTTCCCGAATATCCTCTCTATTTTTTAATGCACCTGGCAAATCGGCCATCCACATCTTTTTGCCGTTGACTCTTGTTTCCTTCCACCATTTAACCTGCTGACCGCCGCTGATAATAGGCTTTTCGCCTGGATAGGCAGAATAAACAACAGAGGATTCTACGCTTCCCGAGTCTTCTGATGTGAAAACAACCGGCTTTTTAAGATAATATTCTCCGCCCCGAATCAATATCCGGATTGGTGCCTTGGGTTTTCCGGCTTTTCGGAGTTTACGAACAGCATTTTGTACTCCGATGATTGTCGCAAATGGCCCGTCGGTTTTTTCCTTATTAGGTTTTGAAAATCTGCCAGACCAGGAATCTTTGCCATTTGTGGCTACATAAAAAATCATTTCTTTGCTTTTGCTTTTTTGCATTTTTGTCTCCTATTTTGCGGTTTATTTCTTTTTTTTCAAACCAATCTTTTTCATTGGTATACGCTTGAATCCGATTTTCTTTAGGGGCTTGTCATCAAGAATTTTGAAATTGCCTTTTTCAGGCGCTGCAAATCGCAGCTTGGCATCTATTAGATTGTCCTGGAGGGTTACGAGCGGTCGTGCCTTATCCTCAATTTCGTCCCACTTGCCGCCCTGACAGACGTTACTCCAAATCACATTGCCCTTGGGTTGATTTGGGTCCCCCTCTAGAATCGTCACCAGTTTCGGATAGCGTTTGTGCCAGAGCTTTGACTGATATGGCATTGCCAGCAACCCCTTCATGTTGATGTTGTTTGCACAAGATTTCGCCCAACCCATTGCACGAGCATCCACATGCACTGCCGGCTTACAATCCACAAAGATGTTGTTCTTAACAATATTGTCTCTGCCACCACCAATGAAGGCTGCCCGCGTCACCTTGTAGAAGACATTGCCGCTGATCTCGGTTCCGCAGAACATGTCATCAAGGTATACTCCTACACATCCGTGTTCTTGGAAGCCGTTGATGTGGTGGAGGTAATTGTGTCGGATAACTGTGCCCCGCATGGTCCAGTCACGACCGGCGTAGATCGCTCCCGCATCATTCGACTCATAACACACATTGTGAATCTCGTTGAACTCAATGGCATGGTCATTGCCGCTGAAGTAGATCGCCATGTGCGGAGCGTTATGGATTAGATTATAGGAGGCACGATTGCCCACTCCACTCAGAGAGATAGCAGGTTGATACATCCGATTCCACCGGCTATAGTGATGAATGTGATTGTTTCCCGCGTAATGCCTTGCTGGCGTGAGCGTCTTCCTGTCACCGCCGCTCAGGGCAATACCCCCGTCACCGGTCTCATAAATGTCGCACCCTATGACGCTGTTCTCCATGCCGCCAGATATCTTCACGGCCCAGTTCCCGATGTTGCGCAGTGTACACCCGATAATCTGGTTTTGTCCGCAGTTCGTAATAGTTATGGCCGTGCCTTGCACCGCCTCCAGGGTCATCCCATGAATGGTTACGTGAGAGGTGTCTTTCATCGTCACCAATGTCGGCAAAAATGACACCGTCGGCTTGCCTTTCTCAATAGGCGCAGGTGGCCAGAAGTAAAGAATGCCTGTCTCCCGATCCATGTACCACTCACCGGGCGTGTCCAATTCTGCTAGGACATTGAAAGCATAGTACCACTGCCCTGAGCGGTAACCATATTTATGATACGGTGGAACTAACGAGATAATGTGCTTCTCAGTGTCGATGGATTCCACCTTCTGGCGCTGGTCAGCCCAGTCCCGGAACCAGTAGCCATGCAGCCACAAGTCCTTCTCCTCGACCCACCGCTTTGGTCGGTCGCCCTCGTAGATGAACTTCCCAACCTTGTCGCCACTGGTCCCGCGTACATCTACCGGGTCAATGTTCAAGATGTCCGCAATGTTAACAAAGCCCTCGTTGGGCCATCTGGCTATTGTCATCGGCCGATCCTGGAAGAATAGATCCAAGAACGCTTCTGAGGGTATGCCGAACCCGCCTGACAACTCGCCGTACTCGGTGATGTCCTGGCTGCGCAGATCGGTCTGAAGCACCTTCCCTCGCGCCGCCTCATCCAGTCGATTCAACACTGCAGGGTCGGTCACTGGATGAAATCCTGTCAGCACCTTGCCTCCACTTAAGACAACCTTTTCTTTCGGATGTGCCATATAGGTGATAGGACATTTCTCTGTGCCTGAATCTTCTGTAGTAAAAGTAATAGTTTTAGATAAAAAATATGTTCCTTCTCTAACCATAACAATTATCGGTTTTATTAATCCTTCTTTTTTCTTAAATTTACGAATAGTTCCTCTTGCTTTTTCAATTGTTGCAAACGGGCCGTTTGTCTTGTCTGCACTGGGCTCTGGCAACTTACCTGACCAAGAGTCCTTACCATTTACAGCAACATAAAAAACCAGTTCTTTCTTTTTATTTGACATAACCATTTTATTTCCTCCTATAAAATATTATCTCAAGCTAACATTTTTGTAAACATTAGCCCGGTAAAGGTAAATACAGGAAAACAAGCTTAATATTATTGAACACAGAAATAGTATCTGAATATAGTGGAATCCGTTCCAGAGATATGCACTCAAAATATCTGACCTGCTTGAAAGAAAAGCGCCAAATTTTGCCACAGAGGCAAGTATAATTAGTACAACAAAATTTCTTACAAAGTGTATAAATGCAAAGGAAATGCTGGAACCATCTTTCACACTGTTGTAAACATACTTTATATTAGCCGCCACGATACAGCTCCCTGAAAAAGTTGCCATAGGAGCTATTGTAGCAAGTATAATAAATATATAAATCTTAGGCAAGCTATAGGAAAAAACTAATATGGTTAACATAAAAAAACACAAATGGCTAAAAGTTCTTAGTAGAGACGAAAGCATAAAGACCTTCTTAACCAAAAGTCTATCCGAAAAATGGCCGCCTGTTACTAATCCAGCAGCAATTCCCAAAGTAGAAATGGCAACGATTATTCCAACCTTAAATTCACCCAGTCCCATATCATAGTATAGCAGTATCAGAAAGGGTACTATCAAAAATGTGCCAATGTCTGCAATAACCGCAATAAAGGAGGCATTCCAGATGTCCTGTCTTTTCCAGACAGATTTCACTTCCTGAAGAATCTGTCCGATTTTTCTTTTTATCCTAATGGAACTTGTCTCCACTTTTCCCAAAAAATACATATCTACATATCCTACAATTATGGCAAAAGCGAACAGGATCATATACACGGATTTTTTGTCCAAATCAACCATATCATGTTTCTCCATGAAAAAACCAACAGCTGGGGTTAAAGACCCTACCACCAGAGCGCACAGAGCAGACCTTTTACCTAGAAATGTCGCTTGAATATCATGGGGTATGATCTCTTTGAACCATGAGTTAGTTGGACCTGTAGCGGACATACTTAGTATTTGCATAATAGCATAAGTGGAAAGCAAAATAATAGGAATGCTTCTCCTCTCAATATTAGGATATATCAGAGCAACCAGAAAAACAATAAGAAAGAGTCTCCCCGCCGAATATAGAGATATGGAGACCTTCTTACAATTGAAGTTACTAAAAGCAATGGCCATAGGCAAGGCTAGAAATCCGCCTGCCTGTATAATGACCGGAATAAGAGCAATTTGAAACACACTGGCATGGTATTCTTTCATGATAGTAGTCAGCACGTAGGGAGCAATGCAAACCGACATGCATGCTCCGAAAAACATGGACAATATCAGGTAAAAATATTTTTTTTGTAATGGTTTCATTATTAACAAAATGGTTGAAAAATATAATTAGTCATATACAATAATATTACATATAGAATACAGTAATAGAATGGTGGTTATGAGAAAAGAGATGGACGTTTTGGTCCGAAAAATCTATGCATTTTGGCCAATTTAATGGACTTTACGATACAGTAATGAAAGAAAAAAATAGTTTAGTAAAAGCAGTGGGGTTGGATGTAGATAAATCTCCTATTATGGAGATAAGCGGTGGCCGCGTGCTTCACAACCATGCAGTTATGTATATACTGAATGGGCAGGGATATTTTGAAGATATCAATACCCCTAGACAGAAAGTGGTTAAGGGGACAGTGTTTTTTCAGTATCCAAATAGATGGCATCGTTTTGATCCAGACCCAGGCACAGTATGGACTGAATATTGGATCCTGTTTGATGGAACTAAGTCAGAGCAGTACTTTGGAGAATTAATTCCAGAGACTAAACCCATATACAATGTCGGGATAGAAGGATCAATTATTGAGGCATACGAAGAACTCTACGACCTCTGGCTTTATCCTTCTCGTGGCTATAAAGAGTATTCATCTCTATTGCTTCATAAAATCCTGGCAGGATTTTATGTTAAGATAAACAATATAAAGGTTAAAAGAAAAGACGATATTATTCATCGGGCAAAGGTGTTGATGAAACATAATTTAGAATCAGGAAAGGTCAATTTCAAGCAGTTCGCAGATAGTGAAAATATGAGTTATGAAAATTTCAGAAAACGATTCAAGAAAGAGACTGGTTTTTCTCCAAAGCAATATTTCCTAATGATAAAAATAAATCGTGCTAAAGAGCGTCTTCTTCGGCCAAACCTAAGTATAAAAGAGATATGTTTTGAATTGGGTTTTGAGGATCCCTATTATTTCTCCCGCCTGTTCAAAAAAAAAGAAGGACTGTCCCCAAAACAGTTCAAAGAGGAAAATATTTCCTTTAATCTATAATCAATTCACATCAAAGTTGCAACTTTTGGCAAAAAAATTTATTTGGAGTAAGGCGGCTAAACATGTTATACTTTAAACTTGAATAATGAGCCATAGGAGAATTAATGGATACAACAGAAGGAAAGGTA
>CAYTGU010000024.1:0-11565 GCA_964437505.1 uncultured bacterium
CAGAATTGAATAAGATTCAGGTGCGTTTTCGATAAATTGTAGGTCAAAAAACTAACATAGGGGTAAAAAATGAGAAAGAATTATCTTCTAACGCCAGGCCCGACTTCTGTGCCTTCTGATGTTCTCCTGGATCTCGCTAAGCCTATTGTGCATCACAGAACCCCTCAGTTTGCTGAGATATTTCATTCTGTTAGTGAAGGGCTGAAATATGTTTTTCAGACAAAAAACGATGTTCTTACATTTGCCTCATCAGGTACAGGAGCTATGGAAGCCAGTGTTGTTAATCTTCTGTCTCCAGGAGATAAAGCACTGACAATTAAAGGGGGTAAGTTTGGGGAAAGATGGGATGAAATATGTAAGGCATACGACATAGAAACTTTTCCAATAGATGTTGAATGGGGTAAGCCTGTTAATCCTGCGGATGTAAGGACTATTTTAGAACAGGAGAAAGATATAAAAGCTGTTTTTGCCACACTGATAGAAACGTCAACAGCCGTTGTGCATGATGTCAAAGCATTAGGCAGTGTTGTTAAAGAATTTCCTGCTGTTTTAGTGGTAGATGCTGTTAGCGGGCTTGGAGCGGTTGATATACAGACTGATAATTGGAATGTAGATGTGGTGGTTGCCGGTTCTCAAAAGGCGTTAATGTTACCTCCCGGATTGGCATTTGCAAGCGTAAGTAATAAAGCATGGGATTTGGTAGAAAGCTCCAAATGTCCTAAATATTACTGGAGTTTTGCAAAGGCAAGAAAATCCTTAGAAACTGATCAGACTCCATATACTCCTGCTGTCTCGCTGGTAGTTGGTTTAAGTAAGTCTTTGGATATGATAAAAGAAGAAGGGCTTGAGAATGTGCTTGCAAGACACAGCAAACTGGCTAAAGCCACGCGAGCTGCAGTAAAGGCTATGGGGCTTGAGCTTTTAGCTCCGGAGTCTCCATCAGACGCAGTAACAGCTGTTAAGGTTCCACAGGGAGTAGATGGTGTAGATTTAGTAAAGAGCTTAAAGGAGAGATATGATGTTATGATTACCGGCGGTCAAGCACAGCTTAAAGGAAAGATAATAAGAATTGCTCATATGGGTTATTCCGATACATTTGATATTATTACAGTAATTTCAGCATTAGAAATGGCTCTTGTAAGTTCCGGTTATAATCTTGAACTTGGTAAAGGTATAAAAGCTGCAGAGGAGGTTCTAAAATGAAAGTGTTAATAAGCGATTCTCTAGCAAAAGAAGGAATAGAGATTCTTAAAAAGAGTAGTATAGATGTTGATGTAAAAACAGGGATGTCTCCTGAAGAGCTCAAAAGCTGTATAGGAGATTATGAAGGATTGGTTATAAGAAGTAAGACAAAGGTTACGAGCGATATAATTAAATCTGCGAAAAAGTTAAAGGTAGTCGGCAGAGCAGGAGTTGGCGTGGATAACGTAGATATCACTGCAGCTACAGAACGCGGTATAGTTGTTATGAATACGCCCGGAGGCAATACTATTTCGGCAGCAGAGCACACAGTAAGCATGCTTCTGGCACTTTCTCGTAATATTCCTCAGGCAAACCAGTCTTTAAAGAAAGGCCTCTGGGATAAAAAGAAGTTTACGGGAACAGAGGTATATTGCAAGGTATTAGGCATAATTGGATTGGGGAAAATTGGTACGGAGGTTGCTAGTCGCGCTCAGTCATTTGGAATGTGTATTATAGCATATGATCCATTTATCTCCGCTGAAAAGGCAGATAAACTTGGCATAAGGCTTGAAACTTTTGAGGGTGTTTTAAAAAAGTCAGATTATATAACAGTCCACCTTCCTCTGACGCCTAATACAAAGCATATAATAAATGATAAAGAGTTTGGTTTGATGAAGCAGGGTGCAAGGATTATCAATTGCGCGCGTGGAGGCATAATAGATGAGGATGCTTTGTGCAGAGCTATAAAGTCAGGCAAACTTGCAGGAGCAGCCGTGGATGTCTTTGAGAAAGAACCTTTGCCGGCAGACAGCCCTCTTTTATTATATGAGAATATCATAGTTACCCCGCATTTAGCTGCTTCTACTGAAGAAGCTCAGATTAATGTTGCTCAAGATATTGCGCATCAGATAATAGATGCATTGCAAAATGAAAATTATTCTAATGCTGTCAATATTCCGAGTATAGATCCTAAGGTGTTTAAAGAGATAAAGCCATATTTTAATCTGGCGGAACGATTAGGAAAACTACAGCGACAGCTCGTTGACGGGCATATAAAGGTTCTAAGAATAGAGTATAGTGGTGATGTTACAAACTATAATGTGACTCCCATAACAGTAGCCATAATAAAAGGTTTGCTGGAGCCTGTGCTTAACAAGGCAGTTAATTATGTGAATGCATCTTTTATTGCGAGAGAGAGAGGAATAAAAGTTGTAGAGAGCAAGACCAGTAAGGCAGAGGATTTTGCAAATTTAATCACCATATATACACAAACTGATTCTGGGGAATCTTCAATAGCAGGAACTCTGTTTAGTGAAGATGATCCAAGGATTGTACGTATAAACGATTATCATGTTGATGCAGTTCCTGAAGGGTTTATGCTTGTGTGTATAAATAGTGATATGCCTGGAATAATGGGAAATATGGGAACAATACTTGGTAAGCATAATGTCAATATTGCAAGCATGACACTTGGCAGGAAAAAACAAGGGGAACAGGCAGTGACTGTCTTTAACCTGGATAATGAACCTCCTAAAAAAACGCTAAGTGAAATCGAGTGCCTAAAAGAGATAATATCAGTTAAGTTAGTAAAGTTTTAAAGATGAAGTCAATAACAGTAAAGGTTCCGGCAACAACAGCAAATCTCGGGTCGGGTTTTGATACGCTTGCCCTGGCTCTGGATCTGTATAATTATGTTACAATTGAATTGGCTGCAAAAACGCGCATAGAGGTTGAAAATGAGGGAAAAGACAGTTTACCTCTTGATGAAGAGAACATAGTATACATTGCTGCAAAGTCGGTTTTTGATATGGCTGAGGTAAAGATGGATGGATTGAAAATAAAACTGGTTAATAATATTCCATTGGCAAGAGGATTGGGAAGCAGCGCAGCAGCGCGGGTAGGAGGAGCAATAGGAGCAAATTATTTGCTTGAAAATAGGTTTAGTAAGAATGAAATTATGTCTCTAACTGCAGAGCTTGAAGAGCATCCTGATAATGTAACTCCAGCTCTTTTTGGAGGCTTTACGATTTCTTATGTTGATAAAGGAGAGTTAAAGTATTTCAAGATTAGTCCAAATGTTAAGTTTAAAATAGTAGTTGTTATTCCGCAGTTTGAGGTATCAACATCCAAAGCGCGTGAAATACTGCCTTCAAAGATTTCCAGAAAAGAAGCTGTATTTAATATAAGTCGAGCATGTTTGTTAGTCAGCTCTATTCTAACCGGACAGCTTGAGTATATTGGTGCTGGCATGCAGGATATGCTGCATCAGCCTTACAGAAAAAAACTAGTTCCTGGTATGGAGAATGTTTTTAAAGCTGCTATGGAAAATGGTGCCAGAGGCGTGGCTTTAAGCGGAGCAGGTTCTTCAATAGTTGCTTTTGCAACAGAAAGCTTTGAAGCAATAGGAAAGTCTATGCAGGGAGCTTTTCTGGAGCACAACATAGAGAGCAGATTTATGGTGACAGAAGTTAATAATAATGGAACGGAAATTATATAGTGCAAAGGAAAGAGATATGGAACATAAGAAAAATAATAAAATTTATATAGTTGATGTTACGAATCGAGACGGTGTGCAGACAGCGAAACTTGGTCTGGCAAAACTGGAAAAAACAATGCTGAATATTATGCTCAATGACATGGGCGTCTATCAGAGTGAGTTTGGATTTCCTCTTACAAAGCATGAGACTAATTATATTAATGCTAATCTTGAACTTGTAGATGTGGGGCTCATTTCTCCTATGATTCTTGAGGGCTGGAGCAGAGCGCTTTCAAAGGATATTGAGGAGTCTTACAAGAATACGAATATTAAGCATTGGAACCTGTCTATTTCAACATCCATGCAAATGATAGAGGGGAAATTCAGGGGTGGCATAACAAGAGATTTTGAGAGTAAGAATAAACCAAGTGTTTTAGGTCTTATGGCGGATGCTGTAAAAACGGCAAAGAAGCATGGAGCTTTGACAATTGGTGTTAATGCAGAGGATGCATCAAGGACAGATATGGAGTTTCTCATTAAGTTTTCAAAATATGCTAAGGAACATGGAGCAGATAGAATTCGCTATTGTGATACATTAGGCTATGATGATCCTTTCTCAATTTATGAGAGAGTAAAAACACTTGCAGAGGAAGTAGGAATCCCAATAGAACTTCACTGCCATAATGATCTAGGACTTGCAGCAGCATGTTCTATAGCTGGAGCTAAGGGGGCAATAGACGGAGGAGTAGATGCATACATAAACACCACACTTAATGGTATGGGGGAAAGAGCAGGGAACGCGGATATGGTCTCAGTTATTCTTGCCATTAAAAAGTCCTCGGGATTTGGGGGAAACTATAAATTGGACGATAGGATTAAATTAAAGAAGGCATGGAAAATAGCGAAGTACGCGTCTTATGCGTTTGGAGTTCCAATACCTGTAAATCAGGTTGCTGTTGGAGAGAATGCCTTTGCGCATGAATCAGGAATACACGCAGACGGTGCTCTCAAGGATAGAAGAAATTACGAATTGTATGATTTTGAGGAACTTGGTAGAGGAGAATCTGAGATAATAGATACAGGCAGAAAGATAACAGCAGGGGAGTATAGCGGGGTAAAGGGCTTTAGAAATGTATATGGAAAACTGGAAATAGAATTCAAAGACGATAAAGAAGCTGCTAAGGTTCTGGATCTTGTTAGATATGCCAATGTGCATACACAAAAACCTCTTACTAATGATGAATTGAAGTTTATTGCGCATTATCCAAAGCAGGCAAAACAAATAATGACAGTAACACCATAAGGAGAATTGATGAGTAATGTAGCTGTTGTTGGTACACAATGGGGAGATGAGGGTAAGGGAAAAATTATTGATCTGCTTACTGAGAATGCTGATATTGTGGCTCGCTATCAGGGCGGAAACAATGCTGGACACACTGTAATAATTAATGACAGGGAGTTTACTCTTCATCTTATTCCTTCTGGAATATTGCATAAAGACAAAAAGTGCATAATAGGTAATGGGGTTGTTATTAATCCAAAAGCATTGTTAGAAGAGATTTCTGAATTAGAAGATAAAGGAATTAATGTAAATGAGAATAATCTGTATATAAGCAAATCAGCTCATGTGACAATGCCTTATCATATAGTCTCAGAAACATTGAAGGAGGAAAGAGAGAGGGGTAGGATCGGAACAACTCTTAGGGGCATTGGTCCAACATATGTGGATAAAGTAGCAAGAATGGGAATAAGAATGTGTGACCTTGTTGATCCTGACACTTTTAGAAGAAAGTTAGAAGAGAATTTGGATCAAATAAATGTACTGTTCGAGAAAATATATGGAGTAAAGGGGTTTCAGGTAAATAAAATATTTGATGAATATTCTAAATATGTGGAAAAATTAGTTCCATTTATTAAGGATACTGTTTTTATGTTAAATAAGGCGATAGATGAAGGTGTCAGCGTATTGTTTGAGGGAGCGCAAGGTAGTCTTCTAGATGTTGATCATGGCACATATCCCTATGTAACCTCTTCAAATTCTACTGCTGGAGGAATCTGTACAGGTCTTGGCGTCGGACCAACAAAGGTGGATAGTGTTATAGGCGTGGTGAAAGCTTATACAACAAGAGTTGGAGAGGGACCATTTCCAACGGAAAACAAAGGAGATTTAGGAAACAAGTTGAGAAATGCCGGACCAATAGGTGAATATGGTAGAAGCACAGGCAGACCGCGCAGATGCGGCTGGTTTGATGGAGTTATTACCAGATATTCAGCAATGTTAAACGGGCTGAGTTATGCAGCAATTACGCGCCTTGACATACTTGATGATCTTGATGAGATAAATATTTGTGTTGCGTATGAATACAATAATCAGAGATTAGAAGAGTTTCCATATCGCGCTGATATACTTCAACAATGCAAGCCGATTTATGAAAAACTCCCGGGCTGGATGGAAAGCACGGTTGATATAAGAGAATATAGCAAGCTACCTAAAAATGCGCAGAAATACTTAACCAAGTTGTCAGAATTAATGAATGTGCCAATAGCTATAGTTTCTGTTGGTCCACAAAGAAGACAGACGATTTTTGTTGAGAAAAATTTATAAATTAGTATAATCGACGTTTTCGGGTCGCTAGCTCATCTGGTTAGAGCACCGGCCTTTTAAGCCGGGTGTGGAGAGTTCGAGTCTCTCGCGACCTACCAATCCGAAAAAATCGATTCAACTTGAAAATTCCTGCCTGATTTGATATCCTGCCAGTTGTTAAATGAAGGGGTGTAAATGGTTGATAATAGGGTAAAAAAAATAAAAATGCTTATCCTTGATGTAGATGGGGTTTTAACAGACGGCAGGATTATATGGACTAGTTCTGCTGAAGAGATAAAGTTTTTTAATGTACAGGATGGTGTTGGAATAGTTTTAGCTCACAGAGCAGGATTAAAAGTAGCAATAATATCTGCGCGGAAATCTAAGGTAACTGAGATTCGTGCAAAAGAATTAAAAATAACAGAGGTTTATCAGAGTATGGAAAGCAAACTTGTTGCATACAAGAAACTGATAGATAAATATAAATTGGCTGATGAAGAAGTTGCTTATATAGGTGATGATCTGCATGATATCCCTGTTCTCAGAAGGGTGGGCTTTGCAGTAGCCACAGCAAATGCTCAGGAAGAAGCAAAACAAGTTTCACATTATATAACTAAGAAAAATGGCGGCGAAGGAGCTGTACGCGAAGTTGTCAATATGATCCTTAAAGCAAAGGGATTATGGGATAAAGCAGTTGAAAAATATTACATATAAGGAGAATAACGGGGTGAAATTAAAACTTGGATTACCAAAAGGAAGTCTTCAGAAAGCAACTACCAGAATATTTAAAAAAGCGGGATTTAATATATCAGCTTCTGAACGTTCCTACTTTCCAATAGTTGATGATAATGAGATTGAGGCCATCCTTATCAGAGCGCAGGAAATGGCAAGGTATGTATATGATGGTGTTCTGGATTGTGGTCTGACAGGCAAGGATTGGATAATGGAAAATGGCGTTCAGGTTGTTGAAGTAGCAGATCTTATATATGCAAAAAGCGGGATGAAACCAGTTAGGTGGGTTTTAGGAGTTAATAATAATTCAGAAATAAAGACAGTTAAGGATTTGGAGGGGAAGAGGATTGCAACAGAACTTGTAAATGTTACGAAGAAATATCTTAAATCCCAGGGGGTACAAGCAGAAGTAGAATTTTCGTGGGGCGCAACTGAGGCAAAAGTTCCTGATTTGGTAGATGCGATTGTTGAACTTACTGAAACAGGTTCGTCTTTACGGGCAAATAATATTCGGATAATCGATGAGATTATGACTTCAACAACCAAACTTATTGCAAATAAGAGTGCGTGGGAAAACACGTGGAAGAAGAAGAAAATCCAGAATCTTGCAATGCTTTTAACAGGTGCTTTAAATGCTGAAGAAAAGGTTGGACTTAAAATGAATGTTGCTCAGAAAGACCTAAAGAGCATCATAAAAATACTGCCAGCAGTAAAGACTCCTACAATATCGCAATTGACTGGAGGAAAATGGGTGGCGCTGGAAGTAATAATAGATGAAGATATAGTTAGAAATATTATACCCAAGTTAAAGGAAGCCGGCGCGCA
This sequence comes from uncultured bacterium, assembly GCA_964437505.1. Lineage (GTDB taxonomy): Bacteria > JAHJDO01 > JAHJDO01 > JAHJDO01 > JAHJDO01 > JAHJDO01. The sequence continues at coordinate 7,800 of CAYTGU010000024.1, forward strand.
GGGCATTGTGGAGTATCCACTTAACAAAGTAATCTATTAAATAAAAAAGGCAAAAAAACAAAGTGACAAAGGCACATAATAAAAGAATTCGTGACCTCTGTGCCTTTGTGCCTCTGTGCCTTTTCTTAGTGTCTTTATCAGGCTGCACAATACTTACGCGTAATAGAGATATATCCCTTCATGATTCTAGTGCCTATGCGCATTATTGTATGGGTGCTATATACGAGAATAAAAGGGAGATTGATAGCGCTATACGTGAATATGAAAGCACAATACAGCTAGACAGGACAGCAATAAGGACGAGATACAGCTTGGCTAAACTCTACGTTAGAAAAGGATTCATTGAACAGGCTGTGGAACAATATAGAGTATTGTCTGAGTTGGATCCGAAGAATACAAGACTCAGTACAGTTCTTGCTGCTTTGTATTTACATCAGGGGCTTACGTACAGTAAAACAGGAGATTATGAACATGCGGTTAGATCCTATAAAAAGCTATTAAGGATATGCAGATCTGATTTAGGCTATTATTATCTTGGAGTTGCCTATGAGCGGCTGGGAAAGATCTATTATGCAGCTAGACAATTTAACTGTGCTATAAAATTAAACCCGGATTGTGCAGAAGCTTATAATTACTTGGGATATATGTATATAGATAGGGGGAAGAAGCTTGCTAAATCTATAAAGTTAATTAAAAAGGCTCTTGAAATTGATCCGGAGAATGGTTACTTTGTTGACAGCCTAGGCTTGGGATATTATAAAAAGGAAATGTTTGAGGAAGCAATGTTCCAGCTTGAAAGAGCTGTGGAACTTACTAAAGAAGAGAAAGATGATCCAATAATAAGAGATCATCTTGGTGACGTATATTTTCAAAGAGAGATGTATAATAAAGCTATAGAGCAGTGGAAAAAAGCAGTAGAATTGGGCGCAGAAGATAGGAAAATAATTGAAGAGAAAATAAAAAAGGCAAGGGGGAACTAATATGGACATTAAATTTAATTATGAATCAAAGCCTGGTTATACAAAAATATTGTTTCCTGATGGAGAATTGTTGAATTATATTGAATTCGGAATTATAAACCTCTCTCAAGGAGAACAATATTCGGAAAATACAGAAGATAATGAGGTCGTCTTGGTTATTCTTAGAGGCAAGTGTGTAATCAGTACAAACATTATAAAATGGGGGCCGATAGGCGGGAGAAATGATGTGTTTAGTGGTAAGGCTTATGCTACGTATATACCAAGACAGAACAGATATGATATTACTGCAACAACTGATTTAGAAGTGGCTGTATGCAAAGGAAGAACTGATTTTACTGGAGAACCTGTTGTTATAACTCCTGATAAGGTAAGAGTGCGATCTGTTGGAAATGGGGTCTGGACAAGAAATGTATACGATATTATTGATGAGAGAACTCCTGCAGGGTGTCTTCTTGTTGGCGAGACAATAAATCCCCCAGGCAACTGGTCATCATTCCCTCCTCATAAACATGATGTTGAAAATCCGCCGGAGGAAACGAAACTAGAAGAGGTATACTTTTTTAAAATTCAGCCTGAAGAGGGGTTTGGTATGCAGAGAGTATATACTGATCCTGCATCAAAAGAAGAAGCTTTTGACGAAGCACTAGTTTTAAAAAACAATACTGTGACTGTTATGCCTAGAGGGTATCATCCAGTGTGCGCTGCACCAGGGTATTCAGTTTATTATCTCTGGATACTTGCAGGACAAAACAGAAAACTTATTCCCAAAGAAGACCCACAGCACTCGTGGATTGGGAAGCAAAATAATTCAGGAGGAGAACTTTAAGATATGGCTAAACTTAAAAATGTTGTTATTGCACAGTCTGGTGGACCATCTCCAGTAATTAATAACTCTCTCAGGGGAGTTGTTGAGACATGTAAGATGTTTCCCGAGAAGTTCGGCAGAATATATGCCGGATATCATGGAATAGAGGGTGTTCTCAAAGAGGAATTGTTGGATTTGAGCGCTCAGAAAGAAGAAGAAATATCTCTTTTAAGAACAACTCCAGCTGCTGGAGCGATAGGCACATGCCGCTATAAATTAAGGCAGGAACAAGTTGCGGATTTTAACCGGGTTATAGATGTTTTTAAAGCACATGATATTGGCTATTTCTTTTATATTGGCGGTAATGATTCAATGGATACAGCTCATAAAATTAGTATACTTGCAAAGGACAAGGGGTTGGATTTAATTGCAGTAGGTGTGCCGAAAACAATAGACAATGATGTTGGGGATGAAGAATTCAAGCTTATAGATCACACACCTGGATATGGCAGTGTAGCGAGATATTGGGCATATTGCATCCAGAATGCAAATGAAGAGAATGATGGTTCTTCTCCTGCAGATCCTGTTACTGTGATTCAGGCTATGGGAAGAAAGATAGGTTTTATTCCTGCGGCGGCTCGTCTTGCAGACCCTCAAAGAGAGATGCCGTTACAGATATATCTTGCTGAGACCGAGCTTTCCATAGAAGATCTTGCAGATAATGTGAATGAAGAGTTGAAAAGATCAGGCAGAGTTATTGTAGTGATAAGTGAGGGATTTCAGGTTGGAGATATTGGAGAAGCAAAGGATGCCTTTGGACACACTGAGTTTGGTGCAAGCCAGGGTACCGTCAAGCAGACAGTTGCGAATTACTTAAATAAAGTTGGGCTTAAAGCAAGGGGTAACGCAAGAGGCTTTATTCCTGGAACCGACCAGAGGGACACAGCCATTTATGCTTCTACGGTGGATTTGGACGAAGCTTATAAAGTTGGTCAAAAAGCGGTTCTGATAGCTTATGAAGGAACTAATGGGTTTATGTCTACAATTCTCAGAAAACCAGGATCAATTTATAGCGTTGAATATGGCAAAGTTTCGCTTGAACAGGTTGCAAATTCCGAAAGAAAATTCCCTTCAAACTGGATAGCAAAAAATAAGATTGATGTAACTGACGAATTCATAAAATATGCAAGACCGCTTATTGGCGAGGATTGGGTGAGCGTGCCGATAGTTAACGGCATACAACGTTTTGCGAAAATAAAACCTATATTTGCTGAAAAGAAATGCGCTGAATACATCCCTCAGGCATACAAATAAAATTTCGAATTTTTAGTTTTTAATTTTGAATTAATTAATAATTGTAACTATGGATTGCGAAAAGAGGAGGAGAATATGTTATGCAGGATGCAGCAAAAGAATTAAAGGAATTCAAACAGGGAAAGGAGTTTTTTGTAGGCATTGATTCTGATGGTTGTGCATTTGACACTATGGAAGTAAAGCACAAGGAGTGTTTTATCCCTAATATTATCAATGAATGGGAGCTTCAGGCAGTATCAAAGTATGCAAGAGAAGCTGCGGAATTTGTAAATCTTTATTCAAAGTGGCGTGGAATAAACAGGTTTCCTGCTCTTACAATGGCTTTTGATCTTCTTATGGAAAGAGAAGATGTGAAAAAGCGAGGTGCTAATATACCTGAGGCAAAATCTCTGCGTGAATGGATTGAGAAAGAGACGAAGCTGGGGAATCCGGCTTTAGAACAAGTTGTTCAGGAAACAGGGGATCCCATATTATCGCAGGCTTTAAGATGGTCTAAGGCAGTTAATGAGACTGTATCAAAGATAGTCCGTGGTGTGCCTCCGTTTCCTTTTGTCAGGGAAAGTCTTGAAAAGATTTTCAATACAGCAGATGCAATTGTTGTGTCTGCAACTCCATGTGAAGCTCTCAAAAGAGAGTGGGATGAACATGATATTGCTAAATATGTCAG
>CAYTGU010000025.1:0-10071 GCA_964437505.1 uncultured bacterium
ATGCGATAGCTAAAGAAAATGACGAAAAAGAATTAAATATAAAAGAAATTATAGTTAAAACAAATATAAAAAACGTTGATCTATTGCCTTCAAATATAGACCTTTCAAGAGCAGAAATTGAACTTATGAATATGTTAGATAGAGAAAGAATATTAAAATTTATTCTTAACCCATTAAAAAAAATATATAGTTATATTTTAATTGATTGTCCTCCAAGTTTAGGAATTTTAACAATAAATGCCTTAACGGCTTCAGATGAGATCATTATCCCTGTAGAAACCGATTATTTGGCTTTAAGAGGAGCAGAAATTTTAATTAATAAAACCATAAAAAAAGTAAAAAAGAAATTAAACCCAAAACTAAAAATTAAAGGGATTTTACCAACAATGCATAACGCGAGAACACTCCATGCAAAGGAAGTCCTTGATATGCTAAAAGAACATTTCCCAAACCTTGTTTTTAATACAGTGATAAAAGAGACAGTTAAGTTTAAAGAATCATCTGTAGATGGGTCTTCTATAATAGAATATGCTAGAAACTCGGAAGCAGCAAAAGCCTATTGTCAGCTGGCTAAGGAGGTTATATTAAATGGCTAAAAAGAAACCAAGCGTGGCAGGAAAAGTTGGCGAGATTTTTAAAGAAAAAAAAGATGAATTAACAGATGACTTATTTGACGTAAATGCGGCAAAAGGGATGATAAATATTCCAATATCTCGCCTCGTTCCAAACCCTAATCAACCAAGAAAAACGTTCTTTGAACAAACAATTAAAGAACTAGCCGAATCCATAAAAGAACAAGGGATTTTAAGCCCGATAATTGTAATGCCTCATGGAGATAAGTATGAAATTATAGCAGGCGAAAGAAGGTATAAAGCAGCAGCAGTAGCTGGATTAAAGGAAATCCCAGCGCTTATAAAAAAAGTCTCAAATAGTGAAGCACAAATAATTTCCTTAGTAGAAAACATTCAAAGAGAAGACTTAAACGATGTTGACCGTGCTTCAGCATTAAGAGAGCTTAAAGCAAATCTTAAATTAACATGGGAGAAGATAGCGGGAAAGCTAGGCTTATCAAAAAGAAGGATATTAGACTTAGTGGGGCTACTAGATCTTCCTGAAGAAATAAAAAAAGATATCCGCAACAAAAAACTAACAGAAAAACACGGCAGAGCTTTAAGAAAATTGCTAAACAAACCGGAGGTTTTACGCGGTGTTTCCGCTTTTATTAAAGAAAAAAAACTGACCGGAGACGAAACCATAGGACTTACTAAAATTATAAAAAGTGAACCTGGGTTCACCCTAGAAAAAGCATATAATAAACTAATAGAATTAAAGACAGAGAAGGAAAAGACCAAACCTAAACACTCTTCGGTAGAATCCGCAATAATCGCAAGCAGACATTTAATGAACGCCCTTGAAGGAGTAGACTATAAAAAGTTAAAAAAGACGCATCGAGCGGAATTTAAAAATAATCTTATTAAAATTCAGCAAATAATTAAAGAGCTTTTAGAATTTATAAAAAACTCTCCATAGTTGTCAAAACAGGAGAACTCCAGGCAATTCTTTGATTGACCAAAATCGATTTTAGGGTATATACTACGAAATTATAGAGTATTTTGCTCTTAAAGGTTTATGCTTCTTATGAAGTGTAAACCTTTTTCGTTTATAAATAATATAAAAAGGAGTTCGACCCCATCTAACTAATTATTATATACTGCTATTTTCCCGCACGAATTCCTCACTGAGGCCATTATAATTCCACAAGAAATTAGATGAAATGTCCAACTGGTACATAAAATTATAAACAGCACTAATTATTATATCTCGCACTATAGTGCCATGGATATATACTGGACATCAAGAAATGGGAAATATCGTTGGTGCTTAAATGATAGAGTCACGAAATTTATCATGATGTCCCTGTTTATTCCCATTCTAAAAAATTGTTAGTTTGACAATGTCCTCTGAAGATGTAGAATAGAATTAAAGAATTTGGATAAAGTTGTGGCAATTAGATAACCAAATTAAAATGGAGGAAAAGATATGAATACACAACATCTATTAGATAGAATTACCATCAATCCTGATGTAATGGTTGGCAAACCAACTATTAGAGGTTTAAGAATTACAGTCGACCAGATCTTAAAAGCCTTAGCTGGTGGAATCACAACTAAGGAATTGCTTGAAGACTATCCCGAGTTGGAGTCTGAGGATATTCAGGCAGTTTTACTTCATGCATCTGAATTGGTTGGCGAGGAGCAAGTTTTCAAACTCGCAATAGGCACTTGAAGGTGAAGCAAAAGAGTTTAAAATTTTTAGTTGATGTTGGAGTTAGTATAAAAGTTGAGCGTTGGCTTATAAATCATGGATATGATACAAAAAGCGTTAGAGATATAAATCCTCAAATGCTTGATGAGGAAATACTAAGGATAGCGGTTTCTGAAAAGCGAATGGTTATTACTATGGATAAAGATTTTGGAGAGTTAGTGTATAATTCTGGATTGCCACATACAGGTGTTTTATTGTTAAGGCTTGAAGAAGCTGCGTCTGAGGAAAAGGTTAAAGTTATAGAAAATATTTTAGAAGAATATTCTAATAATCTTTTAAATAAGTTTTGTGTTTTTAAAGATGAAAAATTGAGAATTAGAAAATAAGAGGAGGGAACAATGGCAAAGAAAGCAGAAGCAAAGCTCTATTCATTAAGAATAGGCAAAAAGGAAGACAATGTGTTTAAAGGTAAAGGAGCAAGACAGGCTGCTTTAAAGGCTGCTTCCAGAGGATTGAAGGACAGCGATGGTCTGATCAAGCTCAGAGAACATGGGCAGAAGAAAGATGGCAAATGGAGATTGCATATATTTGAAGGTTCAGTACAGAAAGTTGCTAAACCTGCTAACGCACCTGATTGGATGCCGGATATGATAAATAAGCCCGCAGTAAAGAAACTTCGTGTTGAGAAATTAGATAAGATATAATAAACTATCCCTGCGAAGTAATAGTTCGTCTGTGAAGCCACAAAAGTACTCGGGACTACGAATCAGGAAGCTCCTTGCGTAAGCTAGGAGTAATTCACTCCCTTGAATCGGGTCATAATCGGGTCATTTAGAGATAGAGAGATAGTGCGAATTGCGGCCTGCTCCAGCAATATCACAAATATTCTTTTTTGCTAAATCTTGAAGTTGCCTATGTACCCAGAATGAGATAAAATTCAGAGGCAAGGGACTCAATGTTCCTGAAATAGGTATTTTGTGGATACCCACTGCTAAAAATGAAGCTATTGCAAATTATATTATAGAAGCAGTAAAAGAAAAGAGATGAAGAGATGGCCAAAAGGAAAGAAATGGGGACTAAAAATCTAATCAAAATGAAGAAGCTTGAAGGTTATAGCAAATTAGTTGATTCTATTGGTGAATTATTAGGATTGGCAAGGAAACAAGTTGCAAGGATTATCAATGCTATTTTGGTTGAGACGTACTGGAAAATAGGGGAAAGAATTGTAGAGTATGAGCAGAAAGGGGGCGAAAAAGCTGAATATGGAACAAAATTACTGACAAGATTATCCAAAGATTTAAGATTGAGGCATGGCAAAGGATTTAGTAAAAGCAATGTGTACCTGATGAGATCGCTCTATATAAAATATCCAAAATTCCAGACACTGTCTGGAAAATTATCATGGAGTCATTATGGTGAACTTTTGAGCATCACTGATGATTTAGCAAGATCTTTTTATGAGAAGCAATGCATCAAAGAAAACTGGTCAGTGAGAGAGATTAAAAGACAAATTAATTCCGCTCTTTTTGAGAGAATTGCACTAAGCAAAGATAAAAAAGGCGTATTATTGCTTGCTAAAAAAGGGCAGGTAATAGAAAAAGAGGAAGACATTATAAAAGATCCTTATGTGCTTGAATTCTTGAAAATTCCCGAGAAATATCGATATACGGAGAAGGAATTAGAGCAGAAGTTGATTAATAATCTACAGAACTTTTTGTTAGAGCTAGGGAAAGGGTTTGCCTTTGTCGGCCGTCAATACCGAATCACACTTAATAATACCCATTTTTATGTAGACTTAGTTTTTTATCATACAATTTTAAAATGTTTCGTTTTAGTAGATTTGAAAGTAGGCAAAGTTACACATCAAGATGCCGGACAAATGAATATGTACCTAAATTATTTTAAAGCAGAAGTGAGCGCTGATAATGATAGTCCGCCAATAGGCATTATCCTTGGAGCAAAAAAGGATAATATCTTAGTAGAATATGCGTTAGGCTCCATCTCTAACAAATTATTTGTCTCACGATATAAGTTATACCTGCCAAACAAAAAAGAGCTAACACAAAGATTAAGGTATTCGCTGGAATCTAAGAACAACAAGGGGTTCTAGACAAAGAACCCCTTGTACCTAAAAGTTGTTTTGACAGTAATTGCCCTATGCCTCATCTGTATTGTCGCAAAAGATTTGCCTTTAGTTTCAGAAGCGCAGGCTTCGTCAGAGGTTATAGATGTTAATATCGTGAGTGTTGCTGGACGCAAGTTCGGCATTACCGATGTGGATATTATTCAACCGTGTCTTCCAGTGAAAATCTCCAGTTTCTCGTCACGAGCTCAGTGCTAGTTAATGGCTTTGGATTGAGAATTTGAAAGGAGCTATAAATGACCGAATTACGAAAATATCAAGAACAATTTGAAAGAATGAAACGATGTTATAGTCAGTTTCAGACCATAGATTTAGGAATAAGGCATGATCGTAATACAGACTATTATCAAGATATTGTGTATGCATTTTTCATAAATTGTTATCATCTAAAAGATTGGATTATAAGCGACAAGACAGTTAAATTAAAAAATAAAGAAAGGGAAGTAGAAAATTTCATTTATGACAATAAATGCATGAATACTTGTGAGAATATTTGCAATGGTATTAAACATCTAAACTTAAAAAAAAGTAAATTAAAAGGACGAAAACATGAACTAAAAATAGGTGATTCAAAAGGAACAATTTATAGCGCAAAATATAATATTGTGTCATTAGGTGTCAATAAAGATGCTTTTGAGTTAGCCTCAGAATGTGTTAAGAAGTGGGAAGAATTTATTAAAAAGAATATAAATTGATGTATGGTGTTAGATAGTAGTCTTGATGTTAAACTATCAATTGGATATGCTGATTACTGGAAGCAGGCATGATGAAAACGAGAAAAGAGAAAATAAAACAGGAACTTAAAGAACACTGGCCCTGCATAGCTAATGTTGCGTGGATAGTTATATTAATTATAGTCGGATTCGCTTTAGTCGGGGTATGTCCAGCGAGCATTATAGGAGCTATCTTTTTAGGCACAATCGGCTTAGTATTTATAAAGGGTGAAGATTGGTAATGAGCTTGTACATAATACTTAGTGGTGGCTGATAACAGATGTTGCGCCCCTTTTTTATTGGGGGCTGGCAGTATAAAGTTGATATAGGGGGTGAGTAGATAATGGATTATTGTGCAAGTGAACGTCAGACAGATAGAATAACTAATAAGTCTTTTACAGAGCTTACAGGACAAGAACACTTAATAAATATAGGATTATGGATAGTAATAATTGCTATCGGATATGGTGTATATGCACTGTGTGGTATCTTTCGGAAAAGCAGAAGAAGATAGTAAAAAAGGTTGCTTAGGAGTTGCAATACTGATTATGTTAAGTCCTGTTGTTTTTTTAATTGTTGGATATTTTCTTTTGAGTTAAATAGGTAAATATGTTGAGAGAAAAATGAATAATCAGCTATACTTGGATGATATGAAAAGAAAATATTATATAGCAGAGATTATAGCTTTTGAGAAAACATATAAACATAAAATTTTTCCTATTTTTGAGAATATTGAGCAGGAAGCTGATAAATTCGCCCAAGAAAAATTTGAAAAGTTGTGCAGAAATAATGCATATAATGAATATGCAGATGAAGCAAGTTTTGCAGAGTCCACAAATGATGAAACTATTTCTTATTATGGAGAATTATCCATTGCTAAATATCAGATAACAGCAACTTCTATATCGAGTCTTTATCATTTATGGGAACAGCAAATAAGAAAGTTTTTGTTTTGTGAAATTAGTCATTCAAAAAATTTAGATTTTAAGAAATTTTGTTGCAATGTGATGGATGACATAAAAGAAAGATTGCCAAAATATAATATTGAGATAGAAAAATTTAGCACATATAACAAATTGAATGAACACAGGTTGCTTACTAATGTAATAAAACATGGTGATGGAGATTCAGCTACAAAGTTAAGAAAAATTAATGAAACTTTATTAAAAAAGAATGATTTTTCAAATTTTTTAGATACTACTTTTTTAGAGAAAAATTTAAACATAAACCAAGATTTGTTTTTTGACTATGCTAAAAATATAAAGGAATTTTGGAACGAATTACCAGGGAGAGCATTTTTATGCGAAACTAAAAGTTGTAAATTAAAAAAGGAGAGCGGATAGATGAATAAAAGATTTGGAATTTTAACAATTTTAATTGTATTTCTTTTTTGCAATAAGGGTTTCTCGCTTTCCCCGTTATCGGGACGCGAAAGCCCAGAGAAAATCGCCAAAATGATTGAAATGTATAAACAAGCACTTCATACAAATCCTTATGATAAGTTTGCGTATGGCTATTTAGGAGCGGCCTATAGCAGTCTTGGCCGCGACGAGGAAGCGATTAAAGTATACAAGCAGGCTATTAGCCTTGATCCTGACAGTGATTTTGCATACTTTGGCTTAGGGGCGACTTATTACAAACTTAAACGTTACCCTGAAGCCATTGAAGCATTTAAACAGCTTATCCGCATAAAGCCTAATCTTGCATCTGCCTATGACTCTATAGGTATGAGTTATGGCAAATCTGAACGTTATCAGGAAGCAGCTAAGGCATTCAAACAGGCTATTAGCATAAAACCTGATTTTGCCGAAGCGTACGGCAATCTTGGCATAACCTATGGTAAACTTGAGTGCTACTCTGAGGCAGTTGAAGCATATAAGCAGGCTATTCGTATCAAACCTGATTATGTCCGCGCACACCAATCTCTCGGTGAGAATTATGTGTCACTTGAGAATTTCGATTTAGCATTAGAGCAATATAAAATTCTCAAAAATCTAGACAAGGATTCGGCCAGTAAATTATTTGATATGTTGCCTGCACATACTCAAGCTGCTTTTGACGGGCTTGAGAAAAAAAGAATGCATGAAAGAATATATGATAAAAAATACCAATATGAGAAACAAAAGGCTCTTGCTAAGATACTCGCGTTTGACGAACAAGCCGCATCCATATATAGAAAAGATATATATGGAAGAGTAGGTGAGTATGCAGCAGAAAAATTATACGCGCAGCCAGATGTATTTGCTTTCTATAAAAAGTGGCAGCCTTGGCGTATAAAAGATGACAAAGTTAGACGTGCCTGTTATGCAGATATACAGGCAATGAATAGGCTTGTAAAACAAGAGGAAACAAGCCATTTGCAAAAAATAGATAATTTGCAGGAGAAAGTATTTATACTCCAATGGCTGACAGAAGGCATAAAAAGAGGCGTTGTTACCAGTTCTGCTAAAATATACGATAAACTGATATCACATTTACACAGTCACATTAAGGAAGTAAATATATTGCTTAGTGAATATCAAAAAAAATCTGATACAGGGGAATTTGCCGTAACTCCAAAACAGAAAGCGGAGATAACAGCCCTTGAGATAATGAAGAAAAAACTTGAGAAACAAATAGATGCCCTCACTGGCAATCTGGAGTCCGCAACGAAAAAGTCAGAGGAAGTAAAGCGTAAGTCAATATTCGCGCATATCAAAAACATAAGAATGTTTATGTGGAAACCGCACTCTGTATTTGAAAAGAACGGCAATGTTTTTATTGCTGATAAGAAAGGACAGACTAAACAATTAACATTTTCAGGCAAAGACTCTCAGCCAAGCCTGTCTTCCGATAAAAAGGCTGTCGTGTTTGTAAGGGCTGTTCCTGATAGGAGAGTCGGGATAGATATCAGGTTAGAAGAGGATGTGGAAGCTAACGAAATCAGGACTATTGACATAAAAGGAAAGAATCCTGAGCTGATTGTAAAAGCGGGCAGGATACCGCCTGTAGGATGTAGATTTCTCGCTAGGCTAAATTCACCGCAGTTCTCTCCTGATGGTAAAAATGTATATTTTATGACTATGTCGTGGGGTACCTCAGATGCTATTTGCAGAGCAGCCATAGATACGAAGGAATTATGCTATATAAGACCAGGCAATACTCTTGAAGTTATTAAAAAAGGAAAATACGCAGGATACCTGATCATAAAAGACCACAGATATTTGTTGGGCGGCGGATCATATGACTGGTTTAGGCTTTTGTATCCTGATGGGAAAGAGTGTTCTGTAATAGGGAAAACGGATAAGAATTTTAAGGACATGTATGTTAAATAAGTCTTTTGCAAGAGACAAAATGAAACGCATATTGAATCTTTGCGCATTAGCTTTATTATTTTTGCTTTCAATATCCGCACACGCACGCACTGAATCAATTTTTTTGGAGAATATGAAGGTAGCTATGAAGGAGGACAATGCTCCAGATGTAACTCCTTATGGAAGTTTATATGCTGTGTCTGAAAAGAACGGCAATATTTTTATCACTGATAAAAAAGGACAGACTAAACAATTAACATTTTCAGGCAAAGACTCTCAGCCAAGTTTATCTCCCGATGAAAAAACTGTAGTGTTTGTGAGAAACACTCCTGATAAAAAAATCAAAGTGAATATGGGACAAAAAGATGAAGTAGAAGCTAATGAAATCTGGATCATTGACGCAGACGGGAAGAATCCCAAGCTGGTTATAGAGGCAGGCAAAGAAAGTCTAACCCCCAAAGGAATGGAAGCTCATAGGCTGGCGAAAGAAAAAGGAATTGAAGCTCCCAAAGGAAAGGAATTGACTATAACTCTTGCAAAACTGAGTTCGCCTCAGTTTTCTCCAGATGGTAAACTGCTATATTTTATGAGTATGAGATGGGTTACCAGTGACGCAATTCATATCATGAATTTAAATAACAAGTTTGTATGCTTTGTAACTGATGGCAATAGCCTTGAAGTTATTAAAAAAGGGAAATATACAGGACACTTAATCGTTAAGAAACATAGGTATTTTTTAGGCGGCGGTTCGTATGATTGGTTCTATCTTTTGTCTCCTTATGGAATAGAAAACGCTCCTCTGGGAGAAACGGATAAGAATTTCAAGGATTTGTTTATTAAATAGATATCTATTTAAGCTCAAGGTAATAATCGCGTAATAGGGGTCACAAGGGGATTCATGCATTTTATATTGGTATAGAATCTCCCGTAAAACTAAACATTTATGGAACTTTTCCCCTATCTGGGGTTCTTTGTCTAGAACCCCCAGTATCTGGAAAATTATAAACCGTGCCATAAAACCCTTGCCTTCTGTTACTTTTGACTTTTTCTGCATCCTCATGCTATACTTATGTATATGGGAACAAGCAAAAAGGAGATAAAATGACCGTTAAAGCTAAAATTTTTCAACCAATTACCATTAATCAACCAACAGTCTTGATACCTTTGGAAACCTATCAGGAGCTTCTTGTTGAGGCTGGGCACTTGGAAACACCCATTTTAAATAGAGAAATTTCTGCTGCCAGAAAAAGATTTAAAAATGGGAAAGCGATGGATTGGAAAAAGCTGAAGAATGAAATCTCCTGATTTCCAGGTTAAGCTTGATACCCGGGCAGCTAAGGACCTGCGTAAATTAAGTCAGAAAACTCCCGTCATTACTCCTTCTCTCATTAAAGCTATTGATTCTCTTTCCTCAAATCCTTATAGGGGTAAAGCTCTTAAAGGAGACAAAAAAGGCTGCTATTCTCACCGAGCTGGAGAGTATCGAATCATCTATGAAATTTATCAACTTCAAAAAACAGTTCATATCATCCGCATTGGCAATCGCAAAGAAATCTACCGGTAAAACCCCTAATAGAAGAAACTGTGTGACAAGCAGTTAAAAAAACGTCCGTTTTTTTAACTAAAAAATTACCAAAAAGCTCACACATTTGACATA
>CAYTGU010000026.1:0-9421 GCA_964437505.1 uncultured bacterium
AAAGTCAGGAATTAATTTAGAAACCTCATTTAATACTTTCTTTTGTGTAGTTTCGCCCACTCCTGTTATTCTTGTCATATCTAGAGCTTGTCTAAAAAAGCATGGAATACAATCTAAATAGGTTTTCATTTCAAACACTCATACTCATAAGTAGGCATAACACACCTCTTTTTGTTTACCTCCAATTTGAAGAAAGCAGGGATAGACATTATCTACCCCTACTTACTTTTCCAATCAGTTATTTCTCCTCTTTGGCTGCTGATTTCAACTCGCTGATCCGCTTGTTGATGGCCTCCAGTTCTTCCCCTATAGCTTTAGACTGCTCTTTCAGCATATCTGTTTCCTGTTGAGAAGTAATCCCTTGAGCATATGGATAGCCGCCATAAGCAGCTGGATAATTAGAAGCAGCGTAAGGAGTGCCATAGGCAGCTCCCCGCGAGCCAAAACCTCGTCCAAAACCGCGACCTCTACCGAAACCACGACCTCCACCCAAGCCAAGGCCATAACCAAAACGACCTCTTCCTGCGACTGGATTCGCATAACCCGGTACTGAGTAACCAGCGCAATAGCCTGCTGCTCTGCCTGTCATTGGACCCATTCCTCCTGGACCTGTTCCGTCTCCACTTGGCATCTTAAACACCTCCTCTTTTTCTTATTGAAAATGATTTCCATTTCCATTTATAATATATACAATTGGAAATATTATGTCAAGGGTTTTCTTAAATAAATTTTTTAAAATAAGTATCCATTCTATTAAATGCTTTATCTATTTCCTCTTCAGATATACAAAAGGACAACCTTAAATGCCCCTCACCTGTGGGCCCAAAAGCTATCCCGGGAGTTGTTGATACCCTGGCTTCTTTCAAAAGTTGCTTGCAAAAAGTTGTTGAGTCTTTCCCTGTTTCCAATAATATTTTAGGAAACATAAGATAAGAGCCTCCCGGCTTTTGATATTCAAAAATTGAATTAAGTCTGTCAAGACGTTCACACATCAAATTGCGAGCAGAGAGATAATTTTCTTTGAACTTGACAACACAATCCTGAGAGCCTTTCAAGGCAGCAAGCGCTGCATATTGAGAAATTACAGGTGCGCAAATTGCAAAAGGAATATGCGCTTTAGTAATCTGCAAAATCAATTCTTCTTCTGCATGTAAATAACCAATTCTCCATCCTGTCATAGCATAGGTTTTTGTAAATGTATAACAACTAACCACATTATTTTTCATCTCCGGGATTGATGCTATACTAAAATGCTCCTGATTATCAAAGACGAAATATTCATATGCTTCATCAGTAATAACCATTAAATTGTTTTCTAAAGCAATCTTAGCTAATTGACGAAGCTGCTTCTCAGCAAAGACAGTGCCTGTTGGGTTGCTGGGAGAACAATACATAATAGCTCTTGTCTTAGGAGTAATCGCATTTTTGATACCGTCAATATCTAAAACAAATCCTTCTTCTTCAATTAAGGGAACAAGAACAGGTTTTCCTGAAGCAATAACAACCTGACGAATATGGGTAGAATAAGTAGGAGATGGCAAAATGACCTCATCCCCTGGATCAATTAAAGCCATTACAGTAGCAGACAGTCCTTCAATAGCCCCTACGGTAACCAATATTTGAGAAATGTCAGCATCTATATTGTTATCCCTTTTAAGTTTGCGAACAATCTCTTCCCGTAACTCTAATAAACCAGAATTTTGAGAATATCCACCTACAAGTCCACTCCTTACAGCAGAAATAGCAGCTTCATTGATATGTTCAGGTGTTCCAGATGTTGGTTTCGCCCATGATAAAAATGCTACATCTTCAACTTCTTTTGATAATCTTGTCATTTCGTGAATTGCAGATTTCTGTATCCGCTCAACCCTATTTGACACTCTCCAGTCATGACTCATCTTATTTACTCCTTTACCAAATTTCTTTCTCCAAAAACGACAGTACCTAATCTTACCATATTGCTTCCTTCTTCTATCGCTACCTTGTAAGAATTTGACATTCCCATAGACAGTATCTCCATCTTAACGCCTGGTAAGTTAAGCGCTTTTATCCTTTCAAAGATATCTCTTGTTTTTGCAAAATAAGGTCGCGAATCTTCAGGATCTCCGAATCTAGGACCCATTGTCATCAGCCCCTCTAAACTTAAATGTTCAAGTTTTGAAATTTCTCTAACTAAATTTTCAATAACTTCGTATTCTGGTTTTAGCCCCGCTTTTGTCATTTCGCTGCCAATATTTATTTCTATATATACGGAAATTGTTTCTTCTGTTCCCTTTGCTCTTTTATCAATAGCTGCTGCTTTTTCTAAAGAATCAACTGTTTGTATAACATCAAAAATTCTAAGCGTTTTGTTAATTTTATTTTTTTGTAAATGTCCCATCATGTGCCATCTTACCTTTTTTGCTTTTTTACCCAAAGAATCATACATCTTCTCAGCTTCCTGCACATAATTCTCTCCTATATCTGTAACGCCAGCCTCTATAACCTCTTCAATCTCTTCTGGAGTTCTTGTCTTACCTGCTAAAACTATAGTTACGTTGTCTGGAATTTCTTCTCTGATCTTTTGATAGTTTTCCGCTATAGACATCTATTCACCTCTGTTAACCAACATTCCCGCGATTTAAAAAATCTTCTATCATTTTTCTATGTGACAAAAATGAAATGCGCGGTAAAGTTTCTTTAGTAAAAAATTTCGCCTCTTTTAATTCATTATTTAAAGAAAGTGTATTTTGGGAAACGTTGACTTCATAACCAATAACTATAATAGATCCATAGTGTCTGCTTTTTTGAATATAAGCACCTATTAATCTCTTAATTTCACCTTTTAAACCTGTTTCTTCCTGCAGTTCTCTTAAACAAGCCTCTTCCGGACTTTCTCCTGATTCAATAAAACCACCCGGCAGTGCCCATTTATTTATACATGGCTTGATGTTTCTCTTTGCTATAAGTATTCTATTTTCCCTATCATTTGCCACACAAACCGCGACAGGTAAAGGATTTTCATAGCGTATCCAGCCACATTTTTGACAAACCAACCTCTTTTGACCATCTACAGACGTCCTGTGTAAACTATATTTACACATAGGGCAAAATTTAAATGTGTTCCTCATTTATTCTTCCTCTCATCCATCATTTCTTGACACTTTTCACATAACCCATAAAATTGAATAAGATGATTTGTTGTTTTAAAATTGTATTTCTTTGAAAGTTCTTTTTCAGTCCGCTCAAGAAGTTTTATCTCTTCATCCATGAAATCTGTATAATCAATAATTCTATTGCAATTTGTGCATATTAAATGATGGTGATGCTCCTTTCCCTTAGGACCTTTTACCAGTTCATATCTTGCCCTGCCGTCTCCAAAATCAAATTTAACTATTAAGCCCATATTAGCCAAAATGTCCAGAGTGCGATAAATTGTTGTTAACCCTATAACAGGATAACGAGTATGAATTTTTATATATATATCTTCTGCGCTTAAGTGCTTATTGGATTTAGATAGCACATCAAGTATAGCTTCTCTCGGTGCTGTTATCCTATAACCGCCGCCTCTGAACCTTCCGTGCCACCACATTGGCCTAAGACCATTTCGAATTGGAATAATACCACCTCTTATTGATAATGATTTCCACTTAATATACATCTTTCTAAGAACCCTATCAAGTCCTTTTAATTTTTTAAGCCTGAATTGACGATTAAAGCCCATTATGATATATTCTAAGTGATTTAAGAATGTGGAGAAAAGCAAAAATTGAGAAGATGTCTGATTATAGTATTTGTTTCAATATTCCTTTGCTCAAGTTGCGCAACCCCTCCAGGTCCATACATTAAGAGGAAGCCATACGTAGGCAAAAGAAACGATCCTATCTCTGACCCAAGATATCCTCAGATAGAAGTAGGAAAAGAAATAAAAATCATAAATGCGTTGGGCCATTATGTCTTCTCTTTGCCTTCAAAGTTGATTCTATGGAACTGGAATATTGACAAGCATTGGATTTCTCAGAAAGTAGTCAATGATATTGAAGAATACCTAAAAACTAACGATTTGTGGGACGTTAAGGTTCGAATTAATCAATATAATCCAATGAGAGAATTTAGACGGTTAAGGAAAAACTATAGAGTAGGCGCAGGATACAGATGGACTTTCGGCATAATGGCATGGGTTAATTATATGATATACCCTGGTATCTTATTTGGAGGAGATAACTATAATTCCTACACAAACACCATAAGCATATATTCAGACTTATCCTCCATTGCCTATCATGAGTGTGGACATGCAAAGGATTTCTCATGGCGAAAGTTAAAGGGGACATACAACCTCCTGTATATGGTGCCCATCTGGACAGAAATACTTGAATACAGAGCAACTAAAGATGCTATAAGATACACATACTACAAAAAAGAGAAAGACAATGAGCTAGAGTCTTACAAAGTACTCTTCCCCGCCTTTGGATCTTATGTGGGAGGAGAAGCGACAAATCTTTTTGTGCTTCCATTTTATCCTGTGTATCTGGGAGCAATATTTGGAGGACACGTTGCAGGTCGAATTAAGGCGCACAAGAGAAACAAATACTATGATAAATGCCTGATAGAGCGAGAGAAACAGTGAGCTCCTTCAAATATATCATAAAGACAATTCTCATTATCGCCGTCTTAATTGGATATTATTCTGGCATATCTGATGCCCAGGAAAGCAACGAAGAATATCTATCAACAGAATTAAATAACTGCCTAAAATTTTCCCTGCGAATTAATTATGATGATAAAGGATTGAAATCAGTTGCTGATGCAATAATACAATCCTTTGTGCAAAACAAAATCGTTAAGAGCCAGGATCTACAAATTTCAAATCTATCTCTTCCTGTTTTTGATAAAATCCGGGGAAATATATACATTTCTGAAACAGGAGAAACCACATACCTCATTATAGGGCATATAGTAACTGAAAACTCTGATATTTCTGTACAGATAGGAGACCTGGCGATATCTCTTAAAATTGGAGATAAAAAAAGCAGTAAAATGCTTAGAAAATCAATATTATCCGGGCTTTTAAGCAAACACATTAAGGATCCAGATGGAGCAAAAACCAAGACAGGCATCGTTTATAATAAAAATAGGGAGAGAAGAGGAGAGCTATCAGCATATATTTTTATTGAAGACAATATAATCGTTGGTTCTGCACTAAATATTGTTGAATATGCAAAAAGAAACTTTAATAATCTAAATAATCAAGCAACATTAAACGATAAAACTGATGGATATATTACTCTAGAAAATAAAAATAATTTGTTATTTCGTCTATTGAATAAATATTCAAGCAATCTTGGATTTTCACTGGCAACGTTTCCTAATCTAAATAAAATAAAAAATTTTAAAATAAAGTTTGATATTGTTGATCAGGACAGAATGAAGCTCTCATTTAACATAATATCTTCGGACATCACTCCTCATGGTAAAATTATACTGCAAAACGATATAAAATTCATATTGGACCTAGTAGGGAGAATTTGTATGCAAAAGAACATTAATTTTACTTATAATCTTAATGATGATTTAAACGTGGATATTGAGTTAAGCAGTCTGAAAAAATACTGGAACAGCCTAAAAATACCCAGTAAGTAAAGGCATGGACTAATTTGCATGTTTTGTTTGACTTATGTATGTTGGTTGCTATGATGTATCAATTTTGTAATTAGTTTTAGGGTTGTCAATGACACATAAAAAATTTGGTAAATATATAATTCAGGATACCATTAAGTCAGGTGGAATGGCTTGCGTATATAAAGCAAGTGATCCTGAAACAAAAGAGATAGTAGCAATCAAGACTCTTCAGCCATCAAGCATAAATCGCAGAGCAATAAAAGGGTCTCTTCAAGAAGCCAAGATGTTAAAAAAGTTAAATCATCCAAATATAATTCGAGTAATGGATTTTGGAGAAAAAGATGGAACGCCTTACACTGTGATGGAGTATATCAATGGCGAAGATTTAAAAAAGCTTCTTCTTCACAAAAAAATTAAAAAACTTCAGAGATATAATTTTATCTTGCAGATAGGAAGGGGGCTGGCTTATCTTCATGAAAACAATATAATTCATCAGGACATAAAACCCGAAAACATTCTGGTCTCAAAAAACAATGAAGTAAAAATCATAGATTTTGGTCTGGCGCGTTACAATAAATTAAAAATCTTTACACGTAACCGTTTTATTGATGGCACACCCACATACATGTCTCCTGAACAGATAAGGAAAAAATACAGAGACAAGAGAACAGACATATATTCCTATGGAATCACCACATATGAAATGCTAACTGGCAGAGTTCCATATCAAGCTAATGATAAAAACGCAATTATGAGAGCTCACATTGATATGCATATACGCCCAAGACCTGTATCTTATTATGATTCCAATATACCAAAAAATATAGAGAATTGTGTGATGAAGGCAATAGAAAAAAATCCAAATAAAAGATACAGAACAGTATCAGAAATGCTCTTGGACTTTAGCAGAAGCAAAATCTAAAAAGAGGAGATACTCATTATGAATAAAAAGAACTCAAAATCCATATTAGTTATTATGATACTAATAATTGCTGCCTATGTTGGATGGCAGACATATTCTTTATTCCTTCAAAAGAAAATCTCTAATCAGTATAAAAAGGCAGATACGCTTTATAATAAAGGCGAGTTTGAAAAAGCAAAGACTATCTACACTGATTTATTAAATAAAAGTCAATACAAAATTGTGTCTGGAGAAAAACAGGCAGAACTTGTTTATAGACTTGCAATATGCAATAAAAAAACAGGGAATTTTAAAATTGCCGAGACTCTTCTAAACAAAATTACTGACCAGTTCAAAAACTCAGAATATATTGATGAGGCATTGTTTGAACTGGGTGAATTAGCAGAGACAAAACATGATATTAAAAAAGCAGAGGATATATATGATAAGATATTAAATGAACATGTAAATAGCAACATCTTTTTTAATGCCCTGTATGCCAAAGCTCGCGTTTATAAACTGCAAGGAAAACTCTTGAATGCTCTCTCTCTGCTCGAGAGGGTTATCCTTGAATCAGATAATAATGAATTAAAAAATACAGCATACGAAGAGATTGGAGACATAAACGTAAAGCTTATCTTCTCCCCTATCCCTACAAAAGACAGTGTGATTTACAAAGTAGAAGCTGGAGATAGCCTCAGTTCAATTGCTAAACAATTTAATACCACTGTTGATTTGATTATAAAAAGTAATAAGCTAAAAGATACTGTGATAAGACCTGAGAAGAGATTAAAAATAACTTCTGGGGCTGGTTTCTCTATTGAGGTATATACAAAGTCTAATAAGCTTATCTTAGAAAATAATGGAAAACTTGTAAAAACCTATACAATAGCTACTGGAGCTCATGATTCGACACCTCTTGGAAATTTTAAAATAGTAAATAAATTAAAAAATCCTACATGGTATACTGCAGGCGCTGTTGTCTCTGCAGATAGTCCTAAGAATGTCCTTGGCAATCGTTGGATGGGAATAACAGAAAAGGGCTATGGAATACACGGAACACTAGATCCTGCTAGCATTGGAAAACAATCTACAGAAGGCTGCGTAAGAATGTATAACAAAGATGTAGAAGAGTTGTTTGACCTTGTACCGGTCGGAACAGCTGTAACCATAGTTAAGACGCAAGACGACAAAAAGCTAAATTAGGTAGGAGACAAAAAGTGGCAATAAATGGTCTTGAATTTGAAAAACCTATCATAGAGTTGGAGAAAAGGATAGAAGAGTTAAAAGCCTTTGCTTCTACAGAAAATATAGATTTTTCAGATGAGATAAAAGTACTTGAGAAAAAGGCAGTTGAGAGCAAAAAAAAGATATTTTGCAATCTTACAGCCTGGCAAAGAATGCAGATTGCTCGACATCCTGACAGGCCATATACTCTGGACTATATTAATGCTCTTATGAAGAATTTTATTGAGCTTCATGGTGATAGATCATTTGCTGATGACCAGGCAATAATAGGGGGATTGGCCAGTTTTCAAGATAAAACAGTTATGGTAATTGGTCACCAAAAGGGCAGAAATACAAAAGAAAATCTCACCAGAAACTTTGGGATGTCTCATCCAGAAGGTTATAGAAAAATGTTAAGGTTAATGAAAACAGCTGAAAAATTTTCTATTCCAATCATTGCTTTTATTGACACGCCAGGTGCATATCCAGGTATTGAAGCAGAAGAGAGAGGACAGGCAGAGGCAATTGCGCACAACTTAAAAGAAATGGCCCATCTTCAAGTACCTACGATCGCTATAATTACTGGAGAAGGCGGTAGTGGAGGAGCCTTAGCGATTGGGTTAGGCAATAAAGTTTTTATGTTAGAGAATGCTGTTTACTTTGTGTGTACTCCTGAAGCGTGTGGCGCAATCCTCTGGAAAGATAGAACTAAAGCTTCTGAAGCTGCAGAAGCGCTTTGCATAACAGCATCAGACTTAAAAAAATCTGAAGTTATTGATGCAATAATACCTGAACCTTTGGGTGGAGCGCATAGAAGTCCTGCTGAAACAATTAAGAATGTTAAGAATACATTAAAAACCTCCCTGAATGAACTAACTAAGCTCTCTCCTGAAGAAATTATTGATCAGAGATATAATAAATACAGGAAAATGGGCAAATTTCTAGAGAAGTAAGGAGAAAAAGAATTGGGTTCAGGGATAGCAGAAAAAATCATAAAAGAACATCTTTTAAAAGGAAATCCGGTTACTGGAGAGGAAATTACTCTAAAAATAGACCAGACTCTTACACAGGACGCTACAGGAACAATGGCCTATCTCCAGTTTGAAGCTCTTGGAATTCCGAAAATAAAAACAGAATTGTCTGTTAGTTATGTTGATCATAATACTATACAAACCGGTTTCGAGAATGCCGATGACCATTGCTACCTTCAAACTACCGCTTCTAAATATGGAGCTTATTTTTCTAGAGCTGGAAATGGAATATGTCATCAGGTTCATCTGGAAAGATTTGCTGAGCCTGGAAAAACGCTTCTTGGTTCGGATTCCCACACTCCGACAGCCGGAGGTATTGGAATGCTAGCTATTGGAGCAGGAGGATTGGACGTGGCTGTGGCAATGGGAACATGTGAATATACACTGCGTTATCCTGAAATCATTCGCATTAACCTTGAAGGTAAACTAAGTCCATGGGTAAGCGCAAAGGATATAATTCTAACAGTCCTAAAAATGCTCGGCACTAATGGCAATGTTGGAACCATAATAGAATATTCAGGCACAGGACTGGAAATCTTAGATGTCCCTGAAAGAGCAACCATAACTAATATGGGTGCTGAACTTGGCGTGACAACATCAGTCTTTCCCAGCGACTTTCTTACAAAGAAATTTCTTGCAGCTGAGAATAGAGAAAGTGTGT
>CAYTGU010000027.1:0-9025 GCA_964437505.1 uncultured bacterium
CCCTCTTTAGCCAGCTTGATGTCTTTTATATCATATTTCAAAATAACATCCCCCTATAGTAAATTTTAAAATTATTACAGTCCGGCTTTTTTTCTAAGAAAATCTGCTTTGTCTGTCTTTTCCCATGTAAAGGTGCTTTCCTCTCTGCCAAAATGACCATAGCAGGCAGTCTTTTTATAGATTGGCCTGCGAAGTTTTAGATGATTAATTATTCCCTTTGGAGTCATATCAAAATTATCAATAAGAAGTTTTTTGATTTTGTCTTTGGCTATCTTGCCTTTATTGAATGTATTTAGCATAACTGAAACTGGTTCTGGTACTCCAATTGCGTATGCTAGCTGAATCTCGCATTCAGATGTTAAACCGGCTGCCACTACATTCTTTGCAAGATAGCGCGCAAAATATGATGCAGATCGATCAACTTTGGTGCAATCCTTTCCGGAAAAGCATCCTCCGCCATGGCTGCCTACACCGCCGTATGTATCAACTATGATCTTTCTCCCTGTCAAACCAGTATCTCCA
Organism: uncultured bacterium; assembly: GCA_964437505.1. Taxonomy (GTDB): domain Bacteria; phylum JAHJDO01; class JAHJDO01; order JAHJDO01; family JAHJDO01; genus JAHJDO01. Next base: position 523 of record CAYTGU010000027.1, read on the forward strand.
TGCGGCCCGCCTATCTCAAATCTACCTGTTGGATTTATGAAAATCTTGGTTTTGCTATCCATTAGATTAGAAGGAATAACAGCCCTTATCACATGTTCCTTTATATCATCCTTTAAGATGTTCATATCAATATCGCCATCATGCTGTGTTGATATTACTATTGCTTCTATACGGCATGGTTTCCCATCTACATATTCAGCTGTTACCTGCGACTTTCCATCAGGCCTTAAGTAATCTAATACTTTTTCTTTTCTTATTTTAGCCAGTCTTCTGCAAAGTTTATGAGCAAGCATGATCGGTAAAGGCATGAGTTCCTTTGTCTCCTCAGTCGCATAACCAAACATCATACCCTGGTCTCCTGCACCGCCCGGATCAACACCAAGAGCAATGTCCGGAGACTGGGACTGTATGGCAGTAAGAACACCACATGTTTCGTAATCAAATCCATAAGAAGCGTTAGTGTAGCCAATCTCTCTAATGGTTTTTCTTACAATCGTTGGGATATCCACATAACATGAAGTTGTGATTTCTCCAGCAACGTATGCAATACCTGTGGTTACAAGTGTCTCACATGCAACTCTTCCATTTGGGTCGCTCTCCATAATAACATCTAAAATACTGTCAGATATTTGATCCGCCATCTTATCAGGATGTCCTTCAGTTACAGACTCTGATGTAAATAAATACTTGTTGTTATTCTTTGTTACCATCTAATTTCTCCTCTTTGTTATTCAACTAGTTTTTTCTTTAATATCTCTATCCTCTCAACAGGTGTCGGATCAACTCCATACAATATTGCAAGATAAAAACTTGCGAAATCTCCAAGATAAATGAGTGAAAACATTCTGGCTAGCACAGAACTACCCTCTGTCCAGACTTCAGTAATTTCGCTTGGCTTGTCTTTTATGATTGAACTTGTTATAGCAATACGCTTTGAATTCCTTTCAAAATCGTCTTTATCTCTGAGTATTACGACTGACATACTCCTTGTTAAATTATCTAGCCCTTCCCAGCCAACTATTTCATTATGATCCAACTCAGGAAAAACATTATTGTATGCCAGAATCTTACTGTTTTCATTCAACTGTGTCTTCCATCTTAAAGCTACCGGCCCAAGACAGCCGTCTACAGAATAGATTAGTGGTAACTTATTGTACAATGTCTTTGCAAGTTTTTTTGCCGGATTTGAATCAGAGGATTCATTTCCCCACACAGTTTTAAGCCTCTTTAAAATACTCATAGTTTCATTTATGTCTTCCATCTTTGAAGTAGTAAGTCCTAGATTTTGCATAACTATTAATACAGGTAGAAACATGTATCCTAACGCACTTCTCGGAGGCTGACCACCGGGTATTTTTATAAGTGGGAAACTGTCTGATTCTACATTCTCAGCTAGTTTCCCCCCACTTGTTACACAAATTATTCTACAGCCACGTTTTTTCGCATCGTTGTAAGACGAAAGTGTCTCTTCCGTATTACCTGAATAGCTTGTAGCAAATACAAGAGTTTTTTTATCTGCAAAATTAGGCAGATGATAATTACGATTAACAAATATTGGAACTTTTATCTCATTTATAAGAAGCTTTGATAAAATATCTCCTCCAATTGCTGAACCACCCATACCTATGACTATAACTTTCTCAACCTGTGAATATTCACGAGGAATATCACAAGACTGGGCAGCAGAAACAGCCTCCTCGCACTGAGTGTCAAAGTTCAGTATCAAATCAAACATATTAGACACATCTATTTTCTTTATTGACTCTAAGTTATCCAAAACATCCATAAGCTTTTCCTCCTACATTATGAATTAAAAATTAACCATACACCTCAATTTCTGTCCTTGAAATAATCTTTTTAATCTTAGATTTTAGATACCTGTCTGCTTCATTACCTGTTGATAATTTAAGTACATGTTTGGCAATTTTTTTTGCATCATCAGTGTTCACATGACGAATAAGCTTTTTAATCTCAGGAATTATTACAGAGGCCATACTGAAGCGAAATAATCCCAATCCAAGTAAAGCCAATACAGATGCTGGAGCTCCTGCCATCTCTCCGCATATACTGACAGGAATATCAGCCTTATTTGCAGCATCTATAATCATTTTGATCAAACGATAAACTGCCGGATGATTAGGTCTATAGAGATAGGAGATTTTCTCGTTAATTCGGTCTATTGCAAAGGAATACTGAATTAAGTCATTAGTCCCTATACTAAAGAAATCTACTTCTTTTGCCAATATATCAGCTATCAAGGCTGCAGAAGGCACTTCTATCATAGCACCCACTTTAAGATTTTTGTCATAAGGAATGTTTTCTCTATCCAGTTCTTTTTTCACAGTCTCAACAAATGCTTTTGCCTCTCTTAGTTCTGACAATCCTGATATCATAGGGAACATCATTGATACGTTACCATAGTGACTCGCTCTTAGAATAGCCCGTAACTGAGTTCTAAATATGTCCGGTCGTTCCAGACAAAATCTAATAGCTCTCCATCCTAAAAACGGATTCATTTCTTTTGGCATTTCTAGTTCTGATATAAACTTATCTCCTCCCAGATCAAGAGTTCTTATAACAACATTCTGCGGATTAATTTTTTGAGCAACAAATCTATAAGCGCTAAACTGTTCTTCTTCACTGGGAATACTATCTCTATTTAAATAGAGAAATTCTGTTCTATAAAGCCCTATTCCATTTGCTCCATGTGCTATTATTGAATGGACTTCGTCTTGCGACTCTATATTTGCTGCTAGTAGAATCTTCTGCCCATCAAGCGTGTCTGCACGTACATGTCTGAGTCTTGATAGATTTCTTTCTAATGACTTGATTTCTGCCCGCCTCTTCAAATATTTCTCAAGAATAGATGAAGAAGGATTTATAATTACTGCTCCTTTAACACCATCTATAATAATAGTGTCCCCTGGAAGCACCTTTTGGGTAATATTCTTTACACCTACAACAGCTGGAATTTCTAATGTTCTTGCCACGATTGCTGTGTGTGAGGTCCTTCCTCCTATCTCAGTTGCAAATCCTATAACTTTATTCTTATTCATTTGCGCAGTGTCTGATGGAGAAAGATCATGGCTTATAAGCACAACTTTTTCTTTTAAATTGGACAAATCCATATGCTTTCTGGCTAAAAGATTTTTGAGAACACGTCTGCCAACATCGTTTATATCAGCTGTGCGTTCCTTTATGTATTCATCATCAATAACGAAAAATTTTTTAATTATTTTCTCTAGAATCTTCGAAAATACAAACTCTACGTTAAACTGCTCGTTTCTTATTCTTTCTATAGTTTCTTCTATTAATGATGAATCCTCTAACATTAATAAATGCGCATCAAAGATAGCAGCGTGTGTTTTTCCCACCTTATCAATAAATTTTTTCTGAATCTCTATAAGCTCTCTTTTAGTTTTGCTAATCGCCCTTGTAAAGCGAATTATCTCCCCTACTATTCTATCTTTTGAAATCTTATACTTGGGAACAGCAGATATTCGACTATCCAACAATAGAACTTTACCAATCACTATGCCGGGCGATACAGGAATTCCATTTAGCAATGCAGTTTACTCCTCCCCAAATTTATCTTTGAGTAATTTTTCTAAAGCATTTACAGCTTTCTCAGCATCATTTCCATCCGCTGTTATAGTTATTTTCTGCCCTTTGCCAGCAGCCAGCGTCATTATTCCCATGATACTCTTCCCATTTACTTTCTGGTCTTTTTTCTCTACAAAAATCTCTGATTGAAACTTATTAGCAAGTTGAACAAACAAAGCTGCTGGTCTTGCATGCAGACCAAGCGTATTCTTTATAACAACTATTCTTTTTATATCAGTCTTTTTTATCATAATTGACTATTCTTATAAATGATTCTGCGGACAGGCTAGCTCCACCTACTAAAGCTCCATCTATGTCAGATTCTTTCATCAAAGCACTTATATTATCTGGTGTTACACTGCCACCATATTGTATTCTCATTTTTTCGCCAGTTTTAGCATCAAATATCTCTGATATAATATTTCTTATAATCTTGTGAACTTTATTCGCATCAGCTGGTGTAGCGGTTTCCCCTGTTCCGATAGCCCAAATCGGCTCATATGCAATAGCCACTTGACTCATTTGCTCCTCATCTATGCCAGCTAAACCCTCTCTAATTTCTGTTTTTACGATATCAATAGTTTGATTGTCTTGGTATTCTAAGAGGGTTTCACCAACGCACAAAATTGGACGCAACTGGTATTTTAAGGCCAACTTTATCTTAGCATTAATTAATTTATTATCTTCCTTAAAATATTCTCTCCTTTCAGAATGTCCTATTATAACATACCTGCAACCTAGTTCCTTTAACATTAGAGGCGATATTTCTCCTGTATATGCGCCATTCTCCTGCATATACATATTCTGAGCACCTAACTTTGTGCTGCTTCCTTCCAGTATTTTACTAACTTCACTTAAAGCAACGAAAGCAGGACATATAACAACTTCAACATCTTGCACATCCCTTAATGCTGACTTTAAGTTATTTGCAAAATCTATTGCTTCGCTCGCAGTTTTATTCATTTTCCAATTCCCAGCTATTAATGGCTTACGCATATATCTTTTCCTTTATTAATTCACTATTTATTTTTTGACATATCAATTAATTTTTCATCCAGTTCTCTTGCTGTAAAAGCACCCATTCTTCTTAATCTGTGGTTTCTCGTAGCAACTTCAATAATTGTTGCAATGTTACGTCCAGGTCTTACGGGAATAATTACCATTGGAATGTCTATTCCTAATATACAGTGTGTTTTTTCTTCCAGCCCTAATCTTTCGTATTCCTTACTGCTATCCCAGTGTTCAAGCTTTGCCACTAATTCTATCCTTTTACGATTCCTTATGCTTCCTACTCCAAAGATAGCGCAAACGTCTATAATGCCCAGACCTCTGATCTCCATCTTATGTTTAGTGAGTTCAGACCCGGAGCCCATCAGAAATTTCTCTGCGACTAATTTAATATTAACAACGTCATCTGTAATCAACCGATGTCCTCTTGTAATTAAGTCAAGGGCTGTTTCACTTTTCCCCACTCCACTTTTACCTGTAATCAACACGCCGGATCCATGCACGTCCAGTAAAACTCCATGTATCGTTGTTTTCATCATTGATCTCCTAAAGAGCTTCTTCCTCTGTTGCAATTAGACTCATTATATCTTCCGAAGATTTAGCATTCATTAAAACATGTCTAAAAGTTTTATTCTTAAAAATTCGTGATATTCTGGCCAGCGCTCTTAAATGCGGAGCTTCAGAGCTAGGAGGCGCAATTAAAAGAGAGAATATCCTTGTCTTTTCCCCGTCAATAGCATTAAAATCAATTCCCTTACGAGAAATACCAATAGCAATAGTTATGTTTTTTACTAAATCAGACTTCCCATGGGGGATAGCCACTCCATTCCCAATGCCTGTACTGCCAAGTTTCTCTCTCTTATATAGAATGTTAAATAATTTTTCTCTATTTCCATTATCATTTTTAATCTCTCTGGATCCTAGTAGAATATCAACTAGTTCATAAAGCATAGCTGTTTTATCATTTGATTTTAAATCCATACAGATAGCACCTTTGTTAATAAAATCAATTAGTCTCATATTTTATGCCTTTTTATCAGGAAATACTCCTGTCTTTTTCTTGCTTAGGTGTATGAGTTACAATTTTATCCTTATACCTTCTGATTTGGTTTTCGACTTTAGAGAGCGCTTTATCAAATGCTGTATGAATATCTGTATGCTCTGCTCTGCCCGGCATTGTTATTCCATTAGTTAATGCATTAATTTCTATAACATGTCTATATTTCTCTTCACTCACAATAATATGTATGTCAGATATATGGGAGAAGTATTTTGTTAATTTTGAAGTTTTTTGTTGGATATAAGCCCTAAGTCTAGGTGTTAATTCTATTTGTTTACTTGTTATAGTAACATGTAATTTATCATGTATTTTAAAAACTTTGTGGTCTGCCATATATCCTCCAATAAAGTTATGATAAGTTTGTGGAGCTGAGGAGACTTGAACTCCTGACCTTCTGACTGCCAGTCAGACGCGCTCCCAACTGCGCCACAGCCCCTATGATATCACAGATTTTAGTTAACAGGAGATTGTATCATTGCCTCACATAAAAATCTACACAAAAATTTAGATTATGTGGAAATGAGCAGGTACGTCATAATGGGAACTATAAATTCAGGGGAAACTACGTAAATTCAGGATTCTTTGGGAAATCCTGCAAAAGATTAATTTTACCAGGGATTTATTTATATTCTGACGTATCAACTTTTCTCTCTGGCTCAATCATGGCCACAAGTTTCTCCACATCCTTATATCTAAAAACAATCTCATTATCTAAGCGATATGCTTTAATCTTTCCTTCTTTGATGAGTTTTAGCATCTCTTCTCTACCGAGCTTTAACGTCTGCTGAACCTCTTTTCTTGTTAAGTATTCTCTTATCATTTACATCGTCTTTTTTATATCTAAAACCAACTTCTCTACACTTTGATACCTTTTAGCAGGATCGATATTAAGAGTTTTCAAGATAATGCCCTCAAAATCTTTGGATATCTCTTGATTATAAACTCGAGGCGGTTTAATAGGCACATTTAGTTGCTGGAAAACAATTTGAGCAAAGGCCTCTCCATCAAATGGTCTCCTACCTGTTGCAAGTTCATACATAACAACTCCAAGAGAGTAAATATCAGACCTCTCGTCTCCTCTATACCCTTTTACTTGTTCAGGAGACATATAATGTGGAGTACCAGCTCTTTCTCGTACTTTTGTGCTATATTTGTCCTTTTCATAAGCTAAACCAAAATCTATTATTTTCACATCACCATCTTTTGTCAAAATTATATTCCTACTTTTTATGTCCTGATGTATAACGCCTTTTTTGTGAATATGCCCAAGTATGTCACATAGTTCAAGAATTATACTAATGTAATTCTTTGAGATATCACCATGCGTTTTTATCAGCTCTCTCAGATTATATCCATCAATATATTCTAGTATAATATATTGCAAATCCTTCTTTTCCCCGAAGTCGTACACCTTGGGAATATTTTTATGACTTAATTTCTTAATTATTTCCACTTCATGAAAAAATCTGTTGATGCATTTTTGGTCTGTATCAGACTTTATTCGCAATATTTTAATGATTGCTTCTGTTTTGTCTTTAATTCCTAGATAAATATCTCCAAAATCAGTAGAAGTAAGATATTTATTTATTTTATATCCTGATACGTGTTTCCCAATCATAATAAAAAAACCCCTCCAAGCCTTGACCTGAATGGGTTCCCTCCTGATTTCGGTAACCCAGCTACCATAAAGTTTACAACCTCTCAGGCCTGTAGGCTTTGCGTCCTATCCTTTCGGATAGTTTGCCTTTATCGATTAATCTAATTTTCAATTAACTATTGTTAAGTATATATTATAATTATCTAAAAGTCAAGGGAGCCTGCAGGCAGCAGAACTGATATTATTGACACACAAAGGAATGTTTGTATACTAATAGATGAGTAACTATTAATAAAATGAGAGGCTCAGGTAATGGAAACAGAAGCGTTAGATGAAAACGATTCTTTTTATTTAGGCACAGATCTAATAAGCGACCCTATACATAACTATATTAAATTCACTTCTCCAACTCACAAAGATAAAACAGAAATTACAGAACGCGATATTATTGATAATCCCTGGGTACAGCGACTTAGACGCATACATCAGCTTCAAAGCGCTTTCTGGGTTTTCCCTTCAGCTGAGCATAGCAGATTTCAGCATTCAGTTGGAACAATGCATGTAGCAGGCAGATTTGCTCTGCATCTATATCCATCAATAAAAAAAGTCTGCCCGGATTGTCCGTCAAGTAATTACATAGAAGAGTTAATGAGACTTGCTGGACTGCTTCATGATATAGGACACGGACCATTCGGACATTTTTTTGATGACAACTATCTCAAACAATTCGACGTCTCCCATGAAACAATATCAAAGGCAATAATAGAAGAAAAGCTTTCCTCATTATTAAAGAGAATCAAAAGAAGCCCGTCAGGAGATTTTGCCAGAGGAGAGGTTATTAATCCATTGTACATATCCTTTCTTGTTGAAAAGCCTAAAAAAGACAGAACTCGTTCATCTTTTCCACAGTGGCTTAAGTTCTTACTACCTCTTTTTAGCGGAATATATACTGTAGATAATCTTGACTATGTATTAAGAGATTCATATATAACAGGTTTCTCCAGAGCGCCTATTGACCTTGAACGCATCCTGTATTATACGTTTGTATCTTCTGAAGGGCTAACTTTTCATGGTGCTGGGAAAACAGCATTGCTCAATTTTGTTAATGCCAGATTGAGTCTTTATTCGGCTGTTTATTATCACAGAGCTACAAGGTCCATAGACCTGTGTTTAAAAGATATATTCCAGGAAACAATGAAGGTAGTCTTTGAAAATAAAAATCCTATAAATCATCT
>CAYTGU010000028.1:0-8678 GCA_964437505.1 uncultured bacterium
ATTTTTACAGATAAAGACATAGCAAAAGTTATTATATCTAAGCATAACAAAGGCATAAAAATAACAGGCGTGATGGAAAAAGGCATGGATAGTTTCTGGAACATGTTCAGCTTTTTCCGTCATGTAGGCATTGATGTGAAATGGGATAAGAATTATTCTCATCAGATGCATCATAAAGTTTTTCTGATAGATAAAAGAATAATAATCACAGGTTCCTTTAATCCAACATTCAGCGCTCATAAACTGAATTGGGAGAATATAATTGTTATACAAGATGCGGAATTAGCCAGACAGTTTATGGATGAGATAAAAAAGCTCTTTTAATATTTTTGTGGGTTTTCTGGTTTAATGTCTGCCTCATTATAGGAGAAATTGAGCAACACTACATAATAGGCTATAAAGTACAATTGTTGCATTCAAAGCTGGTTGTCTTCTAAAATCATATAGTATATCTTGAAAAAATTTTGGTATTATAGTGCCGATGGATCGAGTTGATTGCTTCTCATCAGAAATCTCTCTCATTATATTATTTTCTATCTCCTCCCAAAACGCATCGGGTCTTTGCAGCAAGTCAGAAACTGGAATCAAAATCTCCTTTAATCTTTTCGTCTCTTGAAGCTCGCTTTTACATCGATTACATGCCTGAATATGATTTAACACTATTTTGCTTTCTTTCTCCGAAAGTTGATTTTCTATGTGTTGCCCAAGCAGTTCCCCTATTATCCAACACCTAAGCCCTTTCATTTGTTTCCCCTCCGAAATATGGTTTTAACTTCTTTTTGAGAATATACCTTGCGTTTGATAGTCGACTCATTACAGTCCCAACTGGACACTCAAGCAGTTGAGATATCTCTCTATACGAATATCCATGAAAGTAATAAAACACAATGACATCTCTATGAAAAGAAGATAACGAATTTAATTTTTCTTCAATAAGATTCTTCATTTCTTTCTTTTCTAATTGCTTACAAGGATTACTGTTAACACTAATCACTTTATCATTAACTAGCTCTATAGGGACTTCTTGACGCTTCTGGTTTTTTCTTATATGGCCATAACTTAGATTCAAGGCAATTTTTGTAAGCCATGTACTGAATCTTGACTCACCTCTATATTTACTTAAATTGTTATATGCAGAAATGAAGGTATCCTGTGTGACATTGCACGCATCGCTCTCGTTTTTCAAAACACGAATAGCAATCGAGAAAATCAACCTCTCGTATTTCCTTACGAGATTACTGAAAGAAGTATGATTGCCTTCTCTGGCTCTGCTAATGTCTTCTATTTCGTTTGTATCGTTTGTGTTGTCCATGTCCATTCAAGTCCAGCAGATCTCGTCCTCATTATTTTTCCCACGTCTTCAGGGTTGAAGAATATGTTGGCTAGGCAGTTTAAAAAAAATAAAACACAGAGAAAATATAAAAAAGCTCCTTTTTTAGATATCGAAGGAAAACTGACTATAACTGCCATTAGCAATAATCTAATTGAAATTATTGTAATTATGGCAAGGAATATAGCCATTATTGTGGGTAGAATTGATGGGGGGCTTTTAGAGAATATGGATATCACAGATTGATGAGTAATTAATAGATAAATTTGTAAGCAAATAGCCATCAGAATCAATGTTATCATATATGGGATACCTGAATATCCTACAAGTTTTAGAAAAGTTAAAGAGTTACCAGCTTTTTTCAAAAGTTTTGTAAGTAACAGTAGCAACCCCACAAAGAGGGGAAATCCAATTATAGGGGGAAATAGCACCCGACGCGTCTCTCCTGTCGCTACCAGGGCAAGGAAAATCCCTGGCAAGCCAATAAAAGAGGTTATAATAAGCAATAAAATTGGGATGCCCCATTTATCTCTCTCTGATATTTCTTTTAATGTTTCTTCCGGATTAACCAATATCCCTTTTGCATCTGTGATGAATTGACGAACATTGATTGATACTGCTTTCCAAAATAGTGCTATCATCTTAGATCTCCTTTTTTTATTGTCTTCATAAGTTAGATGTAAGTCAAGCCAGTTTTATTCACTTTTTTTTCTGGCAAAATAGCTTTTTCATTGACAGAGCCAGTCTTGTGCCGTAGAATAAATGCTGGAATTAAGTGGAGATTTAATGTGAAAAAATACGTAGCTTTTTCTGTCGTATTGATAGTATGTTTATCCGTGTTTGGATGCAAAAAAAACGATATAGGAACGATAGACACAAGTAAGAAAATAGAAGAATTGAGAAGGTCTACAAAAAAAAGGCTGAAAGAGAAAAAAGAAAAGGCAAGGCCTGAGATAGAATTTATAAGAGTTACAAAAGCGTATGAGTACGATTCTGCTCCTGCTTTTTCCCCGGATGGCACTAAAATAGCTTATGTATCCTATCAGGATGATGTGCAAAACATATGGATTGTAGATTCTGAGGGAAAAGAAGAACCAAAGCGTATAACCAATACAGCAACACTGGATAATCGACCAACCTGGAGCGCTGATGGTAAGTCAATAATCTTTAGTTCTGCAAAGTTGAATGATAATGTAGAACCCAAACTGTGCATAGTTAACAGTGACGGAACCAATCTTAGGCAATTAGGCGAAGAAGTACATGGATATAACCCTTCATGTTCGCCAGTTAACGGACAAATTGTGTTTGTTTCTCAGAATAACTTATGGATAATGAAGACTCTAAACGACAAGCCTGAATATATTACTATAAAAGGATATTATGATTATCCGTGCTGGATGGATAATGCTAAAAAAGTGCTTTTTTCCAGTGATAATGACTTGCACTCAATGAACATTGATAAGAAAGAGAGCATATGTTTAACAAATACTGCATGGAACAGTTTCCCAAGTGCTTCATTAAAAACAAATAAGATAGCTTTTATATCTAATAGAAACGGGAATTATGATCTTTGGATTATGAATAGTGATGGAACTAACCCGGTTCAAATTACGAATGACAAATATAATGAATTATATCCCTGCTTTTCTTCTGATGGAAGCAAAATTGTCTTTCAGTCAGATAAAAGCGGAAACTTTGATATATGGGTAGCTAAGCTGCCTGAAAACATGTAAAAGAGGAGGTGATAATATGGTTATTGGAGCTAAGGAAACACAACCACAGGAACAGAAAAAGCAGAATCCACTGGTAGTTATAGGGCTTATCCTTGTTATTGCAGTTTGTGTTGGTTTTATGATAAAGACGCTTATGCCAAAGAAGTATCCTCGACCAATAGTGAATTATGTGTGTGAAAACTGTGATGCTCGCTTTAGTGCAGAATATCAGACCCCTCCTATTAAATGTCCTGAGTGTGGAGAGAAGAAGGCTGTTCGAGTAGTAAAGTATCAGTGTAAAAAGTGCAAGCATATCTTTGAGCAAAGAATTCGTAGTATGGACGATGAGATAAAAATATCTAAATGTCCTAAATGCGGCAGTAATATGTTAATACCTGTGCCTGAAGTACCTGCAGAAAAAGTAAAATAATATACGCATCCAAATGTAGGGGCATAATATCTTATGCCCCTATGCATTAAATACCGAACCTTCTGTAAATTTCTTCGACGTTTTTTAGGTGTATTTTAATATTAAAACTTTCTTCTATTTCTTCCGTAGATAATATGCTGCATATTTTTTTGTTTTTTAGGAGGGCTGTTTTAAAATCCCTTTTTTCTTTTGCCGCTTCCATTGCGCTTTGTTGTACTATTTTATATGCAGACTCTCTGCTTAAACCTTTCTTTATTAGTTTCAATAATACTGTTTGAGAAAAAATATTGCCTTTGGTCTTATCTATGTTCTTTTTCATGTCTTCAACATTTACCACAAGATTCTTCATTAGATCAGTAAATTTAGCTAACATGTAGTTCAAAGCAATTGTGCTATCAGGAATAATTATCCTTTCCACAGATGAGTGTGAAATATCCCTTTCATGCCATAAAGAAATATTTTCCATTGCAGGTATGGAATTAGCCCTGACTAATCTTGCTAAGCCACATATACGTTCACAAATAATAGGGTTTTTCTTATGAGGCATAGCAGAAGAACCCTTCTGTCCCTTGGCAAAAAATTCTTGTGCTTCGTTAATCTCTGTGCGTTGTAATGCCCTTATCTCAGTAGCAAATTTTTCCAGAGAGCTTGCAATCAAACCTAACGTTGTCATTAGTTCTGCATGTCTATCTCTTTGCAATACCTGTGTTGATAATGGAGATGGGGTAAGTCCAAGTTTTTTGCACACATATTGCTCCACGTATGGATCTATATTAGCGTAAGTTCCTACTGCACCTGAGATTTTTCCGTATTTTATTGTATCCTTTGCATTTTCAAGTCTGTTTATATGCCTTCCAACTTCGTCAAACCAGAGAAGCATTTTTAATCCAAATGTTATTGGTTCTGCATGTACACCATGTGACCTGCCGATCATGATAGTATTCTTGTGTTTTTTAGCCATGTTCTTAAGCACAGTTCTTAAGTTCCCTAAATCCTTCAAAAGCAAATCTACAGCTTGAACCATATTATAAGAAAGAGCAGTATCCAATATGTCAGAAGAGGTAAGCCCCATATGGATGAAGTGTGCATCCTTGCCTACTTTTTCAGATATAGATGTAAGAAAAGCGATCACATCATGTTTTACTATCTTCTCTATTTGATGAATTCTCTTAATGTCAAACTTACTTTTGTCTTTTATTCTTTTCAAAGATTTTCCTGGTATATCCCCAAGTTCACACAGAGCCTCACAAGCAAGCAGTTCAATCCTGAGCCATGTATTAAACTTGTTCTCATCGCTCCAGATTCTTTTCATATCAGGCAGAGAATATCTAGAAATCATCTAACTGTCTCCTTTAGCATCTATTAATTTAAAATTGAATTTATTATATCTTGTTTTATTAGCAGTGTCTAATTTATCTTCCTATTGCTTTGCATTTAAACCTCAACTTGAGTATAATTGGTATCACTATGGTTATTGTTGACGGTTATAATGTGATTTATGCATGGGCTTGCTTAAGAGAGGCTAAAAGAAAAGGATTAGAATATGCCAGAGAGAAACTAATTCATATTATGAGTAGATATCAAGATTTTAATGACAAAAACGTGTCTATAGTGTTTGACGGTTCTAAAAGATTTGACCATCTCCCTTTTGATCAGATAGAAACCGGCATAAACGTTATTTTCTCAAAGAATGGCAAATCTGCAGATACAGTTATTGAAAGAATGATTTATAAGCTTCCAGATAAATCAAAAGCTTTAGTAGTAACCTCTGATCGCCTTGTTCGCATGATGATAGGAGGAATGGGAGCAAGAAGCGTTTCTGCAGAAGAATTTGAACCAATGGTTAAGAATTAAAAATCCCATGTCATTTTTCAAACCAAACATTCAAAATAAGCTTATCTTTTCCTTTATGTTAATGGCTCTTGTGCCTATCTTAATCTCAACCTTTGTAGCTACAAGGGTAATATCTGTACAATTAGAAAAAGATATAAAGCGAAAAATCCATAGCGCAACAGATTTAATTACAGACAAAATAGATAACCTGGAAAATAGATCTGCTCTAATCGGAGAAATTATACTTAGCAACTTCGTGTTTATGCAAGCATTTAAACAGCAAGATGAAGAGCAGATAATAAAACTTCTGGCTATGCTAGAGAAGGAAATGCAAATTGACACAATACTCATTACAAATGAAAAAGGAGAACTTAAGTTCTCTTCAGGAAGTATTTCTCCAAGTGTAATGAACCAGGTGGATAAGAAAAGAATGCTTGTGCTTTTGGAAAAGGATAATATAAAAAAATTAATTGCTGGCGTAGGGTTAGAAATTAGGGAAAACGAGAAAGTAGTAGGGAAAATAGTGGCAGGCTATACTGTTAAAAAAGAAATCTTTCAGGATATAGAGAAGAAAATGGGAGTTGATATAGACCTGTTTTTTGAGTCAGCGCAATATCCAAAAACGGCAAAGGACAGGGGACGAGTAATGTTTAGTGTAGAAGAACTTATCAACAAAATATATGCGCAAGGCGCTTCCGAGTATAGAAAGGATATCTATCATAATAAGCTGCATTTTTATGGATTGTGCTCCCCTTTTATGAGCCCGGATAAAAAGGTCTTTGGAGTTGTGTTTGTTGGCATACAAAAAACCTATGCCTTTCAAACTGCTGTCGGACAATTTCTTATAATATTAATATTCCTTGGTGTATCATTATCTGCAGTAATAGGAGTTCTGATAGCGCGAAGTATTTCTCATCCTTTGCGCAAGTTTACATGGGGAATAAGAGCTGTAGCAAGAGGAGATCTTGAACATCAGATAAAGATCAAGGCAAAAGGAGAGATAAAAGATTTGGCAAACGCCTTTAATGATATGATCCAGCAACTACGCAGGCTGAGACACCTAGAGGAGGAGCTACGCAGAAAAGACCGTCTTGCAGCGCTCGGCGAACTTGCTGCTGGGGTAGCTCACGAGATAAGAAATCCTCTGGTCATTATTAAAAACTCTGCGCAAATACTGGGAGACAGGTTCCAGGGACAGGATGATAATAAGGAGCTGACTCAATACATAATCGAAGAGACTGACAGGTTGAATAAGGTGGTAACGTCGTTTCTCGATTTTGCGCGTCCTCAAAAATCAAATCTTGAAATTGACCAAATTGCACCTATCATAGATAGAACATTGCAGATGACAAATATAGAAATATCAAAAAACCACATTGAAGTGGTTAAGAATTTTCAAAAGAATTTACCTTCGGTAAATGTTGATAGCGAACAAATGCATCAGGTGTTTCTCAATCTTATTCTTAATGCTATTGGGGCAATGCCCGATGGCGGAAGGCTGGAAATAAAAACGGCTGTCAAGAAAGATGATAACAAAAACATGAAATTAATGAAGATATCATTTAGAGATACAGGCTGCGGCATTTCCGAGGACGCAATGGACAAAGTGTTCAATCCTTTCTTTACAACAAAATCTGGAGGTACTGGTTTAGGGTTGGCTATTGCGCATAAAATAATTGAAAATCATGACGGGACTATTGAAGTAGAAAGTCAAGATGGCAAGGGAAGTATTTTCTCTGTATATATTCCAATTAATTCCCCGTAAAAAGGAACAGGTATGAATAAAGCAAGTGTGTTAATTGTAGATGATGAGCTAAAAATACGCAGAATTTTACAAATTATGCTTGAAAACGAGAATTATAAAACTGAACAGGCTAAGGATGGGCTTGAAGCTCTGGGAAAAATGGAAACTATGGATTTTGACCTCATTATTACAGATATGAAGATGCCTAATATGAGTGGAATTGAACTGTTAGAACAAATACAGAAAAAAGATAAAACAGTGCCAGTAATCATAATGACAGCATACGGTACAATTCAGACTGCTGTAGAAGCAATGAAAAAGGGAGCATATGACTATATTCTCAAGCCATTTGACTTAGAAGAAATGAAGATCACAGTTGATAAGGCATATAGACTTACATTTTTAGAGAAAGAGAATAAATATTTAAAGGAAGAGTTGGAAGTCAAGTATTCAGATAAAATAATTGGGAAAACCAGCAGAATGAAGAAGATGTATAAGTTAATAAAACAAGTTTCCAAGACAAAGGGCACAGTATTAATATATGGAGAAAGTGGCACGGGAAAGAAACTTATAGCTAGAACAATTCATAACTGTAGCCCTAGAAAAGATGGGCCTTTTATTGTTGCTAATTGCCTTTCGCTCTCTGAAAAACTCTTAGAAAGTGAACTGTTTGGACACGAAAAACAAGCTTTTTCAGAAGCAGAAGAGCGAAAGATTGGGAGACTTGAGTTAGCTAATAATGGAACTCTCTTTCTTAATGAAGTAGGAGTTCTGTCTGAACAAGTTCAAGATAAACTTCTCAAAGTACTTGAAAAAGAGACATTTGAGAGAATGGGAGGAACAAAGACAGTAACAGTAGATGTGAGGATTATTGCTGCAACAAATAGAAACCTGTCTGTAGCTACATCGGAATCCAGATTTAACAAAGTTTTCTACAACAAATTGTCGGATTCTTATATATCTTTACTGCCACTGCTTGAGAGAAAGAGAGATATTCCATTTTTAGTTCAGTATTTCATTCAGAAATTTTCTCAATCTACTGGGAAAAGAATTGACGGTATTTCTCATGCTGCAATGGATGCGCTCATAAATTATGGTTGGCCTGGGAATGTGCGTGAGCTCAGAAATGTTGTTGAAAGAGCTATTGTTCTTGAGAGAAGTTCCATAATTGGACAAAAAAATCTGCCGTTCTACATTGCAGCCTCTGAGAATAAAATATCTAAATCAGAAAACGCAGAGACATATATTGAAACAAAAAAAGACGTTGTTGACGACTTTGGGAAAGAGTAGAATAGAATCCATGAGTAATATACTAAACATGACCCTTGCACAAATCGCCCGACTCATAGATGGGAAGGTTGAAGGGGATCCAGGTATGGTTATAATTGGAATTTCAGGCATAAGAGAAGCAAAAAGGGGAGATATAACCTTTTTAGCAAATGCTCGTTATTATCCTCTCTTGAGAACTACCAAAGCCTCAGCAATCATTGTTGATAAAAAGACGGATAAAAATGGGAGGCCTGTAATACGTACAGATAATCCGTATATCGGATTTGTTAAGATAATGGAATATCTACAGATAAACAAGGAAATGCCCTTACCAGGGATTCATAAGACTGCTGTTATAGG
>CAYTGU010000029.1:0-8173 GCA_964437505.1 uncultured bacterium
TATTCAAAAAGGAAAAACCTGATTGCGTTGACCATCTCGCTGCGCAGATGAGTGTTGCGGTATCAATGAAAAAACCTGTTTTTGATGCGGACGTTAATATATTGGGAGTGCTTAATATCCTGCAAAACTGCGTAAAATATGGTGTAAAAAAAATAGTTTTCGCTTCCTCAGGAGGAACTGTTTATGGAGAGGCGGAAAACGTGCCCACAACAGAGAACGAGCCATTCTGTCCACTTTCCCCTTATGGAGTTTCAAAGCTTTCAACTGAATACTATCTCTCATTCTACCGGCATGAATATAATCTTCCTTATGTAGCGTTACGATATGGAAATGTCTATGGGCCACGCCAGGACCCACATGGAGAAGCTGGAGTTATAGCTATCTTTATAAAAGCTATGCTTACAGGCAAAACCCCGACAATATTCGGCAAGGGCGATTGCATTAGAGACTACGTATATGTTGATGATATTGTTGCAGCCAATATGTCAGCTATCAACCAGAATATATGCGGAGCTTTCAATATAGGAACTGCCAAAGGCACAGATGTCAATGAAATATTTGGCGCGTTAAAGCGCATAATAGATTTTCCTAAAGATTGCGAGTACGGTCCCGCCAGAGAAGGAGACCTTAAACGAAGTATCTTATCCTTTGATAAAGCGCAAAAAACGCTTTCATGGAAACCTCGTATCAGCTTACACAAAGGGTTTGAAGAAACAGTAGATTTCTTCAGAAGAAATGGGTAATTATATACTCAGACGCATATTCGGCATTATCCCGCTCCTCTTAGGCATAAGTATAATTACGTTTTCGGTAATACACCTTGCGCCTGGAAAGCCAACAGACCTTCAGACACAACTCAACCCTAAAGTATCCCAACAAACAAGGGAAAGACTGGAAAAGCTGTACGGACTGGACAAACCGCTACATGTTCAGTATATCACATGGCTCAAAAAAATAATTCGCCTTGATTTCGGGACATCATTTACAGACGGCAGACCTGTACGCGCGAAAATATTAGAAACACTTCCTATAACTCTAATAATCAACGTGCTATCAATCATATTTATACTCCTTATTGCAATACCTGTAGGAATTGCATCAGCCACAAAACGACATTCCTTGTTTGACAGATTCTCAACAGTATTCGTATTTATCGGTTTTTCAATGCCGTCATTCTGGCTTGCTCTGCTTCTTATCATTCTTTTTAGTATAAAACTCGGCTGGCTTCCTATTTCAGGGCTTCACTCATTGAATTATGACCAGATGAGTCATTTCCAAAGGCTGACTGACTTTGGGAAACATCTCATAATGCCTGTTTTTATAGGCGCTTTTGGAGGAATTGCAGGTATGTCCAGATATATGAGATCAAATATGCTTGAAGTACTGAATCAGGATTATATAAGAACGGCGCGGGCAAAAGGCTTAAGCGAATTAGTAGTTGTTTATAAACATGCCTTAAAAAACGCTGTAATACCTCTTATCACTATTCTAGGTCTTTCTGTACCGGGGCTGATTGGAGGAAGCGTTATTACAGAGAGTATATTTGCAATTCCGGGTATGGGCAGATTATTCTTCCAGTCCGCAATGTCCAGAGATTATCCTGTCATAATGGGGATTCTTACTATGGGAGCAGTTCTTACACTAATCGGAAATCTAATTGCAGATATATGTTACGGCATTGCTGATCCAAGGATAAAGTATGAGAAACACTAAAAATAAATTTAAGCAGAATAAACTGACCGTTTTTGGAATAGTCATTATCTTAACAATGTTCTTTGTTGGTATTTTTGCGCCTGTTCTGTCACCATATAGTCCAAATAAAATAAATGTGGATGATATATTCTTAAGCCCTTTTCAGAACAATCATATTCTTGGAACTGACAGTCTGGGCCGCGATGTGCTGTCAAGAATAATATGGGGTACGCGTGTATCTATCAAAGTAGGATTTGTGGCAACAGGCATTTCAATCATAATAGGCATTTTTATTGGATCAATTGCCGGCTACTACGGTAAAAGGATTGATTCGATCTTAATGAGATTTGTTGACATGATGCTCTGCTTTCCAAGCTTTTTTCTTATTCTATCGGTTGTAGCAATAACAAAACCATGTATAACCAATATAATGATAATTATTGGCTTAACCAGCTGGATGGGCATTGCCAGACTTGTTAGAGGAGAGTTCCTCAGTCTTAAAGAACGCGAATTTACTCAAGCGGCGAAAATAATGGGCGCAAGCAATATGAGAATTATTTTTCGCCACATTCTCCCAAATGCAATGGCTCCTGTATATGTTGCTGCTACTTTTGGCATAGCTGGAGCAATACTTACGGAATCCGCTCTAAGCTTTTTGGGTTTAGGTGTCCAGCCGCCAACATCAAGCTGGGGAAATTTGCTCTCAACAGGTAAATCAACAATAGAATTTGCATGGTGGATTACAGCATTTCCCGGACTTGCTATCCTCATAGCAGTACTTAGCTATAACCTGCTTGGCGAAGGGCTTAGAGATATACTCGACCCAAGACTTGACAGATAAAAAGACGTATGTTACGGTTATTGGAAGTTTTTTGGAGAAAGACAAATGATTACGGATAGAAGGAAGTATCAAAGGTTTAATGTGGATCTTCCTGTTTTATATAGAAAAAGAGCGTGTTTTATACTATATGATGGTGGAAAGGGCAGAGCTAAAAGCATCAGCAGTGGCGGCGCACTTGTATTCACAAAAGAGGATATTTCTGTCTTGACGTCTCTTAAAGTAACAATCCGTCTTATGAATCTTAAAAAAGAAATCAAAGCTGTTGCAGAGGTAGTAAAATCAGAGCCAGTGTGGTCTGGATGTAAGCTGAGTTTAAAATTTACTAAGATCAGTGAAAAAGACAAAAAAATACTCAGCAAAGACTATCTCGTAAAAAAGCCTTCCAAAATCCTCGATAACACGAGATAGTTACTGAATAATACTGAACTTCTTATTAGCTTTTTTAATTATTTCTATTGCATAACTAAGTTCTTCTTTACTATGAGCTGCTGTGATTGAAAACCTTATCCTTGCCGTGTTTTGAGGAACAGTCGGAGGTCTAACAGCCAGGGCAAAGATTCCATTCTGCGCTAAGAACTTACTGAGTTGTAAAGCTTTTTCGTTTTTACCTACTATTAATGGTATTATCTGTGTCTTCGTGTCCAAAATATTAAATCCTTCTTTTTTCAACTGGTTCCTGAAATAATCGGCATTCTTATTTAATGTTTTTATTAGCGTATTATCAGTTTCAAGAATTGATATAGCTGCTATAACAGAACCTACAACAGATGGCGGCAAAGCCGTTGTAAAAATGAAGCTTCGCGCCTTGTTAACCAAAAAATTTACGAGCTTTCTGGGCCCTGCTACATATGCTCCAAAGCCTCCAAGAGCTTTTCCAAACGTACCCATATGAATATCTACGTCTTCTTCAGGAATACCGAAATATTCCACACTTCCCCGGCCTGTTTTTCCCAATACACCTGTTGCATGCGCATCATCAATCATCACTATACAATTGTACTGCTTTGCCAGTTCTATAATCTCCGGTAAAGGCGCTATGTCTCCATCCATACTAAAGATAGAGTCAGTAACAATCAAACGCCTGTCATATTTACCTGTATCCTTAAGAACCTGTTCCAGACCCCCTACATCCTTATGAGAATATCGTATAAGCTTTGCCCTGCTTAACATACAGCCGTCTACAAGACTTGCATGATTATACTTATCCGCAAATATAACATCCTGCCTTCCCATTAAAGCAGATATCACACCTATATTAGCCATGTACCCGGAACTAAATACAAGCGCTGCTTCTGTTCGTTTGAATCCTGCTATTCTTTTTTCTAATTCCTCATTAAGAGCCAAATTCCCACACATAAGACGCGATGCGGTGCTGCTGCAACCATACTTCTTTACAGCATCGCATGCAGCCTTCTTTAGAACAGGATCACCTGCTAAACCAAGATAATTGTTGGATGAAAAATTAATCAACTCTTTTCCATCAACAACCAGTTTTGAAGATTTAAATTGAGAACATGTTTTTAACGTACGATACAAACCTTTTTTCTCTAAACTATGAAGCTCTCCATCAAGAAAACTAAGCTTTTTCACACCATACTATCTCTAAATGGAATCTTAAAATACTGAACTATCCCTTCCACTTTTATAATGATTCTCTACTTCTGTTGCTGTCAATGCTCTATTGTAAATCCTGACTTCGTCAATTGCGCCGGGGAAATTCCCCACTAATAAAGGTATATCACTATCGAATATATCATAATTATAAGCCGCACTCTTATCTTCTCTACCATTAAGATATATATAAGCCATATTATTTGCATTATCTAACACTCCAACAACATGACACCATGTATCTAATGTCAAACTTGTATCGCTATCAAAATATAACATATCCGTGCCATCTCCCTGTGGACTAAGTAAAAACCTAACTTTATCCCCCCACTTCGTTTTATACAATAGATAAGCCTGGTTATCTGTCTCGCTTTCGTATTTCCCAGCTATATGTCCCCATGTGCCTAATAAATTAGGTTTCACCCACGCCTCAATCGTAATCGCGTCAGTAATACCCAAACTATCACCACTTCCGCAATCAACATAATCACTGCTTCCATCAAATTTTAAGGCACTACCTAATTTCCCCTCTGTCCATGTAGCTGCTCCATAGACCTTTCCGTTATTTTCATTATTTGTTGCATCCTTGGCTATGTCTCCTTTTCCTTCATCGAACTTCCAGTAACCTACCAGTCCCTTCTCCTCTGCCAAACTATAATTAACAAGTCCAAAGAACAAAGCTAAAACAAATATCATACCCAACATCATCGTCTTCTTTAACATTTTCTTTTCTCCTATAATGTTAATAATTTATGAGTCCCTCTCAAAAGACCACAGCAATCCAAGCTCTCTCTTGCCACCTCCTTTCTCGCATTGTCCCATTTAGGATAAAATTAACTTTAGTATTTAATATCATTTTCTCTACGAAATTAAAAGAACTATTTTTTAAATTTTTCCAAAATTAAACCCCAAATCTTTTATCATTTCTAAATCATGCTTTATGCTTCTTCCCTTTGTAGTCAGGTAATCTCCCAGAATCATACCATTTGCTCCTGCAAGGAACATCATTGGCTGAAGACTGCGCAATACAACTTCCCTACCCCCACAGATAATAATATCCTTTGTCGGGAAAACAATCCGAAATATAGATATTATTTTTAATGCTTCCAAAGGCTTCAGCAGAGGGATATTCTCAAGTCTGGTATTCTTAACAGGATTCAGAAAATTTATTGGGATAGAGTCAGAGTCTAATTCCTTCAAGGTTAGAGCTAATTCTATTCTCTGCTCAGGAGATTCTCCCATTCCAAATATACCGCCACAGCAGGTAATTAATCCAGCTTTTTTAGCTGCTCTGATTGTATCTATATTTTCTTGATAAAGACGAGTTGTGCAGATCTGAGGGAAAAAACTTCGGGATGTCTCAAGATTATGGTGATATCTATCCAGACCAGCGTCCTTTAATTCTCCAAAAAACTCCTTGCCCAAAATTCCCAGAGACGCACAGCACTCCAAAGAAGTTTCGCTTTTAATTCTTTTTATCGCACTTTTTATTTTTTCAATCTCTCCTCTGGAATTTATGCTTTTACCGCTGGTTACTATCGAAAATTTTGCTGCGCCGTTATGCGCAGCATCCATTGCAGACTTAACTATTACTTCTGTATCTAACAGGGGATATTTAGAAATCCTTGTCTTGTGATAAGATGACTGCCCGCAAAAAGCACAGTCTTGACCACACATGCCGGATTTTGCATTTACAATAGAGCAGAACTTTACTTTCTTTCCTTTAAATTTCCTGCGGATTTTATCTGCTACGGATATGAGGTCTGTCAGATTGTTCTCTATTTTAACCAGACTATAAATTTCACTATCAGTAGGCTGTATTCCACTTAAGCCCTTTTCTTCTATTGTTCTATACATTCACGTACGATCTTTGTCGTTTACTAAATCTGACTATTTCCCTATATCCTGCTTTTTTTATTAATGAAACTGCCTTGTCAAAATCCCTACCCACATGCTCAGGCTTATGCGCGTCAGAGCCTAATGTGACAGGGATTTCATATTTACAACAAATCTTTAGCAGCTCTTCTGCTGGATATATTTCTCCTACAGGCTTGTATAACCCGGAAGTGTTAACTTCAATACACACGTCTGTACGTTTTAAGGTGCGTGCTGTTTGTTCATAAATACTGGTTAGGTCTTTATCCGGTCTATATCCAAACTTCTTTATAACATCTATATGAGAAATACAGTCAAATAGCTTTGATTCCGCAGCTTCTTCAACCAGACTAAAATAATCCTTATACACCTTGTGCAAATCCTGATTTTCAAACCTTGATTTATGATCAGGATGATCAATCATCCAATCACCCAGAAAATGCACAGAGCCATACAGATAGTCAAAATCATATTTATTGATAACACTCATTATCCTTTCCATGTTCCCTGGCAAATAATCAATCTCGCATCCGAGTTTTATTGAAATATGCTTTTTAAACTCTTTCTGCAATCTTTGTACATGTTCCATGTATATTGGAAATTCGTCAATGGACATAGCAAGCCTTAGTGAAAATTCTTTATCCTCAAGATGCAGAATCGGAAAATGTTCATTAAACCCTATTTCTCCAAGCCCCTTTTTAATACCCTGCTTAACATATTCTTCCATCTCTCCCTCTGCATGACCGCACATTTTGCTATGTACATGATAATCAACAAGCATGGACTCTATCCTTCCATTCCAAACATTTTTTCCTTGAGATCAAGGTAATAAATATAGTGTTCATATTTCACATCCGGGGGACATCTATGGTCACAGAACGGAATATATCCTCCTCTTTCTACAATAGAAACCAATGATTCCATGTATTCCTTAATAGCGGCAGGTCCCTCAATAAGCTTCATTTTATTAAAGCCACCCATAATGTGGAGATCTTTTCCATATTCATTGAGAAGATCTGCAGGATGCGTACATGAATTAACTTCATATGGGAAAAGACAGTTAACTCCACCTTCCATGAAACCAGGAAGTATTGGCCTTACATCGCCATCACAATCAATGTACCAGATGTCTATATTGTATTTTTTTAGCTTCTTATTAATCCTTTTGTACTTAGGAACAACAACTTTATTGAAAAAGTCAACTGAGACAATTGGCCCATTTTTAAAACATATATCTTCCCAGCCTGATGCAAAATCAAAGTCAAAATGAGGCAAAACCTGATCCAGAAAATCCTCTACAAGAAGACACGCAGTCTCGACCATATCCTCAACCATATCAGGATAGTCATAAGTTGCGTACGCTAGCCCTTCAAAGGTCAACACATCTCTGATTCTCCCGATCATGGAGCCACAATTAACTCCAAGAGGATAAGTTCTGTCTTCAGGGTACATCCCCTTATATTTTCCAATATCAATCTTCCTTTCAGGATGACTGCGAGAAAATCTCTTTTTACATTCCTTCCAGTCGTCTGGAGTAACAATTGATGACTTTATGAAATGCGGAATTGTATCATGCCCATCCTTTGGAATCTCCGCCGTGAGCCCATCAGAATTCATAATAATCTTCTTATCTTCAGTCTCTGATATAATCCTTCCATGCTCAAATGGAGGAATCATCCAAACATTGCCACCTATTTCTTTCATTTCATCAAAATTAAAGAATATGTCTGCTTCAGCATTATTTGTAATACCATTTACTTTAAATTCCCTCCATTTTTCAAAATTTTCATCCCAGTATCCAAACTCCATATTAAAACATCTGTCAACTGATTTATAATGCATCTGATTATTAAAGCGTTCCCTGTCTGTCATAGTTCCCTTCCACTTCGGTCTGCACGGGGTAACTGACATTTTTAAAACCTCCTTATTTAAGTTCTGTTACTTGCCTGAGTTTACCATGCTTCTAGTATGCGAGCAAATCAAATCCTTTTAACTTTAAATTGGATTTGATATAGTTGAAATATGTTAGACAAAAAAACTGGTTTAGAGATCGGAAGTCCGGAGATAAAACCTTTTCCTGATAAAGTAGACATTGAAGAACTTATATCCAATATAAAAAAACGCAAAGAATTTGGAATTGCTTCAATATCCGGA
>CAYTGU010000030.1:0-7895 GCA_964437505.1 uncultured bacterium
TTTTAGATACAACACCAGCACCTACTGTCCTTCCTCCCTCTCTTATCGCAAATCTCAACCCATCTTCCATTGCTATCGGCGCTATTAATTCTACCTCTAAATCTACATTGTCTCCTGGCATTACCATCTCTACTCCTTCGGCTAACTTTGTTGTGCCTGTTACATCTGTTGTCCGAAAATAAAACTGCGGCCTGTATCCCTTGAAGAATGGCGTATGCCTTCCTCCTTCTTCTTTCTTCAATATATATATCTTTGCCTTAAATTGTGTGTGCGGAGTTATTGTCCCAGGCTTTGCCAATACTTGCCCTCTCTCTATATCATTTCTCTCTATTCCTCTCAACAATACTCCTACATTATCTCCTGCTTGTCCTTGATCCAACAACTTCCTAAACATCTCTACTCCTGTTACTACAGTCTTCTTTGTCTCTTTTAATCCCACTATTTCTACACTCTCTCCTACCTTTACTACTCCTCTCTCTACTCTTCCAGTCCCTACTGTTCCTCTTCCTGTTATCGTAAATACATCCTCTATTGCCATCAAAAACGGCCTATCTATCTCTCTTTTTGGTAACGGGATATATTCGTCCATCTGCTTTAATAACTCCAGTACTGGTTTGCACTTCTCACATTCTTCCTTCCCGCATCCACAATCCATTGCCGCTAATGCTGAGCCTGTTATCACTGGTATATCGTCTCCAGGAAACTCATACTTCGTCAATAACTCCCTTACCTCTAGCTCCACTAATTCCAACAGTTCCTTATCATCTACTTGATCCGCCTTGTTTAAAAATACCACCAGTGATGGCACTCCTACCTGCCTTGCTAATAATATGTGCTCTCTTGTCTGCGGCATTGGTCCATCTGCTGCACTTACTACCAGCACTGCTCCGTCCATCTGTGCCGCTCCTGTTATCATATTCTTTATATAATCTGCATGTCCCGGACAATCTACATGCGCATAGTGCCTATTCTCTGTCTCATATTCTGCATGATGTACATTTATCGTTACTCCTCTTTCTTGTTCCTCAGGCGCATTATCTATCTCATCAAATTCCTTTGCTGCTGCTAACCCCTTCTTGCTTAATATCTTTGTTATTGCTGATGTTAATGTTGTCTTCCCATGATCTACATGCCCTATTGTCCCTATGTTTATATGCGGCTTTGTCCTCTCAAATTTCTCCTTTGCCATCTCCTTCTCCTCTTTTTTAAAAATGAGCACGGATTATATCACATCCGCTCTCCCTTGCAAATCTTTTTTTTGACAGAGCCCACAATCGGGATTGAACCGATGACCTCATGCTTACCATGCATGTGCTCTGCCAACTGAGCTACGTGGGCAAAAAACTAGGACAAGGGGCGATTCTAACAAATATATAAATACCTGTCAATATTACTAGCCAAATTATATTAAATATTACAAACAGATTTCCATACTTTGTGTAAAAAGCTTTCTCATCATTAAAACATATATTGCCAAAACTGGTTCCTGCAATAAAGATATCATCATTACCCTTGCTAATTTTGTTGCTTATTCTCCCATATTTATCAATAAAGCAGGAAACTCCTGTATTTGCATTAAAAATCACTGGTATATGATTTTCTACAGCTCTAAATACAGACATTGACATATGCTGATATGGAGCTGAGGATATACCAAACCAGCTGTCATTTGTAACATTAATCAGAAATTGCGCCCCATTTCTTACGAATTGCCGAGTAAAGTCTGAAAATATATTTTCAAAACAAATTGTACAGGCAAACTTAATTTTTCGACCTGAATCCAGCCTGTCTTTTTTGTAAAAATTCAACACTGTGTACTCTTTTCCATGATCAAAATCCCCTATAGGAACCACCTTGGACAAAAAGGGAAAAAGGTTCTTAAGGGGAATATATTCACCAAACGGCACAAGATGTATTTTATCATAGCGTTGTCTCATTGCGCCATTCGGAGCAAAAAGAAACACACTGTTATAGAATTTACTTGTTGCGTGAGACCTGTAACAAACACCTGTCAGAAGATGTAAATTATTATGCTTTGCAAAATTTTTGAGTTTAGCAATTAATTTTTCGTCGTAATTATCTATATAGGTTAGCGCAGTTTCAGGCCAAATAATAATATCAGGTTTAAATTTTAAAAGTTTCTCACTCAGGTTTAGATGAATATTTAAAGCTCTCTCTCTTGAGTTATAAAGAGCCGCTGCTTTTTCTTCTTGCATTATATTTGGCTGAACAATTCCAACCTTAATACTTTCTTTAACACCTCCTCGCTTATCTGCCTTTACACTGATATTGCCATAAATCAAAAAAGCTATAACAGCAACAAGCGATAATGCTGGACCTATTAAGAACCTCCAGCCTATCCTTCTATTCTTTAAAAATAACCATACATCAGCGATTGATGCGTTAACCAAAACGATTAAACACGATATTCCATAAACACTAATAAAAGACGCACTCTGAATAAGTGCAATCTGTTTATACTGAGAATATCCTAATAATACCCATGGAAATCCAGTGAGAAGATGTGCCCTTATAAACTCGCACAAGACCCAGATAGGGGGAGCAATAAGCGCCAGCGGCAATTTGAGCCTCCTAAAAAGACAATTTGTAAGAACTCCAAATACAGCTATATAAAGACTCAGATATAGAACAAGCAGCACCATGCCTAATGTGCTGACAAAGGATATCCAGTAAATTGTCAAAAGAAAAAAAACTGCTCCTGTTATATAGGAGAAAGTAAAAGCTTTTCTTGAATCAACTTTTACTAAAATTAAAAATAGCGGAACTAAAGCTATCCACGCTCCATATTCAAAATCAACTTTTGGGAAGGAAATTGCAAGCAGCATTCCAGAAATAAGAGACAGAAAAAGTTTTTTCACTACTCTATCAAAGCTACTGCAGAAGCCACTGCGCGAGTCTTTATATGAGAAATGCTTACCAAAACGCTTAAAATGTTCTTCTCTTTAGCAATTTTCTTTACTTTACCATGAAGGACTATATACGGACGACCTTGTTTCAAATTTTTAACTTCTATCTCCGTCCATTTCACAACACAATCAATATTTAATGTTTTGTATATCGCTTCCTTTGCTGCGAACTTCCCTGCAAAATGCTGATATGCTACTTTCCCTGTATTGCAATACTTTATTTCTGTGTCTGTATATATTTTTTTCAGAAATCTATCTCCAAATCTTTTAATAGCCTCTTCAATCCTCGCTACCTCAACTATATCTACCCCGACCCCTATGACATTCATATTAAACTCTAAACCTCCTCATTCCTATATTAAGTACCAAACCAACCAAGAACATGTTTGCAACCAACGATGAACCTCCATAACTCAAAAACGGCAGTGTAAGCCCTGTAATCGGCATTATCCCTATTGCCATTCCTATATTAATAAAAATATGCACAGCAAAAAGAGAAATCACTCCAACAATTATAAGTAAGCCTAATTTATCTCTTACCAAGCTTACCAAACTAAACATGCGCCAGAAAAGAATAGCATAAAGTAATAACAATACACATGCTCCTATAAAACCCCATTCTTCGGCTACTGTTGAGAAGATAAAATCCGTGTGGTGTTCCGGTA
Source organism: uncultured bacterium (assembly GCA_964437505.1). GTDB lineage: Bacteria > JAHJDO01 > JAHJDO01 > JAHJDO01 > JAHJDO01 > JAHJDO01. The sequence goes on from CAYTGU010000030.1 coordinate 3,593, forward strand.
TGAAATTAAGGTGCGTCTGGTAACCTCTTTTCCATCCATATCCAAATAATCCACCGGCTCCAATAGCTATCTTTGACTGAATTATAGCATAACCGGCGCCTAAAGGATCTACATCCGGGTTTATGAAAACCAGCAGCCTTTTCTTCTGATACGTTTTTAAAAATTTCCATAAAAAAGGGCAACTGGCAAGACTTATCCCAACTACAATCAACATACTTCGAATGTCCCCATTTGAGACAAATACAACAGCAAAGATCACAAAAATTAAAGAGATTGCGGTTCCAAGATCCGGTTGAATAATAATAAGTAAAACTGGTAAAATAACAATCAAAAAAACGCAAATTAGTATTTTGAATTTATTTGCTTCCTTACTAACTTTATTCAAATAATACGCTATCATTAAGATAGATGTAATTTTAAATAATTCCGACGGCTGAAAACTTACTATACCAAGAGAGAGCCACCTTCTTGCCCCGCCTATGCCTTTGCCTATAAGAAGAACCACTATTAATAACAAAACAGACACCGCATAAATTGCTATTGTATGCTTAGCTATTTTAGAATAATTAAACGTTACTGCAATAATTAGCCCGACTAATCCAAGAGAAAAGTATAAAAGCTGTCTTTTTGCGTAGTCAATTTCAAGTGCGTTGGTAGCGCTTTTGATAAATATTATGCCAATCAGACATAATACAATTGTCGTAAAGAACAAAATAAAATCAAAATTTTCCAGCAATCTTCTATCAATCATATACAATCTAAATATCTATTTTCGCGCTTATTATAACACGCTTTCTTTATCATGTCTCAGTTTTATGTTAATATATTAAACTATGTACAGCAGTTATTATAACCAGTTAAATGACAAACAAAAAGCAGTTGTTGATAATATTGAAGGACATGTTGTTGTACTGGCTGGTCCGGGCACAGGGAAAACTCAGGTGCTCTCTGTAAGAACAGCAAATATACTAAAAAGAACCCGCGTTTTACCGTCAAATATCCTTATCCTGAGCTTTACCAATGCAGCTGCTGGAACTATCAGGGAAAGGATTGTTGAAATTATTGGTACAGATGGTTACTTTGTGGAGGTTGAAACATATCACAGTCTTGCAAATTCAATTATTATAGAATCAGAAGAGGTATCTGAGATTTTTGGGGAAAGAATAGAACTAGGGGACATAGAAAGAATAAAGCTTATAGAATATATTCTGGACAGTACAGACGATATTTCCCAGATAAGACCTTTCAGGGCGCCTTATCATTATGAGAAAGATATAATTAAAAATATAAATATCCTAAAAAGAGAAGGAATAACTCCAGAAGAATTCTCCAGCCATATATCAAATATTACACCAGATAAAGAGATTATTCAGGAAAAACATATACTGAGACTCCACCAGTTTGGGAAGGTTTACAGAATGTATGAAGAACTCAAGGATTCAGGAGAAAAACATGTTCTTGATGAGAGAGGAAGATATGATTTTGATGACATGATCATTATGGCAACTCATATCCTGAACCATGACAAAAATCTGTGTAAAAAATACAGGAAAAAATTTAAATACATTATGGTGGATGAGTTCCAGGATACAAACAAAGCTCAGCTCAAACTGCTTCTGAGTCTTATTGATCCCAAGAAAACTAATCTATGCGTGGTTGGAGATGATGACCAGTCAATATACAGATTTCAAGGCGCATCTATTGCAAACTTTAAGACAATAAAGGACAAATTTAAGAATATAACGCAAATAACGCTTACAGAAAACTATCGTTCTACTCCTGAAATACTCAATACATCAAGAAAACTTATAGAAGAAATCCCTTCGCATAGAAGGATATCGCAGAAATCCTTAGTCCCGCACCACCGACTGAAGTCAGTGGTTTTCTCTAACGGGGTAAAATCATTAAAGTTCGATTCCCTTAGAGAAGAAATATCATTTATTGTAGAGGAAATTAAACGGATTGTTAGAGAGAAGCTTATACCCGGTGATGATCCATACAGCGATATAGCTATACTCCTTAGAACAAGAAAAGACATATTGCCTGTTATTGATGCATTCCTGCAAACAGGAATTCCATATGTAACAGATGGCAAAGAGGATATATGCTCTCACCTACGTGTCAGGCAGCTGCTTTCAGCTCTAAACCTCGCAGTAAATTCGCATAATCCTGAACATGCAGATAGGTATATATTCGAGCTGCTCTCCTCAGATTATTTCGAAATAGACATAAGTGATATGACTGCATTACTGAGTTATGTAAGCTTACAAAAGAGGAAAAACATTAATGAGAATAAACCAATTACTCTTCTTGAAGAAATAACATCCGGATTTCCAGGAAACACTCCGCCTACAGAGCATGAAGCGCATCAGCTTGAAATGACAAAACGTCTCACTCTTAAAAATCCTTTAAAATTACACAAATTCTCATGGACAATTCAAAGATTTATTAAGGATTCAAGCACGCGTCCAGTTCATCAGCTAATACTTCAGTATATAAAGGATTCAGGAATGCTGACCTTTATATTAGCGCAATATGAAACAGACCAAGTATTAAGAGTAAGAGATTTAAGGGCAGTATCCTCCTTTATTGAATATGTAGAGGAACAGGCAACTGCAAACCCCTTAATGACAATTATTGATCTAATAGAAGACATCAATTTACAGCAATCTTACGGCATAGGAATTCAAGGCATACTTGCAAGCGCTCATCAGAAAGGAGTCAGGGTCTTAACAGCTCACAGCGCAAAGGGAACTGAATTCCATACTGTTTTTATTCCTTTTTGTATCCACGATAAAAAATGGCCTAAAAAATCAGTTACAGATCTAATACCTATTCCGCAAACTATTCTTCAAATACCTGAAAGTGTATGTTCCATGGAAGCGATGAAGAAACTCCATGTATACGACGAAATAAGACTATTCTATGTAGCATGCACAAGAGCTAAAGCAAACCTGTTTTTTACTGCTTCGCCTCTAGGAAAAGACATTCCAAGCATGTTTCTTAAGAACATGGATATTGAGCCTCAAACATGCCTTATACCTGAAGAACATGTTCTTAGATTTTCCATAGATACAGTTAAGGAACGTCCTCCCTTTTTGCAGACAGGGGAAATTCTCAAAGACTATGTAAAATCCATAACCCTAAATCCAACAAATGTAAATAACTATGTAAAATGCAAGAGATGTTTTCTCTATAATAGCCTGTTAATGATTCCTAGCGAATTAACTGAAAGCCTGCTATTTGGAACATGTGTACACAAAGCATTGAGCGAAACCTATAAAATATATAAAAAGAGACGAAGTCTCCCCAGATTTAGTTTTTTTGAGAATGTTTTTAAGACCTGCTTGAAAAATATGTCCCCGGGAAAAAGAATAGAGCAGGGCTGTCTTGGGAAAATTGAGGAGCTCAGAAACTGGTATCAGAAGAAGGCCGAAAGTCCCGCATCTATTTTGTTTATAGAAAAAAGCCTTGGAATACTTATAAATGAGAATATCCCTTTTTCAGGGAGGTTTGACAGAATAGATTTTGTTGGAAGCAACAGAAAGGTGTGTGTTATTGATTACAAAACCGGAGATGCATACAAACACATAAAAAACATCACAGACAATAATGATCCTACCAATAAAGACTGCGACCCATACCTTCACCAGTTGATAGCATATAAGTTAATACTCGAAAATCAACCCAACCCTTATAAAGTAACATCATGCAAACTCGAGTTTTTGGAGCCCTCAAAAAGAACGGTTAAAAAATACAATATAGAAGAAAGAGAATATAAAACACTTGAACTTACAATAACTGATAAAATGGTAGAAGATATGAAGAAACTCATTATTGATGTGTGGAATAGGATTCACAATCTTGAGTTTAAGAAATTAGCAGAATACGATAAAACAAAATGCGAGAATTGCAATTTTAGGGGTGTGTGCTGGGAGGTATAGAGTTACGTTCCGATTTCCCATGAACTGAGGTATTTTTTCTGTTCGGGAGTTAAGGTATCTATTTTAATACCCATAGAATGAAGTTTGAGTCGGGAAATATTTTTATCTATATCTTCAGGAACTTTATATACTTTGTTCTCTAGCTTTTTGTAATTCTTTGCAATATATTCAGCTGATAAGGACTGATTGGCAAAACTCATATCCATTACCATTGCAGGATGTCCCTCAGCAGACGCAAGATTGATCAGGCGACCTTCTCCTAAAAGACATATCCTCCTGCCGTTTTGCAGGGTATATTCATCAACAAATTCTCTCACTCTTCTTTTGCTTTTACTCATTTTTTCAAGAGCCGGCACATC
>CAYTGU010000031.1:0-7131 GCA_964437505.1 uncultured bacterium
GTCTAATTTTTCAACACGAAGTTTCTTTACAGTAGGCTTATTAATCATAGCCGGCATCCATGCAGGTGCATTAGCAGGTTTTGCAACTTTAGCTACAGAACCCTTAAATATATGCAATCTCCATTTGCCGTCTTTCTTCTGCCCATGTTCTCTGAGCTTGATCAGACCATCGCTGTCTTTCAACCCTCTGGAAGCAGCCTTTAGAGCAGCCTGTCTTGCTCCTTTGCCCTTAAATACATTGTCTTCCTTTTTGCCTATTCTTAATGAATAGAGCTTTGCTTCTGCTTTCTTTGCCATTGTCTCACCTCCTTGTTTTTGCCGTTCTTTTTATTATAATCCAAAGTTTCTACAAAATGCAAATAAAAAATCGCTATTCACTGGCAATATTAAAGCCATAGCATATGCATTTAGTCAGTAACCCAACGTCTGCTATCGTTTTACGCATCTACATATATCCGGAATTCGACAACTTGAAACTAGTCGGGGCGAGTGGATTCGAACCACCGACCTCCACGTCCCGAACGTGGCGCGCTACCAAGCTGCGCTACGCCCCGCTTAATTCTTAATTGCAAACTTAAGTATCAAAAATCCTGCTATTAAAAGAATAGTAAATAAAATTGTCAAAAGATTAAAATATTTATTTATGAACTTTTTAACAGGTTCCCCAAAAACTTTTATTAATCCGCCTACAATAAAAAATCTCAATCCTCTTCCTAATACTGAGGATACAAGAAAAACAATAAAACCAATTTTACAAACACCTGCAGCAATTGTAAAAACCTTATATGGAATAGGTGTGAAACCTGAGATAAATACTGCCCAGAAGGCATTGTCATTATATAGATCTTTTACATAGTTAAAAGATTCAGGAGTAAATCCCGGAATATATTTAAAAAAGAAATTACTTGCATATTCCCATATCTTCATACCTATAAAATATCCGCATATTCCACCTGATACAGATCCCAGCGTTGTTATGAGACTATACAGTAAGGCTCTTGCTGGCTTTGATACACAAAGAGCTATTAACAAAACATCTGGAGGTACAGGAAAACAAGAAGACTCTGTAAAAGCTAATAAAAATAATGCTGCACTTGAATACCTTGAATTAGCCCAGCTTAAAACCCAGTTATATAATCGTCTAATAATATTTCTGCTCACTATTCCATCCATGCTTACCTATCAATGGTACAAACATACATCCGCAGATATTTTTGGTTCTTATTTTTTTATTGATTTTTGAAACAACAACAAGTTCTTGAGAAAAAGAGTTCCCTACAGGAATAACTATCCTTCCCCCCTCTGCTAATTGATCTATAAGAACTTGCGAAACATGAGGAGCTCCAGCTGTTACCATTATCCCATCATAGGGAGCATTCTCAGGCCAACCCAGCGTGCCATCTCCTGTCTTAAATCTTATGTTTTTATATCCCAAATGTCTAAGTGTTTCTTGCGCTCCTATGGATAACGCACTAATTTTTTCTATTGTGTAAACGAAAGATCCTAATTCTGCCAGGACCGCTGTCTGATACCCAGAACCTGTCCCCAGTTCCAAAATTTTCTCTCCGCCGCTAAGCTTCAAACATTCGCTCATCAAAGCAACCATATACGGCTGTGATATAGTTTGAGACTCTCCTATGGAAAGCGGCTGGTCAGTATATGCAATTGAGACAACTTCTGAGGGAACAAAGATGTGTCTTGGCACTTTGCTCATAGCGTCAAGGACACGCTTATCGCTGATTCCTCTATGCGCCAGCTGAATGTCTACCATATCAAGCCGTTCGTTTGTATAATCTTTCATTTTAACCACTCCTGCAAACCTGATGATACTTTTAACGCTATTATCTCAGCAAGTATATTCTCTATTATTGGACTGAAGTCTACCTCGGGCTTTTTCAAGGTTCCCTTTATTGGAAATCTCAGATCAATATTGCCCTTTTTCACTTTCACATAGTTAATAATATCTCTATAAGTAAGCCCAACAAGAACTTGTTTATCTAAATTTCGCTCTTTATTTATACTTAAGGATAAGTCTTTTGTTAATATATGCTGAGAAAAGTCAAGTTTGCCTTTTCTGCATGTACCAATTAATGAAATGTCTGCTGTGCCTTTTTTAACATAGATTGGAGTATCAGCATAGCGCTGTACAATATGTGTTATATCTATATTAGAACATTTTGTTTCCAAAGAGAAATCTCCTTTTGAACTCTTGAGGTCAGCACTTGCCTTTAAAGCGACTTTAACATGCTGCTTCGACCCAAAATCAATACCTAAAGAGACCTCTGCTGGCTGAGTAGGACAATAAAAAATATTCCTTATTTTAGCATCTAAGTTTTTAATTGACAATAAAACCACATCATCAGAATTTATCTCAACTCTGACATGGTTTATTGACGCATTTTTTATTCCAAACCTAGCCTTCAGTAAATCAGGGATTTTAAAAGAATCATCAAACGCACTCCCTTTTAATAAATAGGCCGCTATAACACCAACTATCAAATTCCTTGGATCTTTCTGAAAGTCTTTGCTGCTCATCAGCATTCCATGACTAATATGTGATTGTATAACAGGCTTATTAAAACTTATATCTTCTAAAACAATTCTCCCTTTTAATACTCCTCCTATATTTATCTTGATAAAAATATTCTCGACACTAGCATGAAGCTTGCTGTCTTTTATATATTTATCAACAAATATGTTGCTGAAAACAATTTCCCTCTTTATTATATCTACATGGGGCTTGTGCATCTTTATGTTACAGTTAAACGTACTCTCACATATACCTTTAACCTTATAATACATTACGTTAGATACTACTGTATTTAGCATTAGTATGACTACGAACAGTATAACTATAGCCCCAGTGAGAATTAAAACCCATGGTCGGATAAACTTGTTTTTTTTCATACACATCCTATTTATCTAAGAAATATACTGGAGAATATAAGACGAATGAATTTTAGAGTATCTTTCAGCGGCCTTATTTTGCTCCGGGCATCTGGTAAGTATACTGTTTTTATGGGAATTTCTTTTATTCTAAATCCTTTTCTGCCCGCTTTTATCAATATTTCAGATTCTGTTTCAAAATTATTTGTTAACAGATTAATATTTCTCAATATCTCTGTCCTAATAAGCCTGTAACCGGACTGAGTATCGTTAATCCTGCAGGAAAGGAATAGTGAAGTAAAAAAGGAGGTTATTCTATTTGTATGCAGTCGTACAAATGGCATATTTTTGGTGTCGCTCATCCTGTTGCCTACAACTATATCAGCGCTATTCTTCCTAAACTCCTCTATAAACTTCGGAAGCTCTGTATGATCGTGCTGTCTGTCCGCATCCATAGTTATTAAAGCATTAAATCCTTTTCTTTCAACATATGAAAAACCAGTTCTCAGAGCTGCTCCTTTACCCTGATTGCTTACATGTCTTATAACTATAGCTCCACCATCCATAGCTCTCTGAGAAGTATTATCTGTTGACCCATCATCTACTACTACTACATCCTTAACTATTTTTTTAATATCCTTTATCAAATCGCAGACATGTTCTTCTTCATTAAAACATGGCAATAAAACACAAATATTACCTCTGGGTTTAACACTTGATATTTGCTTAATTTATTCTTCCTCCCATATGTGATGAAAAAGCAACCATTGTTCAGGATAAAGACCTATATATTTTTCAATAACCATTATAATCCGCAAAGCTGTTTTTCTTATGCTTTCAGTTCTATTATATGCATTTTGTGCAAAAAATGGCTTCTCAAAAATTAGTTTATATGTCTCATCTGATTGTCTGATAGCAAAAACTGGCAGTACAGCCGCTCCTGTCTCAACAGCCATCATTGCAGGTCCTTTTGGAACAATTGCCGCTTTGCCAAAGAAATCCAGTTTAATTCCTTTCCTGAATATATCTCTATCCCCCAAAACAGCTACTGCTTCTCCTTTTCTTAATACACGAAGCGCCTTCCTAAACGCAGACCCTACAGGGATTATATTCATGTTTTTTCGTTCTCTCTGCCTAATAAAGAACTGGTTAACTCTCGGGTTATCATGACTTAAGACAATTGCATTTATAGGGTAACCCTTTAGAGAATGCGTTATTGCTCCTATTTCCCAGTTGCCAAGATGTGCGCTCAGTGCGATTACTCCCTTCTTATAACTAAAAGCCTCATCTATGTAATGCCTGTTCTCTATTTTTACAATCTCATCAATGTTATTTACATGTATTTTGGGGAAGAATAAAAAATCTGCTAGATATTTACCGAAATTCAAATAAGTTTGCCATATTAGCTTACGAAATTCCCCCTTGATTAATTTCCCTTTCATAACATGAGAAAGGTTGTCTCTAACAGCCTGCCTACTCTGCCATGAAAAGTAGTAATATAATCTGCTAACTATCCTTGCCACACAATATGCCCATTTCTTGGAAAGATAAATGGCAAGAAACTGAGCAATAATATAACATAAATAACGAATCATTTTTAGTTAATCCTCTGTCTATAACGTACTTTATTAAGATTAAGACTACCAAATAAAAACAAATATTGCCAGCCAAAATAAAACAGAGCGAAGCTAACACATTAATAAGACAATTTTGAGATTGCGCTTAGATTGCATCTGGACTTTTAATACCTAATCTGTTACAAAAAGTATAACTTGTGCTAAGATTTGTGGTAGGAATATATCTTGTTAAGCCATTTCTCTAAAATTGACAAAAAAGGTATTTAGCGGTCGTTACAAAGACATATATGAAAACTTAAACTGCCTGAAGGAACCCATACTATTAGATTTATTTATAAACCAAAGAGTTTTATAATAGGGACATGGATCAGTTTAGTGAGTTTATTACTAGTAATTATAGGATTACTTTCTTCTCGCTTTTTCAATCAATTCCAACCCAAGTTTGGCATTTCCACAACAAGGATCAAGCTCTAAAGCCTGTTTATAGTAATATATCGCCTTTTGATGCAACCCAACTCTATAATAACATAGCCCCAGATTGTAATATGTCTGAACATCCTTAGCTCCTACCCTAATAGCTTTTTTGAAATATCTTGCGGCTTTTCTAAAATCTGCCGTTTTCATATAGCAGAGACCAAGTTTAAAGTAACATTCTGGGGAAGTCGAATCTATATCTACAATCTTTTTAAAATGGTGTACAGCCTCCTCATAGCATTCTTCTTTTAAAAGAAGAATACCCATATTATATAATACCTTTCGGCTGTTTGGATGTATCTCCAGAGCCCTATTATATGCTTCGAAAGCATCAGTGCTTTTATTCATGCCCGCATATAATATACCAAGAAGATTATATGCCTGATAATTATGGGGGACTAAGTCTATGTTACGCTTGATTTCAGCAGTTATTTTAGAATAATTTTCCTCTCCCCTGATTGTATGAATATACAATGGATGTATAAATTTATATTCGTATTTTGAAATAATTCCGGAGTTTTCTTTTACGTCCTTGAGATACAGAACAGAAATTCCATCCCAGAAAATCAGTTTCCAGTCCGGACTTCCGTAGAGAAATTTATGAATACTGATATCTTTCACTGCCTCAGAAGGATAGGTTAAAAGCATGCCGGTGATTTTATATTTATTCAAAAGTTTCTCTATATTCGGGCCAAAGCTTTCAATAGAGTTATACTCGTTCAATAATTTTTCTCCATACACAAGCAATCTTCCATCTATAAATACTTTGTGTTCAGGAAAGCATTTCCATATTAAATAGCCTCCAAATGCGTGAGAGTTGAAGATATTACCTCTAATCTGAGTAGTATTTATAAATTCCGCCGCTTGTTGTGGATATTTATTAGCCTGTATTCCTGTACCAAATATTCTTTCACCTCTTAGAGAATAACTTGTTTTATTAAGAATAACTAAAATAGATAGATAAAGAATAAATAGAATTAACAGCAAATTACATACAGAAGCAAACGCCTTTTTCTTTTCTAAATATTTTGACAGACTTCTGAGGTTAATTAGAATAACAGGAAATAACGCTATCCCCAGAAATATACGGTGTCTATGCGCTCCCAAGGCAAGATATGCAAAAACGATAAATAAAATAATATCTGTAACGTGCAATCTTTTAAAATTTATTATAAAAGAGACTGCTGCAATGACAAAAAACACCAGCAAGTATGGTCTGAAAAAGGCGTATTTAAGCTGTGGAGAAAAAGGAGCTAGCCATTCACTTACATTCTTGATTAGTGACGACTGAGTGAGTTGAAAAGGATATACCAAAATCCTATATGTGTTTGGATTAATAAAAATTGCCGCAAAAACTGCTATAGATACTATCACCAAAGACACAACATGTTTTTTTGTTTTGAATTTTTTACGCACCAAATTTTGAGATAATTCGCCAATAAGAAATATAAAACACAAGACAATGCCTATTACTGCTCCAGCATGGAGATTTGCCCATAGAACTTCACAAAAAGGCAGTAGAAATATTAACCTTACGTTACGTTTTTTCGAACATCTCCATTTAAAGAGTATATAAATAAAAATTGCAAAAAACAGGATTGAGAAAAGATTTGGTCTTACATAAAATCTTCCCGAACTCATAGCTGCAATAAGCATGATGAGAAATGATGTTAAAACAATATTACTTTTAAGTATTGAAGCAAGTTTTAGAAGAAGAAAAAATACGATAAGGATAATACTTACCTTGAATATGATAAGCCCTGTGACGCCAGTTAATTCATAGATAGAGTAAAATATTACCTGAGACAGCCAATGCTGATTGATCCATGTCTTCCCAAAAGACGTATAAGAAAAAATATCGTATTTGAGCACATTGTGTGTATTTACAATTAATTCCCCTGCTTTTAGATGCCACCAGATATCATAGTTAGCAATTTTAAATACAGAAATAATCGCAATAAAAATAAATGTTATTGAGATAAGAAAAATCTTCATTTATTTATAAGGCTTGCAAAATAACCTGCACCAAAGCCATTATCTATATTTACAACCACAACACCTTCAGCACAGCTATTAAGCATTGTAAGCAGTGGTGTAATTCCGGAGAAACTGGCACCATATCCAACACTTGTCGGCACTCCAATAACAGGTTTTGGAGTAATGCCACCTACAACGCTGGCAAGAGCTCCCTCCA
>CAYTGU010000032.1:0-6110 GCA_964437505.1 uncultured bacterium
GTTTGGATATCATCATAATTTTAATTCTGGGAATAGTAACTGTATGGAGCGGAATTAAAGGGTTTTTTAAAACCATTATAAACCTAGCTGCTATTATTATTGGATATATTGTTGCCAGTCATTTTTACGTGTTTTTAGTTGAATTATTCAGAGAAAAGGCGGGCGATTCAGGATTAGTAAAGGGGCTATGTTTTATAGTTCTGTTTGCTCTTACTGCCGGGGCTATTCTGGTATTGGGACATTTCTGTAATAAGCTGGTAAAAAAATCTCCTTTAAGGGGGCTTGACCATGTAGGAGGAATTTTATTTGGTTTTATTAAAGGCGCATGTATTGTAGGAGTGCTGCTTGTTTTCTTAGTGGTTCTGTTGCCCAAGGATAGTAAATTCACAGGAGAATCCCGTATACTTCCAAAGGCAAAGACAGTCTTTTTAGCTATGAAAGCTCTCCTGCCGCAATCTCTCAAACAAAAGACAAATCAAAAATACGAGGAGTTCAGGAATTATTGGAAACAGACAAAAGAAAATCTCTCCCTCTTATAATTTCCAGGCTGACAAAAGAATATCCCAACGTAAAGACTACTCTGCATTACAAAAGTCCTATTCAACTTCTTGTATCAACAATACTCTCTGCCCAATGCACAGACGAAAGGGTAAATAAAGTAACAAAAGAATTATTTAAAAAGTATAAGTCTGTAAAAGATTATGCTAACGCAGAACTTCCTGAATTAGAAAAAGACATAAAGCAAACAGGTTTCTTCAGAAATAAGGCGAAGAATATAAAAAATGCCTCTAAGATGCTTATAGGGAAATTTGACGGACAGGTTCCAAACACAATGAAGGAGATCCTGCTTCTTCCCGGAGTTGCAAGAAAAACAGCAAATGTAGTGCTTACAAGCGCATATGGAGTAATTGAAGGCATTGTAGTTGATACTCACGTGAAAAGATTATCGCAGAGACTTGGTTTAACCAATAGTAATGATCCCAAAAAAATAGAAAAAGACCTTATGAGTATTGTTCCAAAAAACAAATGGGCGCAATTCTCATTTTTACTTATATCGCATGGCAGAAAAATATGTCAGGCAAGAAAACCCGTCTGTAATAAATGTATTCTCAATGACCTGTGTCCATATTCAAACCATTTTTAAATAGTTCTATTGTGAAATTTTCAATGTCTGATTCGTAGATTTTGGTCATAGAGTTATTGTTCAATATATAATTTGTATTTGTTCCAGTTTAATGGATTATTGATGACATATTCCTGAATTTTTTGCATAGTTATTCTTAGTTAATTCTGGAATTAAAATCTGGATATGCCTCAGATAAACATTCTAAAATATTATTCATTATTTCATGGGCATCTTTTGTTACGCTTGGCATAAGTGGTAAATCATAAATTGGAACTCGGTGATATCGGTGAAGTGGGTTTATACATTTTTGATAAACAGATTCTCTTACTGCACCCCAATTTCCATGCATAAATCCAGATGTGTAATCATAAAATTTGTCATATAATTTTTTTAGTTTTACCTCTTCTGCCATTTTTCTTAAATTTGCAGAATCCCAATGGCCAAGATTTATCGGAATAAATTCAACCCACTTATCCTCGTTTGCAATATGATCCATTTCTTTTAATTCGATAGAACTTAAAATGTTGTTCATTTCTTGTAATTTCAAATAAATGAGCTTTATTTGACCTGTTCCATATGATCGATAGTCATCCCAAACTCTAGATTCTGATTTTTCTTTCTGTAATAAATATGAAAAAGTAATATAGATTTCCACTAAAGCTCTTAAACCAAGCCTTCCAGTAATTGAAAGTGATGTTCCATAAAAAATTATTTCTATGAAAAGCGAGAGAGCGTATATTGTTAATCCAAAAGCTCCTTCGTGACGTGAGTCTATTGTTGAGATTTTTGAAGTTGCAAAAAAATGATCAATTAAAGTTTTTCTGATCTTAACAGTTTCTTCAAAATAGTGCTTCCTCGAATTTTCCACTTCATCAACAAGTTTCTTTTGTCTCTTTCCTATCTTTTTATTTATAGTTTCTTCTGGGATGCATCTCGTATGGTCAAAGCAATGCTTCCAAAAATAACGTGCCCAATCACTACCGTTTATATTATTTTTTGGATCTGGTGCTATTTCAGAAGCTCTGATAAATGGTCTTATATGCCTTAGATCGCCATAATTTGGATATTCGTAGACACCTCGCAATGTTTCTTTTATATCAGGTATTGAGCTAAAAAACTTCATTTTCCCGCCGACAATTTGGCATAAAAATTTAATCCACCTACAATCAGTGGCTTCTTCTGATTGATGCCAAAAAGTTTTAGCAACTCCATCACTTAATTTTCGATAATCTTCATCTGGTTTTGGCTCTGATAAAACTTCTTGCCAATTTGCAAAACTAGGTAGCTCGGGAAACAACAAAAGGGATTGAAAAATTTCGTTTATTGCTTCAGAATAATTTACAAAATGTTTTATAAACAACTTTCGTTTTTTTTCTGGTAACTTAGAGATTCCGGTCAGCGTAACATTAGAACAATCTTGATTGTTCTCAACAAATTTTGCAATGTATCTAAAAAATTTTAAAGCTGATGATCTTTCAGTATTTCCAATTACTAGAACTGCCCAAAGCATTTCAGGTAATCGTTCATCAAACCATGAAGAAGTGGTCATATTCAAACCGCTTGCCAAAAAAGGAGGATTTAACTCTTTTTTATATCGTTTGTGGTCTTTTAGTCCACTTTCATTTCTTTGACTATTCTGTCTTTTCTTATTCATAATGACTAATTAAAACCTCACCCTCACTGTCCCGCTCATCAACTTTGTAAGCAAAGTGTCACGCAAGTTTTCGAATGTGTTGATTGTGTTGATGCTTTATTCATAATCAATCTTGTTTTTTATTATCCTCCAATAACTTCTTTACCTCCCGATCAAAATCGGAAACATATTTTTGATCCTGAACTTTTTTAAACTTTTCATATTCTTTCAATGCTAAAGCTTCGGCAATCTCATGGCTAACTTTACCGGTATTAGTCAAGATTTCATATTCGCTGAATTTCAAAAAAGCGTTTAATTTTTTTATCCAATCCTTCATATACATCGGGTTTTTTCTCACAGCCTGAAGCTCAGCATAATCAAGATACATGCTTACAATTCGGTTGAGATGATCCAATTCTTTTTTATCTAAATAATTTTTTGCAATTATCACATCACTTGGCATAATTTTCCCTCGCGGACTTCTTCGCCATGATGTTAAACCCATATGATGATTATCACTTTTTGCTCGTTTACTCACTATCTCTGCCGCAGTTTGTCCGGTAATAACAAAATGCAATTTATTCTGCACTGTGGCAAAAAACTTTTTAGTTTCGGAAGTTTTTGGAGAATAATCTATGCTTGTGGCATAAATATCTGTAATTTTCTGATATAACATTCTTTCACTGCTTCGTATGTCTCTGATCTCTTCCAGCAAATCGTCGAAAAATCGCGCGCTAAACCGAGAGCCGTATTTAAAACGATCGCTATCCAAAGCGAAACCTTTATGAATATACTGCTGTAAAATGGTAATTGCCCACTGGCGAAATTGAGTGCCGCGTTTGGAATTTACACGATAACCAACTGCGATAATTGCTTCCAGCGAATAAAACTTGGTTTTGTACTTTTTAGCATCTGCGGCAGTTGTTAAGAATTCCTTAATAACTGAATTTTTGTCTAATTCTTCTTTAGTGAAAATATTTTTTAGGTGCATATTAATATTTGGCAATGTTGTATCAAAAAGTTCTGCTATTTTCTTTTGTGTAAGCCAGATATTTTCTTCCGCGTAAAGGACCTCAATATTTACTGATCCATCAGGAGATTGATAAAATGCTATTTGATTGTCTGATAATTTCTTGTTTTTCGCCATAATTATTTTATTAAATCATCCAGTATCGTTTAGTATATGTAACTGAAGTAGTTTAGTCAAAAACTTTATCCGATAACTGGTTGTAAGATAAATAAACCTTTAGTATAATCAAAAATACTTAAATAGGTTTGTCCAAAGGACAATCGTCCTCTGGATGAAAAGGGAGACGATGGTATGAAAAATCTTTCCGAGCAAGACAGTGTACTTGTTATTGTTGATATGCAGGAAAGGATTATTCCTAAGATATCCGACCAGCAGACTATTATTAGCAATATTGTTATATTAATAAAATCTGCCAGAATACTTAATATCCCAATTATAATAACTGAACAATATCCTAAAGGGGTAGGTCAGACAATTCATGGAATAAAAGATTTAATAGTTCCATGGCAGCCGATAGAGAAGATATGTTTTAGTTGTTTTGGTAACAATAATTTTTCAAAAAAACTAAAAGAACTGAAAAGAGACAACTTAATATTGTGCGGTATAGAATCCCATGTTTGCATAATGCAAACAGCATTAGACGGACTAAAAGCAAACTATTCTGTTTTTTTTGTTAAAGACTCTATATCATCCAGAACCAAAAACAATAAGGAAACCGGCTTTGAGAGAATGACTCAGGCTGGCGCAATTCCCGTTTCTACAGAAATGATAGTGTTTGAGTTATTAAGAGAAGCAGGTACAGACAAGTTTAAACAAATAGCGAGTATGATAAAATAAAGTCTCTGCATTGACATACTCTGTATATATATATAAAATAAAACTCCCAAAATATTAAGAGGTTGAATATGATAAAAGTAGCAATTGTTGGTGCAACTGGTTATACAGGTGTAGAGCTTATACGAATCCTGTTGAATCATCCTGATGTGGAGATTACATCCCTGACGAGAAAAGGAGAATCTCTATCAAATATCAGTGAAGCATTTCCCCATATGTATAATCAGCTGGCATTGCCATGTAATACCCTAAAAAACCCGGAACAAGTTGCAGAAAAAGCTGATGTCATTTTTATGGCGCTTCCACACTGTTCAGGCTTAAATCTGACTGCTCAATTTCTGAAGCTGGGGAAAACTGTTATTGATTTGAGTGCGGATTTTCGCCTTAAGGATGCTGATATATATGAGAAGTGGTATAAAACCGGGCATACACATCCGGAACTGCTCAAGGAAGCAGTATACGGACTTCCTGAGATCTATAAGAGTAATATTAAAAAGGCAAAGCTTATCGCTAATCCAGGCTGTTTCCCAACCGGTGCAATCCTTGCTCTTAAACCGCTTGTTTCAAGTAAACTTGTAAAAACAGGTTCTATCATCATAGATTCGAAAACGGGTCTCTCCGGAGCAGGAAGAGGCTTAAACTTAAAAAGTTTGTTTTCAGAAGTAAATGAAAATATTACTGCTTATAATATCAATACACATAGACATCTACCTGAGATAATTCAGGAACTTACAGGGTCTGAACCAAACACCATGCAAGTTACTTTTACACCGCACTTGATCCCTGTAACGCGTGGTATCTTGAGTACAATTTATGTTTCTGTGCAGGATAATGCTGCTGATATAATTGATATATATAAAAACTTCTATAAAAATAGTCCTTTTATTCGGATATTGCCTGAAGGCATAGCTCCTCAGACAAAACATGTCTATGGCTCAAATTACTGTGACATAGGTATCTTTCAAAACAAAGAGGCACATCAAATTATCATTATCTCTGCCATTGATAATCTGGTAAAAGGTGCCAGTGGGCAGGCCGTACAGAATATGAACATTGTTTGTGGGCTTGAAGAAACCGCAGGTCTAAATTTGACACCAGTGTTTCCATAAAGGCAATTCTGTGAAGATAATAAAAGGTGGCATAACGGCTCCTCTAGGATTTAGAGCGGCAGGTATACATTGTGGAATAAAATCATCTAAAAAGGACCTTGCTCTTATATTTTCAGATAAAACAGCCGTTACTGCAGGAATGTTTACAACAAATCAAGTCAAATCTGCCCATGTTTTGCTTGATCTAAAAAAGCTGCACAAAAAAGAATCGCAGGCAATTATAGTTAATAGCGGCAATGCCAATGCGTGCAATGGCGTTAAAGGAAGGGACAATGCTATAGAAATGTCTGAATATACTGCAAAATGCCTGGATATAGATAAGCAAGGTGTACTTGTGGCATCTACCGGCATAATTGGAAAGCCGCTTCCCATGAATAA
>CAYTGU010000033.1:0-5991 GCA_964437505.1 uncultured bacterium
GTTCTTCAGGCTTCTTTTCTTCTGTTTTTGCAGCTTCTTTAGGAGCTTCTTCCTCAGATTTGTTTTCTACTGTTTCCTCAACTTTTGCAGGAGTCTCTTTGGGAGCTTTCTTTTCTGGTTCTGCTTTTTTCTTTTTTGCTTCTTCTTCTTTCTGTTCTTTTCCAAGAATTTCGCGTACTAATCTTTGTTTTCTTTTTATTCTTTTCTTCAAAAGTCTTATCTCTTTATTTCCTCTTACTTTTTCTGCTTTCTCTATTTTCTCAGCGAGCTTTTTCTTTAACATCTCTATCTTCTGCTTTAAATCTTCAACTATCTTCATATGCTTACTCCTAATGGTTTTAAGTTTACTACCAGTTCGCTACATTATCATATTTCTAATTGATTGAAAAGCCCATTTTTATGATGATATCATTTCCATCGTCCTGTGCAAAAATGTTTGTATTGATTTAAAAATTCTATCACGTTGTAAGCTCTTGTATTTCTTGAGAGAGGAAAAGACTTTGGAGAGAGAGAAATAAGCGCTCCGTCTGTTATTTGAATGTTTTTCCCTTCGTTAAGCTTCCTAAACCGCTCCATTGCTTGAATCATTCCGTTATGAGGACTCTTCGTTAATTTGATTTCACAAGGTGTGATTTCCCCTGTCTTTTTTTCAATGATAATGTCTATCTCTAAACCGTTATTTGTACGATAATAATATAATGGTGGTTTTTGCCCTATATTAGAATAATATTTCAAAAGTTCCTGAATGACAAAATTTTCAAACAAAGCTCCTGCCTGCTGCCCGCGCATTAAAGTATGGCTGTTTCTGTTCCCTGTCACATAACTTACCAGTCCTATATCAGTAAAATAGACTTTTGGCGACTTTGTAATGCGGCTGCCAAGATTCACATAGAATGGCTTTAAAAGATAAATTATTTGAGAGGCTTCCAAAATTTTGATCCACGATTTTATAGCCATTACAGAAACGCCCAAATCATTTCCTAGCGATTGATAATTTAAAACTTGTGAACAACGCGCCGCTAAGAGAAAAATAAAATCGCGAAAAAATGTTATTTTTTCCAAGTGATAATGCAGCTGAACATCTTTCTCAATATATGTAGAGAGATACGAACTAAACCAATGGTCTGGGTTCATATCCTGTATTGCCACCAATTCAGGATATGAACCGACAAGTCCTCTGAAATGATAATTACGAGTTAATTTTGCGCCTTCTGTAATTGACATAGGCATAAGTTGAAATAAGACCGCTCTGCCAGCTAACGTTTCCTGTAGTCCTTTCATTAATGTAAATTGCTGTGAACCTGTAATTAAAAACTGCCCTCTTTTCTGGCTTTGATCAACACGCATTTTAATAAAGGACAAAAGTTGAGGAGCATACTGAATTTCATCTAAAATCAGAGGACTTTTATATTCATGAAAAAAAAGCTCTGGATCATCCTGAGCGAGTTTTAAATCACGCGGATTATCAAGTGAAACATACTGGTGCGTTTTCCCAAAAAGATGCTGCAATAAAGTTGATTTACCTGTTTGGCGGGCGCCTGTCAATACTACAACCCTAAACTGCTTGGCTGCTCTAATAATTACAGGTTCAATCTCTCTCGGATAATATTTCATACTAGAAGTATACAATACATATTTAATTTGTCAAATTAAATATGTATTATGGGTAATGCAAGAAGTTCCCCAAAAAATCATACGCCAAGATTCTATTGTAGGGACACAATATTTTGCGCCTTGTTTTCTTTATGGCTTGAAGGATAACGAGATTGTTTCACCTCATTCCCCTATAATCTTTATGAGCACTCGTTTCCTTCGCCTGCCGTCAAACTCTCCATAGAATATCTGCTCCCATGGGCCAAAATCAAACTTCCCCCCTGTTATTGCAACCACAACCTCACGTCCCATTACCTGACGTTTCATGTGAGCGTCTGCATTATCCTCAAAGCCATTATGCTCGTACTGAGAAACCGGTTCATGAGGTGCAAGTTTCTCAAGCCATTTATCATAATCATGAATCAGCCCCTGTTCATTATCATTAATATATACACTGGCTGTTATATGCATAGCGTTAACAAGACACAAGCCCTCTTTTATTCCACTTTCCTTGAGAGCCTTTTCCACTTCAGGTGTAATGTTTATATAATCCCGTCTGTGTGGTGTTTGAAAAACCAGTTCTTTTCTATATGATTTCATTTTTCTTAATCACCTCCAATAATTCTCCAACAAGATATAATGACCCAGTAACGCAAATCAAGTCATTCTTGCCTGCTTTCTGAAACGCACACTTTAAGGATGAAGATATGTCTTTTTTTACAATAACATTACTGGTGAACTTTTGCGCCTCTTGAGCTAGGATTTCAGATCTCAATGTGCGGTTCGTACTTTTAATATTAGTAAAAATCGCAGTTGCGTCCTCTGAGAGAAGTATTCTTAAAATGCTTCTGTAATTCTTCTCTTTCAATATTCCAATTACGAATATTAATTTATCATACTCTATTTCAGAAATAGTCCTCTTTAGAACTCTTGCACTGCTTGGATTATGCGCTCCATCACAAATCAGTAAAGGATTTTTTCTTAATACCTGAAGTCTGCCCCGCCAGATTGTGCTACTAAGCCCTGTTTTAATAGCATTTTTAGGAACTTTAAAACCAAATAATCGAAGCTTCTCTGCTACTGCAATAGCTGTAACAGCATTAGTTACTTGATGCTTTCCAAGCAAACTGATTTCTAAATTATTATATGAATAATTTTCCCCTTTAATCCAGAATGTCTGCTTATTAATATTAGAACTTGTTCTTCCCCATTTATATGCAGAGTTTACCTCAACTAGTCTTGCTCCTTTCTCTCTTGCCATGTTGCTAATTATATCCAGCACCTTCTGTTTTCTGCTACCGCTTATTACCACATTGTTTTTTTTTATTATGCACGCTTTTTCATAAGCTATATCTATAATTCTCTTACCAAGCACATCTGTGTGTTCAAGCTCAACATTAGTTATTACTGATATAATCGAATTACACACATTTGTTGCATCTAACCTCCCGCCCATGCCAGTCTCACATATCAAAACATCTATATTTTCATCAGCAAAATACTTAAAGGCTAAAGCAGTAATAATCTCAAAATAAGTTGGATGATTCATGCCAAGGGTATTCTTCATATGCTTGACAGCTCTCTTTATATCAGAAATGATTGATATTACCTTTGTCCTAGGAATAAACTTTTCTACGATTTCAGATTCCTGCCTAATTGACTGTGATTTTATAGCTATTCTTTCTCTAAAATCAACAAGGTGAGGCGATGTATAAACCCCAACCTTATATCCTGACAAAGCCGTTATTGAACTTGCGAATGCAGCCACTGATCCCTTGCCATTAGTTCCGGCAATATGTACTGCTTTGAATTTATTATGCGGATTTCCAAGCAGGTCAAGCAAAGTCTTTATATTACTTAACCCAAACTTTATACCAAAGTACTGAAGACCATCCAGGTAGTCTAATGCCTCAAGGTAGGTCATTTACTTCTTATGAACATTAAGATGCTTGATAAGATCTACAAGTTTCTGCTTTAACTCCACACGATCAACAATCATATCAATCATACCATGTTCAAGAAGAAACTCCGCTCTTTGGAAACCCTCCGGAAGCTTCTGACGAATTGTTTGTTCTATTACCCTGGGACCGGCAAACGTTATCAAAGCACGCGGCTCAGCAATTATTATATCTGCCTGAAATGCGAAGCTTGCCGAAACTCCTCCTCCTGTAGGATCAGTTATTACTGAAATGAATGGAATTTTTCTATCGCTTAAGCGAGATACAGCTGCACTTGTCTTTGCCATCTGCATAAGAGAATATATCCCCTCATACATCCTTGCACCACCCCCTGAGCCTGATACACTTATAAATGGGATTTTTTTATCTATTGCAAGTTCCACAGCTCTTGTAACTTTTTCCCCAACAACAGAGCCCATACTTCCCATAATAAATCTATAATCTGTAAGCGCAATGGATACATGAAAATCCCCAACATCTCCTTCTCCGTATACAGCTGCTTCTTTTAAACCTGTTTTCTTCTGCTCCTGCGCTATCTTATCTTTATAACTTTTGTAAGCTTTGAAATTTAATGGATCAACTGACTGCATGTTCTTATCGTGTTCAATAAAAGTATTCCTATCTATTAACTGGGTAATTCTCTCTCGAACTGTTATTCTATTATGAAATTTGCATTTTGGACATACATTGAGATTTTTATTCAGATTTTTATTATAGATAATTTCCCCACATCCAGGACATTTTGTCCATAATCCGTCAGGAATATCTCTCTTTTTTGTAGCAGGAAGTACAGTGTATTTTCGCTTGCCAAACCAGGCCATTCATGCCTCCATATTCATTATTTTGATTTTACAGGAGGAGGTATATGTTGTCAAGTTAACAGCCTGTAATTTATATAGTGGTTGCTATGATTCCTAATTATTTGGTAAAATTACTCAATTCGAAAAACCGAGTAAGAGGAAATAATAATGGAATATGTTATTGGAATTGATATAGGCACCACAGGGGTAAAGACTCTTCTATGTAACAACAAGGGAGAAATAATATCAAGTGTACTTGTTGAATATCCCCTGTCCCATCCAAAGCCAGGCTGGGCAGAACAGGATCCAGCTGACTGGTGGAAGGCCACAGTGGAATCTATAAAATCCGTCATGAATGAGACAAACATTAATAAAAAGGATGTCAAAGCAGTAGGATTAACAGGGCAGATGCACGGCGCTATTTTTCTGGATGGCAACAATAGCATACTTCGGCCAGCTATACTCTGGTGTGACCAGAGAACAAGTTCTGAATGCGATGACATAAACAGAATTATTGGAAAAGAAAATCTAATAAATTTTGTCTCTAATCCTGCTCTCACAGGATTTACTGCCCCAAAGATTCTATGGGTCAGGAAAAACGAACCTAAAATCTACGAAAAAACTCGTAAGATTCTTCTGCCTAAGGATTATATAAGATTCAGGTTAACCGGAGAGTTTGCCAGCGATGTTTCAGACGCTTCGGGAACTTTATTGTTTGATGTGAAGAATAGAAAGTGGTCAAATGAGGTCTTAGAAAAGCTAAACATTGACAGAAATCTGTTGCCTGACGTTTATGAGTCTACAGAAATCACAGGGACTCTAACTAAAGATGCTTCCAAACTTCTTGGCTTGTCAACAGAAACAGCAGTGGTTGCCGGTGCAGGGGATCAAGCCGCAGGCGCAGTTGGAAACGGAATTGTAGAACCAGGCATTATATCCTCAACAACAGGCACCTCTGGTGTTATTTTTGCATATACGGATCAAGTAAAAACTGATCCATTAGGTAGAGTTCATACATTCTGCCATGCAATTCCTGGCAAATGGCATGTTATGGGAGTAATGCTTGCTGCAGGAGGATCTTTTAAATGGCTTAAGGAGATGCTTGGAGCTGGTTCATATCAGCTAATGACTGAACAAGCATCAAAAGCCCCAAATGGAAGTGAAGGATTAATTTTTCTCCCTTATCTTATGGGAGAGAGAACACCCCATGCTGACCCGGACGCAAAGGCAGTATTCTTTGGAATCTCTCCACGACATACAAGAGCTCATATTATCCGCTCAGTAATGGAAGGTGTGAGCTTTGGATTAAGAGACTCTTTAGAAATTATCAAGAATCTGGACATTCCTGTATCTGAAATTCGGGCATCTGGTGGAGGTGCAAAAAGCAAACTCTGGAAACAGATCCAGGCAGATGTTAATAAAGAACCAATTTATACAATAAATGTTGATGAAGGTCCGGCATTTGGCGCTGCATTACTTGCTATGGTCGGTGCAGGAATCTATTCCTCTGTCCCTGAAGCCTGCAGGCAGACTATAAAAACAATAGATAAAATTGAACCTATTACACAAAACACAAAAATCTATGATGAATACTATAAACTGTACAAAAGATTATATTCTTCTTTGAAAGATAATTTTAA
>CAYTGU010000034.1:0-5972 GCA_964437505.1 uncultured bacterium
TTAGTATCAAAAGTTTCTGTTTTTGCTATCCAGTCGATATATGCTGTTTTTATTTGTGTCCCATCCACTCTTTTACCAATGATATTTTTTTCAAGACGAATATCTTCGGTTTTTTTATTGGTATAGCCTTGTTCTCCTGTTAAGCGAGTTGTTACTTTTTGTTTTTCAAAAATAGACAATTTAACATCATATAGCTTTATTATTGGATCCCCGGATAGATCAGCACTTTCTGCTTCTAAATTCCACTTTTTCTCAATTTCATCAGTTTTAGTGAGTGAGAACTCCTGTACTTTTTCTTCTGAAAGGGACGGTTTCAAACCTGCTTCTGCAATAAACATTATCACTAATGCTAATATAACGAAGAATGTGCATAACTTAGTCCGCATTTTTATAATTTGGAGTAACTCCCCCCCCCTGAAATTACTAATTTTATGGCATCCTCAACACTCATAGACAGCGGAATTGTATCTTTTTTAGGTACAAATAACAAAAATCCTGAGGTTGGATTTGGTGTTGTGGGCAGGAATACATTAATTGAATTCTTGGAAATTTTAGAACTTATTTCACCTTTTGTATCAGAAGTCACAAATCCTATAGAATAAATCCCTTTACGTGGGTATTGTAATAGAACAACACGAGTAAAAATTACTTTGCCTACAAAAGCATGACTAATTTGTTGAACTGCTCTGTATATCTTATTTACCATTGGAATTCTTTCTAAGACGCTCTCTCCAAAAAGGATTAAGCGTTTTCCAATAACATTCCTCGCAAGCATCCCGATAACGGTCAGTATTATGAAGATTGCTGCCAGTATTACCAACACTACTATTGCTGTTATGATATATCTGAAATATATAGGCTGCTCTATCCATTCAGGCGTAACAACATTTGCAAAATGCAGAACTTTTGCCTTTACGATTATGAATTTGACAATTTCATAGGTTATAAGAATGGGCAGTATAACTAAAATACCTGCTATAAAATTTGCTCTTAGTTTAGCAAGCAATTTATTCATTTTTATTTTCCTTCTTTGGTTCTAATCTGGCGATCTTTATCTTACTTATATGTCTTGGATCTGCCTCAGCAATTACTATCTTGAGATTTTTATAGTTTACTATTTCACCTGTTTTGGGAACTCTACCTAATATATTTACAATGAATCCTGCTATAGAATCATAGTCATCTCCTTGAGGAATCTGTATATCAAGCTCTTCATTAACTGTGTCTATATTTGTTCTACCGTCTATTAAAGTTATACCATTGCCAAGAGGCTGAAATTGATCCTCTTCGCGATCATATTCATCCTCTATTTCTCCCAGAATTTCCTCTATTACATCCTCAATAGTAACAAGTCCTGCCGTGCCGCCGTATTCATCTACAACGATTGCCATATGATTCTTTTTCTTCTTAAATTGCGCAAATAGGCTCTTTACCTTCTTTGTCTCAGGTACAAAATATGGAGCACGCATTAGATCTTTTAATGCAATCTTTTCGCCCTGTTTGTAATTTTCCCAGCGAGTAATTAGATCCTTAACATATAAGATTCCTATTATATTATCAATGTTTTCCTTATAGATTGGCATTCTAGAATGATGTGTTTCTGCAATAGCCTTTATTACTTCAGAAATACTCTCGTTAACGTCTATTGATTGTATATCAGTCCGTGGGACCATTACTTCTCTTACTACTGTATCACCGAATCCAAAGATGCTATTTATCATTTCCTTCTCTTCTTCTTCAATTGCGCCCTCTTTCTCTCCAACACTTACAAGGCTTTTAAGCTCCTCGCCTGTTAAAATACTAGGTTCTTTCTTAATTTGCCCGCCAAATATTCTTATAATAATTTTTGTTATAAACAGTAATGTTTTTGCAACAGGCATAAGGATCTTTGTGAGGATTTTTACAGGCGTTATAGCAAATAATGCAAAGGCTTCATAATTGCTTTTTGCAAAATTTTTTGGTGTAATTTCTCCAAAAACTAATATCAGAAACGTCATTATACCCACTGATATACCAACACCTACACTATTAGCCATGCCATGTTTTGCTGCAATAGCAATTGCTACTGCAGTTGCTATTGCGGAGGCAGCTATATTGACAAAATTGTTACAAATAGCAATAACAGTTAAAACCTTGTGAGGATTTTCCAGCCAGAATAACAGCTTCTTTGTTCTTGGATTTTTATCTACAAGATTCTTTATACGAAACTTGTTTAATTCCATAAATGCTATCTCTGTGCCGGAAAAAAATGCTGATAGAAAAAGCAGAAAAACAAGGCATATGCCCTGATATATAGATTGTATGTCCAATTATATCGTCTCCTTTTTATATTTTAACTAATAATACCTGAAATATCAATAAAGTTACTATTGTGCCAAGTATTGCTCCTGAAGTTACTTCAAACCATGTATGAATGTGTCTTTTTACTCTACTGCGCGCTATCATAGAAGCCAGTAGAAAGAGAAGTGAGGCAATAACTACTTTGTTCTGTGTACTTAGAAGAGCTACAACTGTAGCTATTGCAAACGCTAAGGCGCTGTGTCCGCTGGGCATGCCCCCATGTAAGAGTGTCCCTCTCTTAAAAAATATTTTTATAGTTAAAACAACTATTAAAACCGCAATTAAAACAATAAATGTAATATGATATGGGGCGTACACGGCACAAAAGCGCAAATTGAGGTACACGTATTGTCGCAGGAGAAAGATTTTCGGATTTTATATCTTTAAGGAAATCTTTTATCCATAGGGTTTTTGGCGTGCGTTCTGCACGCATAATGTAACAGTTTATCGATAGTCTGTTATATTAAATAAAGCTTTGTCGCTCCCCGATTCGTGTCTTAATATTTATGCGTGCAGGACGCTAACGCCCTAATTTGCACTTCTGTGCCGTGTACCCCATATAGGGCATCTATCTTTTCTTAAATAAAAACTATTAGAGATTGTTTCATATAGTGTTACAAAATATAATTTCTAGTTTGGGATCTACTTCACTCGTATATCTTTAAACCCCACCTTTGCCTCTAAAACCCTTTTTAGTTTATCAACCGATTCCTTATGCTTAGCTGGATCCATTTTTTTTACATTGTAGAGTTTCCACTGAACAGCAGGCATCTTCTCTGCGCCATCAATTCCAAGCAATTCCCATTTAGGTCTGCCTTCTTTGAATGATATAAGAAACGTGCGTTCACCATCAGTTATTCGTTTATTAATTTCTTCAACTAAAGTTTCTCTGACTCTCACTAGTTTCTCATATTCGACCTCAAACGATGCCATTCCAGCAAACTCCTTTTCGAATACCGGTTTAATGTCTTGAAAATTTGGTAATAAAAGTTCAGAAATTGGACGATTATGACTAATAAGATAAACAAGGAACGCTTTACGTACTTCGTTTGTGATGCCTTCGTTTTGAAGTAGCAACATGATGTCAAAAATATCCCGAGGATGTTGTCTGTCAAGCGCTGCGCAAATTTTAGACCCATAAAGCTCGGCAAAAGACAATGTTTTGGTAATCACGAATTTCTCAAAAACATCCTCTGCCTTATTGCAAAGATCTCTTTCTTCACAGTCAAATAAAGAGCCGCGAATAACCAGATTCGGCTCGATTTTAACAATAGCGTTTTGTTTTTTTATAAAAAGTTTTGTGATCAGGTTATTTGTGGTCTCTGTTTTTTCTTCAATTTTTACATATGGCAGACTCGAAGAAATCCGCGTTGATATCATTTTTAACTTTTCATTTATTGCTCTCAGAGTTTCATCACGCGGGATAATACGCAAATAGATCATATCAATATCAACGGAAATCCGCGGCATATCTCGCACAAAGAATCCGCCATGTAACGCAAAATCGGTATCTTTGGTTATATGTGGAAGAATCGAGATTAAAAGGTCAGCTTGTTGGTAAAATATATTATCATTCATGCTTTTTCTATTTTGGAACAACTATTTTATATTTGCTATCATAATGGCCATTTTTACAAAGAGATCTTTTCCCTTTTCCAAAATTAACTTTTTCAAGATCTATTTTTTTTACCCATGCATGGTTATGCTTTTCAGCCAAATACACAAAAAGTCTTTTCGCCTTAACAGAGCCACATTTTTCTAGGAGACCCTGAACCATTCTGACCCGAAGAGTTATAAGCCCGGACATTATATGATCCAGTTCATCAAAAGATTCTCTTATAGGGACATCATAACAAAACTCTAATGCAGCTCGTTCAACTGAAGATATTTTTATTTCATAATTACCAGTATTATATGTTGAAAGCCCCAAAGATATATCCTTACCAAAAAGATCAGTCATGATATAACGGATATCAACTCCCCATTCGTGATTTTGAAACCACGCTGGAAGTTTTTCGTTTTTTGAACCCAAAAGTGTTATTTTTGATTGTTTTAGATTTGCCGGGAGATAATGCGCATTCCCTTGCAGTTGAAGAGCTGTTTTTCCCGCAGGATGGACAGTCATACCTAACTGCATTTGTAAAGTATAAAGCGCACCACTCCATTCAACGCTTTCTCCAGACCTTTTAAAAGCTCCTTGCCCTATCCGTTCTATCCATCCACTCTTAACATAAGTATCAGCTAATTGACGATATATACCCTGCTTCTTAAGCAAGGCATAAACGGCAACGGTATTTTTAGACCAATTTCTAAGCAAATTGTTTATTATGCTTCTATTTTGTCTATTCATAATAGACATTATTGTATAATATTAAACTTAAGGCAAGTAATTTTTAGTAAATACTGGATTTTAAATTAGGTTGCCTTCAGTCGCAACTTTTTCTTTAACAAAACAATTTTTTAATGTAGGGGTAGGTGGGGGAGTTTTTTTTCTAATTTGAATTGGCTCCCCAATGGGGAGCGTTTTGATTATTTTAGATTCGTCGCCCACTGGGCGACGAATTCCATGAAGCCTGTCAGAATAAGCTAAGTGAAAGGTTCTAAAGTATTTAAGTTTTATTTCTTTTTCTCCCATCCTACAAATCCAATTCTTCTTTTAGGTTTCTCTGGTGCTGGTGATTATTGACTCTGGCTTTCCCGGGGATCTACAACATTCACTTCCCGCTCCATATTTATTTCGGGCATTTTCTCGGACATTCTGCAATTATTCCGGACATTGTCATTATTTAGCCTTTAAAAATGCTCTTTTTGTCGGGTTAACGAATATATTGTATTTCTCCCTGTTGTTACCGTTTTATTAAAAATTCTTTTCTTGCAAAGCATAACTAGTTTCCTTTAAAGTAGTTCTATCAGTTTTTAACCCTGCCAAATCTCTATATTCTCTATTTGTTATTCGCCACTTTTTTACATATTTAACAGCCTTTAATTGACGTTCATTTAATCCAAGCTTTGCCAAAACAGATTCGGTAAAAATGTCTCTACCCAGTATTGTCCTGAACTCATATCCATGATTATTGACAAACTCCGGCTCGGGAAGCCCTGCCTGTTTACATTGTTTGCCCATTTCAATAGTACCTGACCCCAATCAAGGTAAAGGTAACTATTGTGTTAAAGCAGGCTAACTAAAAAATGGTAACTTAACGCCGAATGATGTGATACTTCATTCTGGTAAAAAAGCCTGGTGGAAGTGTAGTAATAAGAAACATCCACCGTGGCAGGCAATAATCGCGAATAGAAGCAGAGGCAGTGAATGTCGAAATTGTTACAATGATAGTAGAAAAAGACCCAAAAAGAATCAAATAGAACTAACTTAACCCGCAACAGCTTTTATTGAAAGCAGGATAGGGGAAAAATAGCGGAGAGATTTAAAACTCGGGAATCACAAATTGTGATATCCAATTCTGAAAAAAGGAATTGAGCTATTTTAAGATTCCAAATTGGAAGCTTTAAATAGGAGAAGGCAGAGCTTATCGCAAATTGCGATAGGTTCTGACAGGGGCGTGGATTGAAACTAAGACGCCCCTCACACAGGGGGGCGATTTGGGAAAATTATGTTTGACGAAATGATATTA
>CAYTGU010000035.1:0-5715 GCA_964437505.1 uncultured bacterium
ATTAAGGTTGGTAATTTTTTTGAAGACACTATTCCCGAGCACTTTGAATTTGAAGAAAAGCAAATCTTCCCGAATATATTAAAGAAAGCAACAATAAACGAGATAAAGTTAATAGAAGACTTACGGCAAGAGCACATCGATGTGCTTAAAAAGCTCGACCAACTTAAAAAAATAAGTTCTGAGTGCAGTCCTGAATCGGATAGGAAACAGATAGATACAGCAATAAATTTTAGCAGGGAAATATTACAGATAATAAATGACCATGCTTACAAAGAAGATATGAAATTATTTCCGCTTCTTAAAAAATATGGTTTAGATTTAGAGTAATAGGGTTTTTTGCACTTAGGGATAGCGTTATGAATATAAAAATAATCCTATTTATAATCGTGCTGATATTAACATCTGTGGCGACAACCCTGATTTATCAGAATACTCAGCAGGCGGATATAAATTATTTTAAAGGACATAAATATTTTAAAAAGGGTTATTACAGTGAAGCCATTAAATTCTATAAAAAGGTACTCCTTATAGATCCGGCTCGTTTGGATGCGCTTACTGATTTAGCTCGTTGTTATCAATGGACCAAAAGATATGAACAAGCGATTGACGCTTTCCGGAAATCCCTTCTAATTACGCCAGAGGATAATGAAATAAAGGAATCATTAGCTGAAACATACTCATGGGTTAAAGAATATAAGAAAGCAATAAACCTTTACAGCGAGATTCTCGAAACTACGGATAACATAGATATCAAAAGAGAATTAGCGAAAGTCTATATATGGAGTAATCACTTTGAAGAAGCAAAGGAGATTCTACTTGAAATTTTAAAAATAATCCCTGAAGACAAAAAGGCGAGGTTATTACTTGCCAGGGCAATGCAGTATTCAGGACAGTCAAAACAGGCTATTGAAATCTACAAGAAACTTTTAAAGGAGGCGAATGATAATGAATAAAAGAAGGTTCATTGGTTGTAGGAAAGCAATTTTTTTGCTCTTTGGTTTTTGTGTTTTAATCAGTCCTTCTGTTTCGTTGGCAGCGGACACCAGTAAAGAAGAGATTAAAAAGTTCTTAGCTGAAAGCTATGCTGTCAGCGGTGATTACGAAAATGCCATAAAGCAGTACAGAGAAATTTTAGAAAAAGAACCGGCGAATGTTGATATTCAAAGAGAATTAGCTAAAGTTTATATTTGGAATAAGCAATATGACAAAGCGAAAGGAATCTTAAGAGTTATTCTAAAAAATAACCCCAAAGATTCCGAAGCAAAGCTATTGTTTGCAAAGGCATTGCAATATACAGGAGAGGTAAAAAAGGCCATTAAGATTTATAAAGAGCTGCTGCAGGAAAAATAGATTATATCAGGAGAGATTGTGAGAATTTTTTTTATAGTTCTAACGCTTTGTTTTTTGGTCTGTTCTTTCGTTTCATCTGCAGACGCAGTAGAAAATGAAGGAGAAATAAGGGCATTATTAGCTGATGTCTATATAGCAGACGGTGATTATGAAAGCGCTGCGTCAGAGTATAGAGAAGTTTTAAAAAATGACCCAAAGAATATAAAAGCAAGGACTGCGCTTGCTGATATATTAAGCTGGAATAAGAAATACGACGAGGCATTAGAATTATACGATGAAATCCTTAAGGATAAAGAGTCTCCTGAGATAAGGCTGCAGAAGGCGCGTATTTTGGGTTGGGCCAGGGAGTATGATAAATCACTAAAAGAATACAAGAGGATATTGGATTATAATTATAATGAGGTGATTGAAGTAGAGATGCTGGCCAAAAAAGCATATTGGAAGAACCGCATCCAACACGCGATAAAATATTATCAAGAGCTTATAGAAAAAGATCCGGATAACGTAGAAGCAATGTTTGATTTAAGCCAAATTTATTCTTGGCAGTCCATGTGGGAGAAAGCAATTGAAGAATACAAGAAGATACTTGATGTATCACCCAATCATTTTAGGGCAAAGGAGGGGCTCAGAAAAGTTGAGCTTATATCAACGCATCTTTTTTCACAATCTGGTTATGAATTTTTCGAGGCAGATAGCCAAGACAGAGTAAATGACATCAAGAGGAATACCTTTTTCAATAAGTTGAGATATCCCGTAGACTATAATTTTCAAATAGATGCGGAGTATAAGCTTACCAATAGAAGTTTTTCAGATTTTAGTGATGTGGTGGAGAATGAAGGGAGACTTGGAGTTAGTTATTTGAAAGCTCCTGACTGGCGGGTAAGCGCATTCTATGATTTTATTGATTATAATAAAGATATAGATACTGCGCACACATTTGGAGGCAATTTTAGTTTAAGGATTTTTGATATAGGTGTATCGCATTTCTCTTTTGAGAGGGAGCGTCTTGAGAATTCAAGCGCAGTTATAAGGGGTGATTATTACAGTGATAATTATAAAGAGCGCTTGGATATAGATATAAGTAGAAGGCTTAAACTAGGCTTGGATTATCTATTTTCAAGTTATTCAGATGGAAATTATATATATGAACCAGGGGTAGATCTTCTTTATTATATTTCTCTTGAACCCAGAAGGTTTAGCGTAAAATATAGATATTTCTACAGGACGTTTGATGAAAAAATGCCTGAATATTTCTCACCGCATAGTTTCTGGACGAATAGAGTTAGTCTTAATTGGAGGCATTTCTTAAATAAAGAGGAGATATTCTTTGGAGCGGATGATTTATATTATGATTTGGGTTATGATGTTTCTGTGGATTCAGGAGATATCGTCAGCCATAAATTTAGCGCCGGACTTAATTGGGATGTAAATAAAAGATTAAATTTCAACGTACAAGGGTCAATAACGAACACAAGCTGTGATGTTTATGAAGACAAAAGCGTGATGGCAACTACAAAGTATTATTTTTAAAATTATGAAGTTAACCAAAAGAAACATATTTACTGCATTAACATTGTTGGCAGTAATTGTCATTTTAGTTTATATTGTCGTTAGGACTACTCTATTTTTATTTTACACATACACGCCAATTGAAAAATTATTTGCCATTATGCTTATATTTGGCGAATTTTTTGTGCTTTTGCATACCTTGGGTTATATATTTGATATTTTCAAGGTATTTAGGAAAGAAAACAGAGTCTATGAAGAAAACTTGAGAAAAAAAGGCAAAAACGAGCCATTTGTAGCTATACTGGTTGCTGCCAGGCATGAGCCTAAGGAAGTCTTAAAAAATACATTCATAACTATTAATGCAATAAATTACAAAAACAAACAGGTTTATTTTTTAGATGACAGTTCGCTTGTAGAGTATCAAGAAGAGGCAGATGAATTAGCGCAGGAATTTGATTTAAAACTTTTTCGGCGAGAGGTCAGACGTGGAGCAAAGGCAGGTATTGTTAACGACTGCCTCAAAACATTGGACCAGAAATATGTCGCAATATTCGATGCCGACCAAAATCCCATGCCTGATTTTCTGAATCCTCTGATACCTATATTGGAACACAATGACAAGCTCGCATTTGTCCAAACCCCGCAATTTTATTCTAACACAGAAGAAAACAGTGTTTCCAGAGGCGCTGCTTTCCAGCAGGCAGTATTTTATGAGTATATCTGCGAAGGAAAGAACACAGATAATGCCATGTTTTGCTGCGGTACAAACGTTGTTTTTAGGCGGTCTGCTCTTATGGATGTAGGTGGTCTTGATGAGTCCACAGTTACAGAAGATTTTGCCACATCAGTTAAGTTGCATAGTGATGGTTGGAAGTCTCTTTACTATCCCCATGTTTCTGTATTCGGAATGGGGCCTGTTGACCTAAACGGATATTTCAAACAGCAGTTTCGCTGGGCAACGGGAACAATATCCGTTTTTAAAGCACTTATCTGGCGATTTTTCACAAAGCCATTTTCGTTAAAGCCGATGCAATGGTGGGAGTATCTTTTATCCAGCTCTTATTATTTAGTTGGCCTTGCATTTTTTTGCTTAATGATTTGCCCTGTAATATATCTTTTATTCAAAATACCTTCGTTTTTTGCTAAGCC
Source organism: uncultured bacterium (assembly GCA_964437505.1). Lineage (GTDB taxonomy): Bacteria > JAHJDO01 > JAHJDO01 > JAHJDO01 > JAHJDO01 > JAHJDO01. The sequence goes on from CAYTGU010000035.1 coordinate 4,009, forward strand.
CGAGATATATTTTTTGGCATTTATTCCGTATATAACACTTTCTATGGCTATATTTTATATGGTATTGGGAACGAGAAATTATAAAATTAAAGACCTTTTTTTGGGTCAGCTTTTAGGTGCTTTAACCTTTACCGTGTATGTCCGCGGAGCGGTTTCAGCAATATTAGGATTCAAGACAACCTTTGGCATAACAGAGAAGATTAAGGGACGGGCGTTACCTTATTTAAAACTTTGGCCGCAATTGGGCATGCTTTATTTGAGTTTTATAGCTTTGGTTTGGGGTATCAACAGGTTTGTTTACGAGAGAGATATAGCTATTTTGGTGAATGGATTTTGGGTATTATATCACTTTTTAATTCTATCCAGTGTGTTTTATTTTAATGGGGCGAAAGGTGAAAAACTTTAACTATTTTCTGCTTATTATTGCCGTAGTAACTGCTGTCTTTTCCATATCTGCTTCAAGGAGAACAAAAAATTATTGCTCAATCGGCGCCTTCATAGCCGATAGACCTACTAAAAAAGCTATACAACAATTTCAGGCAGATTTTGGCAAAAAACCATATATGGTAATGGTTTTTGTGGATTGGAAAAATTTTGTTGGCAATGAGATTATAAATGATGTTTATGCGATGGAGAGTGTTTTATTGGTAACATGGGAACCATGGTACTCCATAAATAAAGAGGGAATAAATTACGATGCTGTTCTCTCAGGTAGTATGGATTCTTATATTAAAGATTTTGCAAAAGAATTAAAGCAGATAAATAAACCTGTTTTTTTAAGATTTGCTCATGAGATGAATGGAAGCTGGTACCCATGGTCAGCTTCAAAGATAGGCGCGCCAAAGTATATCGCAGTATACAGGTATATTAGAAAGGTTTTTGATGAACTTAACGCAGACAATGTTAAATGGATTTTTTCCATAAATTGGGAAGATGTTCCTAAAGAGAATAGCTATATGAAGTGTTATCCTGGCAATGATTATGTGGATTTTATCGGCGTAGACGGATATAATTGGGGCAATAGTAAGTCATGGAGCAGATGGATGAGTTTTAAAGAGATTTTTCAAAAGAGATACCAAGAGATAGTGGTACATTTTAATAAGCCAATAATTATTAGCGAATTTAGCACAACAGGCAGTGGAGGAAATAAGAGTGCATGGATAAGAGGAGCCATGAGCAGTATTAAGAAGATGGAAAAAATAAAAGCATTTATTTTATTTAATATGGATAAAGAAACCGATTGGAGTTTTTCAGCAGATAAAGAATCTGGTAAGGAGCTGAGACTGCAATTAAAAGACAATTATTTTAAAGGCAAAGGTAGCTTACATGATTAATAAAGATAAATTATTGCGCATTTTAAAAGATGCTTATTATTCGGAAGAAGAGGGAGTTTTGATTTATACAAAACATCTTAACAGCGCTATTTTTTGGACAGGTTTAGATAAGGTCAAAGTGGAAAAGGCTAAAGAGATATTGAATGATTTAGCGAAAGATACGATGGGGCATGGATCAATTGTTAAGAGTATGATTAACTATATCAAGGAGAGTAGCAAAAATGCTTTCTAAAAAAGATTACCAGAATTACCTCAATCAAATTGTTGAGCTGGAAAGAAGAATGTCTTCTGTATATAAGAAATGCTTCAATGATGTAGAGGATAAAAATGTAAAAAAACCATGCCATGGTCTTTCAATCGCAGAAGAAAGACA
>CAYTGU010000036.1:0-4950 GCA_964437505.1 uncultured bacterium
CGACGCCAAAGCCGAACAAAGTAATGCTCATTTCCAACAATACGCGCCAATGCAAGAGACAGCTCCATTCTATTACACTCATCATGTAATGTTCGCAGAAGATTTAATAGGCCATCTGTTGCTTCGTATGCCCTTAATTTTCCCAAAGCCGTAGCGTAAGCTATGCTACTGGAGGCATTTCTGAATCGATCAATCAGCAAAGGAATAGCCTGAACATCGCCCAAAGCTGCTAGTGCTCTGGCGCTGCGGGCTTGAAGCAATGGATATTTCGATAGTAAAGCCTTACGAAGCGGCTTAGTTGCCCTCTTGTCCCCAATTCTGCCAAGCGCCCAGGCAGCAGCAATGCTGAGATCAGAGTTAGCACCAACATCATTAAGCACAGAAATCAATGCATTAATCAATCTATCATCCGGACGCGTTCGAGCAATTGAAATAATAGCTTCATAGCGGACATTGAAGCTGGGATCAGAGAGTGCCTGAAGAAGTTCATCAACGTTTAACGGGCTCTTTGCTTCGCCGAGATGTTCGGTCGTTGATATTCTACTGCCTTCCTCTTTAGCCATATGGAATCTTACCACAGACCCGATCGCTACAAATGGATTTCCATGAATGAACATACCTGCAAATTTTCCTGTTGGCATATCACTATCAACTCGTATCTGTCTGATTAAGATTACTCCTACGATAAGCAATATAAAACTCACAACAAAAAGGGGTGTATAAGGATCAAGTGTTAGACTGAAGAACTCACCTGTTATTCCTTTGCAATAATCCAAAGATCGTCCGGCAATCAGTTGACTACAGCCGCCTACCAACCCTATCCATGCATAGTATATCGCCATGTACTCCGTCTTTTTCTGGGATGGAACAAGACTGACATACAGAAGCCGACCGCTACCCATCATCCATCCACCACTAGCCAATCCAGAGAGAATCGCTATGCTCATAGCCAGCGAACTACTCCATGCACTATGTCTTGGGATCAACAACCAGCATATGGGAAGTAGAACCATCAAGTGCAGACCGGAAAGCATCACGGGTTTACTTCCATAGCGATCAGCAGACCAGCCCCATAAATAACCCAATAACAGTCCTCCAACAATAGTTCCAATCTGCAACAACACCACATTACCCGAACTAAGTCCAACCTGTTCTTTCATGAACAAAGGAACAAATGATAACAGACCCACAGTAACCATGGTTACTACACCTATCCCGCCAATATAAAAAAGAAAGTTCCTGTCTTGCAGTACACTCATCATTTTCTTGAAATGTGCTGTTTTGGCAGCAGTATTAGGAACTGATGCCCCACCAGGAATAAAGAATGCGCACCATACCGAAATTAGACCAAAGATTACACCTGCACCAATCAGGACCATGAATCTGCTCAAACCCAAAGAGCACCCTACCACATAACCGGCAACTGCAATAGCCAGAGAGCCGACCAAAGTAGTAAATATACTGCTTATAGCAGCATATTTACCGCGGATTGAATCTGGTACCACTTCCTGTAACCAGGGATACAGCGCTGTCTCAGCGACTGCCCGGCAAATGGCAAAGACCAATAGAATTCCAGCCACATAAATGAAGGTTGCCTGAGAGCCAAATCGTGATAAGATCCAGGGTGTTAAAAGCAAAAAAGCTATAACAAATTTTCTTAATCCAAAAAAAATAATATACGTGCGTTTAAAACCTGCGCGCGCAATTGCCGGAGCAACAAATAAAGCTAAAACACCGCAAAAAGGAAACAGAGAAAGAAGAAATCCTATCTGGGTCTTGGGCAAGCCGAGTTCATTTAAAAACAGAATAAACACAGAGCCAAACACAGTAAAGTAACAAAAGACATTATTTGCCGCATTGTGCGCAATATTCCACGGCAAGCGGCGAATCTTTTCTGCGTTAGTTAATTTTGCATGCATCTTCAGACAGGCTTTAATCCGGTATTTTCTCTTATCTGCTTCTCAAGTTTATCTCTAACATCAGTCTTTTCTGCTAGATATCTGATTGCGCCTTCACGACCTTGAGATATCTTCTCCTCGTTATAAGAGAACCATGCTCCGGCTTTTTCAATCAGTTTATGCTCAATTGCCATATCAAGGATCCCGGCTTCTTTTGAAATACCCTGATTATACATAACATCGAATTCTGCCTGCCTGAATGGAGAAGCAACCTTATTTTTGACAACTTTTACCCTGACCCTGCTTCCTACTGCTGTCTCGCCTTTCTTAATTGTTGCTATTCTGCGGATATCCAGCCTTACAGATGCATAGAATTTAAGAGCATTTCCACCTGTAGTAGTCTCAGGACTGCCGAAAAAAACTCCTATTTTGTGCCGTATTTGGTTAATGAATATAACAGATGTTTTTGATTTGCTTATAACAGCAGTCAGTTTTCTCAAAGCTTGTGACATAAGCCGTGCCTGAAGTCCCATATGCGAATCTCCCATATCTCCTTCAATCTCCGCGCGTGGAACCATAGCAGCTACTGAGTCTATTATTATTACATCTACAGCATTGCTCCTGACAAGCGTTTCTGTAATGTCCAATGCCTGTTCACCGCTATCAGGCTGTGAGATTAAGAGACTATCTAAATCAACTCCCAGAATCTTGGAATACTTTGGATCCAGAGCGTGTTCTACATCTATGAACGCTGCCAGACCGCCAGCCTTTTGCGCATTGGCAACAATATGCAGAGCCAGTGTTGTTTTTCCTGATGACTCAGGTCCATATATCTCTGTTATTCTTCCACGCGGTATGCCTCCCACACCAAGCGCTGTGTCCAAAGCTATTGATCCTGTTGATATTACATCAATATCAATGGCTGCAGATTCTTCTCCTAATCTCATAATAGATCCTTTCCCATATGACTTTTCTATCTGGGACATTGCAATTTCAAGAGCACTGTCCTTTTCTGCTTTTTTATCAGCCATAATTATTCTCTCCTTTAAATTAGTATTTTATTCTATTTTTATTACCACATTTTAGGAAAATTAGAAAGATTTTATTTGTAATTGTCTTTGCAAATTCTTTGCAGCGTTGGTAAAATCAGGCATATGAATACAATCTTAAGTTCCTTAAATTCTGCTCAGAAGGAAGCTGTTATATATCATAAGGCTCCACTTCTTATACTGGCTGGTGCCGGCAGCGGCAAGACACGTGTGTTGACTCATAGGATCGCATACTTTATTAATGAAGGGGTAAGTCCCCGCAGCATGATAGCGGTAACATTCACAAACAAGGCTGCAGAAGAAATGCGAAAACGCATCAGCTCCCTTGTCTCCGAATCATTTGAAAGGGAACTGTGGATAGGCACATTCCACTCTGTCTGTCTTAGAATTCTGAAGAGTGAAAAAGCAGTGCCGGATTTCGCAATATATGATGATGCTGATCAGACTAAGCTCATAAAGGAATGCATTAAGAAGTTAAATTTAAGCGACAAGCAATTTCGGGCCAAAGCCGTTCTGGAAAAGATAAGCAGAGCAAAAGATAATCTCCTTGATGTTGATGAATATAGAGAATTTTGCGGAAATTTTTACGAGAAAAAAGTTGCTGATATTTATAAGGAATACCAAACTAATCTTAGAGAAATAAAAGCTCTTGATTTCGGGGATCTTATAATGAATACAGTTAGAGTATTTAATGACTTCCCTGATATTTTGGATAAATATCATGATAAATTCAGACATATTTTTGTTGATGAATATCAGGATACAAACCATGCTCAATACGAACTTATTCGTCTTTTTTCTTCCAATTGTGAAAGCATATCCGTTGTAGGAGATCCTGATCAATCAATATATAAATGGCGCGGAGCAGATATTTCTAATATCATGAATTTTGAAAGGGATTTTGCAGGAGCTAAGATAATAAAGCTTGAGGAGAATTATCGTTCAACACAGGCAATTTTATCTGCAGCGAATAGTGTGATTAAAAATAACACAAATAGAAAAGAAAAAAGTTTGTGGACTCGTAATCTTAAAGGAGCTAATCCAATATATTACCAGGCGTATGACGAAATCGAAGAAGCAAAGTTTATCTCAGAGCAGATAAAAAATTTACTTATAAACAATAAAAGCTATAAGGATATTGCAATATTCTATCGTGTGCACGCATTATCAAGACTGCTTGAAGATAGTTTCAGACGTGAAGGCATACCATATAAAATAATTGGCGGAGTGAGATTTTATGATAGAAAAGAAGTTAAGGACATACTTGGATATTTAAGAGTAATATCCAACCCGGACGATTTGGTTAATATCAGAAGAATTATAAACCTGCCTCCAAGAGGCATTGGAGACACAACGTTAAAAAAGTTGACGAAACATGCAAGCATGGGGAAACTGTCTCTATTCGGTCTCTTAGGTGAGCTTGATAAAGTTTCTGATATAAGCTTGGGAACAAAAAAGAAGATAAAAGAATTTGTGAATATTATCAAAAAATATCGGGCTTTTAAGGGAAGCATCACTAAAATGGCGAAAGATCTAATAGCAGAGATAAATTATACAGATTATCTCCATAGTACGGACCCGGGTACTGCACATGAAAGAGAGGAAAATGTCTTTGGAGTTGTTTCTGCAATTGCAGAATATGAGGAAAACACACAGAATCCTACGCTTAGAGATTTTTTAGATCAGGTTGCGCTTTTCTCTAATGTTGATAACTGGGATTCAGAAAGTAATGCAATCACACTAATGACCGTTCATGGCGCCAAAGGATTAGAATTCCCAATCTGTTTTATGGCAGGAATGGAAGAAGATATTTTCCCGCATATAAATTCCTCGCTTGAGACAAGTGACCTTGAAGAAGAAAGGCGTCTTTGCTATGTGGGTATGACAAGGACAAAAGAAAAGCTGTTCCTTTCATCAGCTCTAAGAAGAAGAATTCACGGCACATGGAGAAATACCGTAACATCAAGATTTATAGACGAAATTCCTGATAATTTATTAGTTAA
>CAYTGU010000037.1:0-4538 GCA_964437505.1 uncultured bacterium
TAGGATTTGGCTTCTGGCCTGCCCGCCAGGCTGCAAAACTCAATCCTATAGAAGCGTTAAGGTACGAATAAAAGAGCCCTTTTTCTCTTTATGAATTAATTTGATACCTAACAAATACCCTAATAATTATGTTTGTTGGATAAATTATTTTGTTGACGTTACCCAACAAGTTGTATTATAGTATCATTTGTTAGGTAATAGGAGGGTTTATGAGAGGAGTTATTAAGGGAGTATTAGCGGAAGAGCTGGAGAATTCCCTCAGGATGAAAAAAGAATATGAAGAATCTTTAATAAGATTGCCTAAAGGTTGTCTTGCAAAAAAGGAGATACACGGTCACGAGTATTATTATTTAGTGAAAAGAATAGATAAAAAAGTAAAATATATCTACAAAGGCAAAATTTCAGAAGAAGAAAAAAAGAAATACGACGAAGCAAAAATGCTGAGAGCTAAATACAGAAATTCTTTATCTAGAATAAAAAAGCAAATTAGATTCTTAAGGAGTTCATTACGTGGAAAAGAAGCAATCTGAACTATGTCTTGAGATTTTAAGACGATTTCACAGAAATGATATTCTAAATGATTTCATTCTTATTGGTAGTTGGTGTGTATATTTTTACAAAGATTATTTTTCCAACATTCCATATATAGATCAAACAACTCTAAAAACAAGAGATATCGACTTTATGATAGATAATCCCAATAGAATAAAGAGCGCCGTTGACATACCTGAACTCCTCAAAGATTTAGGATTTGTTACAACTTTCAAAGGCAGAGAAGGTTATATTAAACTCGATCACCCAGATTTAATACTCGAATTTTTGGTTCCAGAAAAAGGCAAAGGGACAGATAAACCTCACCCATTGCCAAAATTAGGAATTAACGCGGTTGCCTTAAGATTCTTGAGTTTCCTTTCAAGCGGTACCATTAAGGTTAAAGTGGAAGATTTTTATTTAACCTTACCTCATCCTGTCAACTTTGCCTTACATAAACTAATAATTTCTCAACGTAGAGTTAGAAAAGAAAAGGCTATAAAAGATAGAGACACTGCGATTAAAATATTGAGGTTTTTAATTAATAAGGGCGAAGCAAACGCAATTAGAAAAGTTTTTGACTCTGCGCCTAAGAAATGGCAGAAGAAGATTGTGAAAGGATTGGAAGAGCAAACGGAAGAAAATATTTTAGAAATACTGAAATCTCTTTGACATTCTGTCATTCGTGTTCTTTGCTGTCAGTTGTTCTCTCCATCGCAACCACCTGCTTTAGCTGGCGGTTATCAACGAGGTTAACAAATGTTGTTGAGGCGTTTTGTGGAGAAAAGGATGAATGAAACATTAACTATTTTGGGAAAAGTTAATTCTTTTTACTCTGGAGCTTGGTCACAACTTATCATCTATACTTCAGCGCTTTTTGCATTAATCGGAATTATTATCCCTATACTAGTGCAATTTTACCAGAAACGCGTCTTAAAATTAGAAAAAGAATCCTTGGAGCAAATTATTAAAGAAGAGACTAATGATATAAAGAAAAATATTAATACCCTTGTATCTGATGAAGTAAATAAATAAAGTTCCAAAATGAAAGAAGAAATAGATGCTGCAAAAGGAGGAATTTTCCATACGCAAGGAAACTATTTAATGGATATTAAATTATATAGTGTAGCGTTAAGAAGTTTTGCAATAGCTGGGACTTACTATATTGATGCCAATGATGAAGTCAACTTAGGAAGAGTTATCAATTTAATAACAGATGATTGTCTGCCTAATATATATAATGAAGATTTTGTAGATTCTTTTGTAGATTGTGAAAAAGAAACAAAAAAATTGCTATCTGCTTTGCAAAAGTATAATGTAAATGGTAGATATTTAGATAGAATAAGGAATATTACAAGCGCATTAAAATTAGCCCAAAAAAGAAAAAAGCATAAATAGTCTAACACCTATAAGTCATCCGGCAGCTGATTAAGTCGTTATATGGGAAAAGAGGAAAAAAAAGGGGACAGACACGTTTCGTTGACATCAAATGTAAATAGTAAAGAACAGGCAGACCAGTCCCCTACATAGATTCCTCCAATCAAATCAGAGAATAACAAACGAGATTGCTTCATCCCGAAGACTTTCGGGATTCGCAATGATAGAAAGCAATTAAATAGCATGGAAATTCCCATTTTTACCTGTCATTTTCTTTTCCCTCTTTGTCAAGAGAGGGTCAGGGTGAGTTCAAGCAGGCGGTTGCGGTGGTGGAACACTCTCTATCAGATCAATCAATTCCTGATATGAGGCTACTTTGCTTATACGGCTGCGGATTCCTTTGCTGTTACAATGGCCTTTAAAATACCACATTGCTACCTTACCCATGAAGCCTATCTTATTAGCAGGGCCTATATCTTTATATTTCTCTATGTAAGCAAGATGGGTTTTGATGGCGTTTCTCTTTGCAGGCGAACTTGGATTTTTAGGAGTCTCTCCGTTTTCTAAATAGTTTTCAATATTTTTAAATATCCATGGATTGCCAAGCGCACCGCGCGCAACCAGGATTCCGTCGCATCCTGTTTCGTCAAGCATCTTTTTAGCCATGAAAGGATTAAATATGTTTCCGCTTCCGAATACAGGAATCTTTAAGGATTCTTTAACAGCCCTTATTGATTCATAGTCAACATCACCTGAGTATCTCTGCGACACCGTCCTGCCGTGTATAAAGACGATAGAAGCGCCGTTTGCCTGACATTCTTCAGCAGTTCTAACACATTCCCCGATATCTCTTTTATCAAAACCAGTTCTCAACTTAACTGTTACGGGAATTCGTAGTTTGGAAACTAATTTTTTAATGATTTTGCCAAGTAACGCTCTATTTTTTAACAGGGCTGAGCCAGCACCCTTTTTTGTTACTTTTTTTACGGGACAGGCGCTGTTTATATCTAAAAAAGATATATCAACAAGCTCTATAAGTTTTTCGGCGGCATCAAGTGTTTCGAAAGGATCTGAGCCCAGCAGTTGCGCGGAAATTGGAGAATCTTTCTTAAGTGTTTTTATTGAGCCCCTGTTTTTCAGACGGTCATAGATTATAGCTTTTGAATCAAGCATTTCAAAGAAGCAGTGTTCTGCTCCTAGTCTGCGGCTTATAAGACGAAAGGCAAGGTCTGTTACTCCTGACATAGGAGCTAGATATATCTTTGGATTCATAGTGATTATGGTATCATAATCTAATACTCCATGATACAATAAATAAGTTTCAAATGAGATAAAATGAGTTTAATAGTAGCAGAAAATTTGTCAAAACAATATATAAGCGGCGAAATAACGATTGATGCGCTCAAAGATTTAAGTTTTGAAATAGAACCGGCTTCCTTCATATCATTCGTTGGCCCTTCTGGCAGTGGAAAAACAACGCTTCTAAACCTTATTGGATGTCTTGACGTGCCGACAGCAGGGACATTGATGGTATCCGGCATGGATGTTTCGCAACTTGGAATAAAAAGCGCAGCTGATTTTAGAGGGAAAAACATAGGGTTTATATTCCAGGATTTTAATCTACTCCCAGTGCTTACTGTGTATGAAAATATAGAGTATCCGCTTCTCGTGGTTCAGAATACTCCTCTAAAGGAAAGGAGAAAGCGTATTTTATCATTGCTCAATTCAGTTGGAATGCTTGAGCAGAAAGATAAATATCCGGATCAGATTTCAGGGGGACAGAAACAGAGAGTGGCTATTGCAAGAGCACTGGTTACGAATCCGAAACTTGTGTTAGCGGATGAACCAACGGCGAATCTTGATCACAAGACCGCATATATGGTGATAAATATAATGAAGAAGATGAAAGATGAGTCAGGAACAAGCTTCATTTTCTCAACCCATGATCAGAAGGTTGTTGGAGAGGCCGAAATCATCTATACATTGGAAGATGGTGAACTCACCGAAAGAAGCGATAAAAGAGGCGATCGTCATGTTTAACCTAATGAGAATCGCCATCAGAAATCTCATGAGATACAAAAGAAGGACATTGCTAACCGCTTCACTAATTACCATGGGCGTTGTCTTTGTACTTGTATTTATCGCCCTTTCAGGATCGTTTAAGCACATGATGGTTAGTCAGATCACGGATTCTTTTCTCGGGCATATACAGATCCACCAAAAGGGTTATGTGGCATCAATTGATACGCTCCCCCTAACAATGAACATGGGAACGCAAGCTATAAAAAAAGTGGAAAAAGCGATAAGTGATGTTCCCAAGATAGAAGCGTATTCGATGAGAATAAAATTCGGTGGCATGTTCAGTAATTTTGTTGAGACCACAAATGTAAGACTCAACGGTGTCTATCCCGAGGACGAGATTAGTACCGTTCCACTTTTTTTGGAAAGAATAATCGAGGGGAAAAAGGGTATATCAAAGGGTGAAATCCTTGTTCCCGAACTGCTTGCGAAAGGAATGAAAGTCAAAATAGGTGATATGATTGTTGTTATAGCCACCAACAAGGACGGCTCGGTCAATGGAAAACAATTCAAGGTCGGAGGCATCCTTGAAAGTGCCACAGGTCCTGGAG
>CAYTGU010000038.1:0-4343 GCA_964437505.1 uncultured bacterium
AAATCGCTTCCTGAGGACAAGCCTGGGTACACACTCCGCAATCCACACAATTTGCAGCATCTATTTTGGCTTTATCGTTGGACATTGATATCGCTCCTGCCGGACAAACATTTACGCAAACACCACATCCAACACATTTCTCTTCATCTACTTTAAACATCCAGCACCTCCTTGTTCTTTTTATTTTATGTTTGACGTTGCCATTCTTGGTTCTGTCAATTGTAAACTCAATAAGAAACCAGCCAAAACCATCAATATGGTTATTACAAATAGCAAATTATAGGACATATGTTGAGCTATAGCTCCACCAATGAGAGGGAAAATTGCCACAGGAAAAATAAGGGTACCATTTAAGCTTATATAAGCAAGACGATCTTTTTGAGGAGCTATATCTAATAAAAAATTAGTTTTCCCTATAGTGTAGCCAGCAGTAAAAACTCCTATAAATAGAAATAGGAAAATAAATAATATTGAAAAAGTCGGTGGGATTATTATAGCAAAGAAAGGAACTGCTAAGGCTAATAAAGCGCTTACCTGTATAACTTTTTTATTACCTGCAAAGTCGGATAAATGAGCCCAGAGGAAATTGGATAATGCACTGCCCAACATCTGCGCCGCAAGGAATATACCAACCATTTCCAATCTCACCCTCAACACATCTTTGGCATAGAGAACATAAAAAGGTAAAGCTAAGGCGCTGGTTCCTATAAGTATTTCCACTAATAGAAATTTTTTATAGTTGCTATCAGATTTTAAAATTTTAAATGCTTTCTTTAGAAATTTTTGAAAACCCAAATGAGTTTTGTGTACTTCCTCTACAGGCTCTCTTACTGAACCTAACCCAAGATAGGATATGCTTATAAAAATGAAGGCAAGAAAAAAGAGAATGGAAAAATTCTGAGGGAAGAGAATATTTTTATCAGCCAGAACGTACTTAGCAACAAGACCTGCGCCAACAGCCAGAATACCTCCTAAGAGCTGACGATAGCCAAAAAATCTTCCTCTCAAAGTGGAAGGAATCGCTTTGCCCCAGATATCATAGAAAGGAATAGCAGCTACCCCACCCATAAAGCTAAATATGGTAAGCAGCAAAAATAAAGAAAAAAGTACCAAGTTTGGATGGGATATAGCAAAGAAATAGGTTATTAAGGATAAGCACCCCCAGCAAAGGGCACGAATAATAATTGCAATTCTCAAGAGAGGCCTTTTGTGAACTTTAGTTTCCAATTTACTGGCCACAAATAATTGAGGCAGAACACTGCCTATTCCTCCGAGACTACCCATTATAGTAGAAGAAAACCCTATAAGCATTTTAGAATTAGTAAAATAATTCAAAAAAACAGGCAGGATGGTATTTGCATTCCCGAAGGCAAGCCCTCCAGCATAGAACATGCCATGAATAAGTCCCATGGCAAAATTCCATTTTATGTTTTTAGGTTTCATATTATTGTAACCATATTTATCTATTTTTCGCCTGAATCCCATAGTTTCAGACCAGTTATTTCATCAAACTTTCTTTCCAAGATTTTATCGTATGGGGAAATTACAACTTCAGCAGCAAAGATATCTCCTTTATAAAGATGTCCTCCTTTTACATTCCCTTTTTCATCAGCAAAATTTATGTGAGCATGAATAAAAATTTTATCCTCAAGAATGGAAACGTTTCCAATACAAGAAGTAATTTCACAGGGGTTCTTATGCAAAAATTTCTTATATTCCTTTAATTTCTGGTCATAGAAACCATAGGTAACATTCTTCAAGGCTCCAATCGCATTAAACCAACCAGTCTTAATATTTCTTCGCTTACAAACTTTTTCTATCTCTAAAATCAAGTCCTTCCCATAATCTAACTTTTCAATGACCATTTGTTTATCTCCCTAAACCTTAATCACTCTCCCAGCTCCTCCCTTAACACACTTCATGGGATACAATCTTTCAAGCTCTGCTTTATGCTCGGTGCAGTGAGTGGGACAAATTAATTCAAATTCATTAAATAATTCAAATTCATTAAATCCGTGCAATCCTCCAATAACTCCATAGATTTTACCGAATTGCTGAGCTGCGTCTAAAATATGAGACATCTTTGGATGAGAACAACCAACGATTAAAACTATTCCTTTCTCAGTTTTAACTACCATACCTTGTTCTATTCCATCCAACTCTCCTGTAGAAAACACATTCTCATGAATTTTAATAGCCTCGGATACTTTGACTACCCCCTTATTCTTCACTCCGCGAAAAGAGGTTGGGACATAAATTTTAGCCACCTTGCTGACATTTAAAAATTCAGAGAGTCCTCCTGTATGATCAAAATGAGAATGGGAAATAAAAATTTCTTCAATAGAGGCAGGGTCTATATTTAGCTTTCCCATGTTATTTAGTAAAATTTTCCCATTAGCTCCGGTATCAAACAAAATCTTGGGAGTATTTTCTATTTCTATTAACGCAGAAAAACCACAATCAGAATGAAGCCCTTCTTTAGAAACAGTATTATCGTAAATAATAGTAACTTTCATAAATACTCACTTCTTTTTAAAATTACAAACATATCCTTTGTTATAATAATCATCATGCAGAAGTTCTCTTGAAAATTTACGTGCAAGAATAAACCCTGCATTTTCTATTTTTTCAATAACTTCTCTTAAACTCACATCAGCTAATTCATTCAATGGATAGTCTTCTTTGTGATGCTTTGGATAAATAGAAAAAATGCCATCTTTCATCAAAACCCTATAAATCTCTTTATAAACAATATCTCTTCCTTCTCTGTTCATGTAATGAATAACATCATAACAAAGAACAGCATCTACGGAACTATCTTCTAAAGGTATCTTAGTATTGCCATTTATTAGTTGTATGTTTTTTAGTCCAAATTTTCTTACAGTTTTTTCTAATTCGCTTAAAGCAGCCTTATCCTTATCAAAAGCATACACTTTGCCATTTTTACCCACCACCTTTGCCGCAGGAATTGTATAATGTCCTCTGTTACAGCCAAAATCAAATACGGCTTGCCCATTTTTAATACCAATGTCCCGCAAGAATTCCTCACCGTCTCTCTCCAGCCATTTTTTGATATCAGCGCTCATATTTATGCCCTATTGTTTCATTAAAGCAAACAACAATCCTAAAACTGCCCCATATAAAGCGCCACTATAAGGATTGCTGGTTAGAGGACAGGTTCCGCTTGAACATTTGCCAAAGTAACCAATAACAGAACCAATAGCTGCGCCAATAACTATTCCAAAAATAATTTTTATCATTATAGTAGATCTCTCCCCTAATCCTTAAATACCTCGTCTAGTATATCTATTATCTGTTTCTCATTTTGAATACTGCTTGTGGCATTAACGGCTTTACCATTTTTAAAGTAAACAGTAAAAGGTAAGCCCATAAAGTAAGAGCATTCCGGTAAGCTCTTGATGAGAGAAGCGACTGGAATATCAAAATCCATATCTACCATTCGAACATGCGGATATTCTGATTCTAATTTCTCCATGACACAATAAACTGGGATACACATCGGACCCATTCTCCCACAGCAAATCATAACATTTGTATTGTTTTTAAGTAATTCCTCGATTTGTTCACGACTCTCTACATGCTTAAGATTTGTATCCAACATTATTACCTCTCCTCATTTTATTTATATGCAGTGCCTTTTAAGTTCTCAACATACTGCTGGACTGAAAATGCGGCAAATGCACCGTCGCCGCACGCAGTTACTACCTGCCGTAAGATAGTTTGTCGGCAATCGCCGCATGCAAATATCCCTTCGCGCGATGTTTTCATATTACTATCAGCATTAACATACCCATTTTCATCCAGTTCAATTATGCCTTTGACAAAATTTGTATTTGGTACAAGTCCAACAAAGATAAACACACCATCACAGGAAATCTCTGTCTCTTTCTTTGCTTTTAGATCTGTTAGGCTAACTCCCTGAACCTTAGTCTCGCCCAGAATCTCATCTACGACCGAATCCCAGACTATGTCTATCTTCTTATTTGAAAATATCCTCTCCTGCAAAATTTTTGTTGCTCTTAATCTATCTCTTCTGTGTATTAGAGTAATTTTTTTGGCAAATCTGGTTAAAAACAATGCCTCTTCCGCCGCAGTATCCCCTCCTCCGACAACAACTATATCCTTGTCTTTGAAAAATGCTCCATCGCACACAGCACAATAGGACACTCCTTTTCCAAGCAGCCTTTTCTCTCCCTCTACTCCAAGCACTTTGAATTGAGCCCCGGAAGCAATGATAACTGACAAGGAATAATATATTTTCTCCTTCACCTCAACCTGCCAGATATTAGCACCCTGCCGTTTAGAAGGCTGAATACTATTTA
>CAYTGU010000039.1:0-3939 GCA_964437505.1 uncultured bacterium
TGTGCCTGAAAAAGACATGGTTTTAATCTATTAATGAAATATTAGTGAAAAACGTGAAAACGAAAGAAATCGCTAAAAACAAAGTGACTATGACAAACGTTCCAAGCAGAGAACTATGGATCTATCAAAACCCAAAGGTCTTAAAAAGCATCCAAAATGGGTTACAAGATGCCCAAGAAGGGAAAATTGCCGAAGTAAGAGATGTTAAAGAATTTCTTAAAAAGCAGGGAATATAATGAGAAAAACAGTCACAATTAGTATGCCAGAAGAAATCAAAAAACAACTTGATAAAATAACATCTCAAGAAGGAACAACGCGTAGCAACATTATCAGAGAGTCATTGCGAGATTATCTCTTTGTTCGCCAATTCAGGTCCCTACGTAGAAGAATGACAGCCAAGTCCCCTCGCGTCTATACCGATCAGGACATTTTTGACCGTGTATCATGAGAATGTGGGGTAATGTTAGATAAAGATTTAGCTACTCTTTATAGAGTCGAAACAGGACAATTAAAAAGAGCTGTACAAAGGAACATTAATCGCTTTCCTGATGATTGTGTGGTTGAATTGACAAAAGAAGAGTTTAAAAACTTGAGATGCCAATTTGGCACCTCAAGTTGGTGAGGACAACGTTATCTCCCTTATGCTTTTACCGAACAGGGTGTTGCTATGCTCTCAAGTGTGCTTAGGAGTGAACGCACTGTCCGGATAAATATTGCTATTATGCGTGTCTTTGTGAGACTAAAGGAGATGATTGCTACTCACAAAGAGTTAGCTCATAAATTGACTCTATTAGAGAAAAGAATGGAAAAAAAGACGAGGAAATTCAGACTGTCTTTCAGCTTATTCGTAAACTTATGGCGCTACCACCAGTGCCAGAGAAATCTAATAGAAGAATTGGATTTATAGGAGAATGGGAGAAAAAGTAATAAAACTTAAAACTTGGAGAACCTATCTTGCGTTAGCGGTAATCCTATCGCTAAACATTTCTTTATTTGCTGAAACCCATCTTTGCACTAGAGTGGTTGACGGAGATACTATTGTTGTTGAAAAAATTGGCAAAGTCAGGTTAATAGGCGTAGATACTCTGGAAACAAAACATCCTAGAAAACCAGTTGAATACTTACTTTGGCAAAAAAGCTTCTGCGTTTACTAAAAGGGGTAATGCTAGAGAAAGCAAAATTTTGGCCATAGCCTCTTTTTTTTGAGGGTTTGAGGCTAAAAAAGTTTCATATAGGGGTAGGTGGGGAATTGATATCTATTTACGTATGTAATGCCATATATTAATATAGATATATGGAGGTTAAAATGGAGAAACAAAAGTTCGTTTATTATCAGGATGATGATATGTATGTGGGTTATCTTGAAGAGTTCCTGGACTACATGACTCAGGGGGGAACATTAGAAGAATTAAAATTAAATTTATCTGATATATATAAAGACCTCACTGCTGGTTATATTCCCTGTGTTCATCATGTTGCAGAGCTTGAGATAGCATGAAGCGAAGGGATTTGATAAGCCAAATTGAAAAATCCGGGTGTATTTTGATTAGACATGGAGGAAGGCACGATTGGTATCAAAATTCTATTACTAAAGTGTCTCAGCCCATCCCAAGACACCGGGAAATTAAAGAAAGCCTTGCATAACATATCACTTCAGAAGACAGCTATTCGCGTCCTGTAGGGGTTCTAGCCATAGAACCGCCATAATGTTGAGCTTAACATTACCGCCAAAACAGGAATTTTGAGGCTAAAACATATCAAAAAAACCAAAATTTCCGTTCGCTTTTTCAAGGATTGAAAATAATGCTTGTAATTAACAAACGTTTATGACACACTTTAGACGTAGCTGAAAAGCTACGTTAGCTTTAAGGCTTGGGGGCATCTTAAATGGTGTCCCTTTTGCATTTATAAGCTCAATTCCCGTTTCCAACAGATAAAATCCCTTATTTTTTTAATATCAAAAATAAACAGTCCTTTTGATTTTAATTCATTTAATTCTGACGAAACAACCCGAGCAGTCGCAAATAAAATAACCTTCTTTCCACTATCAAACCCGGAATTTCAAGGCTAAAATACATCTGAAAATCCCTATATTTTCCTTAACAATTTCATCACCTCTGTAGTAAATGGATGGAGATACTCAGATCCTTTGTATAAGTTGCCATCTGGGAATGAAACATCAACCGACCTTCCTACAATCTTTGCCTCACCAAGAATATCGCGAAAGAATGAGGAAAGTAAATATTCGTCTTCTGACCAGGGTTTAGTATGTAGCGCATTTAGGATTCTTGCAAAGAACAGAAATGTTCTGACCCAATTTATATAGTGAAGTACATTTTCTAATTTTAACATTTTGATAAAACCCTGCTCATTTTTCAATAAGTATTTTTTCCCTTCTTCTTTCTCAACAAGTCCAGCTTTTGTCCATCTTTCAAGTATTCTGTAAACAATCTTCTGGTCAAAATAAACCTCTTTTGCAATCTGGTTCGAGTTTCCTTCATGCCTTAAAAGAAGATACAGAAGAACTTCAACACGTGCATTCACTCCAAAAATTCCTCTGAGATATAACGGTAGAAGACAAGGCTTCTGTATATTTGGTTCTGTAACCCTACTTTTAGCCTGGCTTTCTTCAAAAACACCTTGAGAAACTAAATGCTTATTCAATCTCTTATCTATTTTATAAAAGTAGTTTCCAATTCTTTTTAGTCTGGAGGAGTTTAACCACTCTCCATTCTTATTTATCCATTCTAGCGAAACAGATAAAAGCCTTTTATCAAACTTTCCAATAAACAGCGTAGATGAGAGCAAACCTTCAAGGTCAATTATCCAGTTATTCTCCTCCTCAATTTGTGAAGCTACACCAAGGGAAGTCCACTGTCTCCAGTGAATCTGAATCAGTCTATCCAAAAATTTCTCCCTAAATCCTTTGAGCAATGTCATCGTATCCCTTCTTTCTCAAAAAATCTTTCAAGATAACCTTAAATCCTTCTGAAACATCCTGGGTTAAAACCCATCTTGCTGCCATCTCCATTTCCTGCTTTGTAGGCTTTAATGCAAATAGGTCATCCACATGATACCCAGCGCGGTCAAGTGCTGCATATAGTTTGAAATGTATCTGGTCAAGTCGACTAATAAAATAGATAGTAAGATATTTACCGTATCGCCTTCCAACAAGTCTCTTTTCAAATCCTACTGGCAAGCCTAATTCTACCTGCGACGCTGGACCTATATTAATCCATTCTTTCGGAAGTTCGAAATCTCTCTCAACGACTTTTGCTGCTTGCAGAAACCTTTCAGGAAATCTGTCTATCTTTTTTACAATGATTTCCTTTTCGCTATAAACAGCTTCACCAAGGACATCTACATCCTTGGTAGTTCTCAAAACGAGTCCGAGAGCAAAAAGAGCAGTGCCCCCACAAACTACAAGTGAAATAGGAGAACCGTTGCAAATATCAATTTGCCGGTCAAGAGCGTCAAATATATCTTCCATATTTTTCTTGCTAATCATATTACAAGGATTTTATCACCTAATTTTAAGGCTGTCAAGTCCTAAAACAGAGGTTGTTTTAAATTCAAAAGTGCACACCTAAAAAGCCCATAAGAATGGAGGTTGGGTAAATTCTTCACAGGATTTGCGTTATTTCTTGAGATTTCGCTTTCTCTAATTTGCGTTTTTTCAGCCAATTAGAGAAATTGGATTCGGTGGTTCCGTATCGTCTAGAGATAAATCTCTGAGTAGATCCATTGGCCAGAAGAGCTTCAATTTCCGGCCGGTATTTGTCCAACTTACTTTTTCCTGGACCTCGTGGTCTTCCCAACTTAATTCCTGCAGCTTTCTTAGCTTGAAGCGCTTCTTTTGTACGTTTGGATATTAGATCCCTTTCGATCTCTGCTGCCATAGAAAAAGCCATGGCAATAATTTTGCTCTGAATACTGTGA
>CAYTGU010000040.1:0-3879 GCA_964437505.1 uncultured bacterium
GTATTATCTATCCTGATTTTTTAACTGGTTTTTTTGTCGCAGGCTTTTTCTTTTTTGCTTTAGGTTGTTCTTTCTTTTTCAAAACTTTTTTCGCAATCTTCTTTTTCTCAACTTTTTTTTCTGTTTTTTTAGGCTCTTTAACAGGGTTTTCTACTTCTTTAGTTTTTTCTACAACTGGTTTTGCGGCTTCTAATGCTTTTAGTATGGTATCAAGTTTTCTGTTAAGTTGCTCAAATTCTTTTATAAATTGCTCAAGTTTATTTGATCCGGAATCTCTCTTGCTGAATCTTCCCGAATCTCTTCCTCCAGATCTATTATAGTCTCCTCTATCAGATCTTTTTGAATCTCTATCACCGTATCTACTGGAATTCCCTGTTTTTTCAAAACAATCACTACAGTAAACAGGTTTACCTTCAGTGGGTTTGAAAGGGACTTCGCATCTCTTACCACATTTATCGCAGGTTACTTCATGCATCTGCTTTTCAAAGCTGCGTCTTCCAGAATCCCTTTTGTCGGATCTTCCTGAATCTCTTTTGTCAAATTTACTGTATCGATTAAAGTCTCTCATATTCACTCCTCATTAATTATAGATTTATTCACTTATATTTCCCAAGTCTTTCTTTACTCCGTTCTGGTGCATGGCGGAGAGGCCGGGATTCGAACCCGGGGTGGAGTTACCCCCACAACTGCTTAGCAGGCAGCTGCCTTCAGCCGCTCGGCCACCTCTCCAGGATAAATACTGACAACGAAGTCCTAGCGGAGGGAGTAGGATTTGAACCCACGTTCCGTTGCCGGAAAACGGTTTTCAAGACCGCCGCTTTCAGCCACTCAGCCATCCCTCCAATATTTATTTAATAGGCTTCAGGCTTTTCAGGTATTTATAATAATCGCTGTCAGTGGTAAGGATTATTGTGCTGGTCTCATCAATGGTTTTTTTATACGTCTCCAGGGTTTTTAGGAATGAATAGAACTCAGGACCCTGGTTATATGCCTTTGCATAGATGCCTATTACTTCAGCATCTGCCTTACCTTTTAAGCCCTCAGCTTGTCTATAGGCCTCAGATGTAATTAGTTTGAGTTCCTTTCCTCTCTGCCCGTCTATTTCAGCACGGCGACCCTGCCCTTCAGAGCGATATTGTTCAGCAGCGCGCTTCCTCTCGGAAATCATACGATCATAGACTTTTCTCCTTACATCTTCTACATAATTGATCCGCTTAATTCGCACATCCACAATTTCGATACCATACTGGGGAGCAAGTTCACTTGCATCGTGTAAAATTATCTTCTCTAATGCCTTACGGCCTACTTCTATTTGTTCAAGGGCTTCGTCAGTAATTATTACATCCTTTCCCACTTCTTTCGCCTCTTCTACAATGCGATTGGAATTTCTTACTGTTTCAACAAGGAGATGCCTTGTAACTGTATCTCTGGTTGCAGAATTGATAATATCGTCAAGTCTTGCATGTCCCCCCATCTCATTGTTCACTGACTGCAGAAATTTCAACGCATCAACAATCTTCCAGCGCGCAGTAGTATCAACCCAGATATACTTCTTATCCTTGGTGGGAATCTGATTTGGATCTCCGTCCCATTCAAGAAGCCGTTTCTCAAAATGACGTGCTTTCTGAATGAATGGTTTTTTAAAATGCAGTCCTGCGCTTGTAATTGGATTACCAACAGGTTTGCCGAACTGTGTGATCACAACCTGTTCCGTCTCATTCACAACATACATCACCCCGCTCATAGCTATAATTATTATTAAGATAATTAGGGCAATAAATACATTCAAAAGTTTTTTCATTATTTTACTCCTCCTTTTTGTCCAAGATTAAGCAGCGGCAATATTGAAGACTGCTCCGGGTCAATTATATACTTTTCTTTTGCATTAGGTAAAACCTCCATCATTGTCTCTAAGTAAAGCCTTTTCCTGGTTATATCCGGCGCCTTCTTGTATTCCGCTAGTACTGTCGAGAATCTCTCCGCTTCTCCTTTTGCCCTGTTTATTTTATCCAGAGCGTATCCTTCAGCCTCTCGTATTGTTTTCTCAGCCTCGCCTTTAGCGCGCGGGATAACCTTGTTATAAGCCTGTCGTGCCTGATTGATTACCCTCTCTCTTTCCTGCTTCGCCTCATTGACCTCGTTAAATGCCGGCTTTACTTCATCAGGAGGATTTACATCCTGAAGTTTCACAGTAACAATCTGAATCCCTGTTTCATACTTATCCAATATCTTTTGCATCTCAATATGAGCAAGGTCATCAATCTCTTCTCTCTTTGTGCTGAGGACCTCATCTACGCTGTAGTCACCTACAAACCTCCGCATCACTACCTCGGAGATATCACGTACATTATCCTCAGGATCCCTGGTATTAAAAAGCAGTTTTACCGGATCTTTTACCCTGAACTGCACAATCCAGCGCACATCCAAAATATTGAGATCACCTGTAAGCATCAGAGATTCGTCAAGATAAGAACCTGTTGAATACTGGGTCCTTACTCCTGAACGAAGAGTCCTCACGCCAAACTCCTGTTTAAATATACGCTCAACTTTTACAGGGATTACTTTGTCTATTCCAAATGGCAGCTTTACATGTAACCCTGATCCGACTGGCGGAGCAATATATTTGCCAAAGCGCCGTACAACGCCAACCTCATCCGGACCAATGGAATAGATTGCGCTTTTTAGCAGTATCAATACAAACAAGCCAATAACTATAAGTGGAACTACGCCTCCAAACTTACTGAGCTTCTGCTTCCCTATATTAATCATGCGTTCTAAATCATCTTGACCATTACCACCACCGTACTCCATAACTCCTCCTTTTTATTCTATAATCTCCATCCCATCCATGTAGGGCTGGAGAGCTTTAGGGATGGAAACACTTCCATCTTCCCTTTGATTATTTTCCAGAAGCGCAACAACAGTTCTTGCAAGAGCCACACCAGAACCATTCAAGGTGTGTACAAACTCTACCTTTTCTGTCTGTTTTCTTCTGAACCTTATATTAGCACGTCTTGCCTGAAAATCCTCAAAATTACTACAAGAGGAAACTTCCAGATGCTTATTCTGTCCAGCTCCCCATATTTCTATATCATAGCATTTTGCCGCAGCAAATGAAATGTCTGTTGTGTTCAGCACAATAACCCTGTATGGAAGCTCCAATTGACGAAGTATAGTTTCTGCGTTCTTAAGTAAAGATTCAAGCTCCTGATAAGAGTTTTCAGGCTTTACAAACTTCACCATTTCAACCTTATCAAATTGATGTACTCTGTTAAGTCCCCTGGTGTCTTTTCCATAAGAGCCTGATTCTCTTCTAAAGCATGGAGAATATGCTGTATAGCAGATTGGCAGATCATTCTCTTTTAATATCTCATCTCTATGTATATTTGTAACAGGTACTTCTGCAGTTGGTATGAGAAAAAAATCGTCTATCTCGCATCTATACATATCTTCTTCCATTTTTGGCAGCTGTCCTGTGCCTGTCATAGAAAGCCTGTTTGCTATAAAGGGAGTTGATACTTCCTTATACCCATGCTTTTTTGTGTGAATATCAAGCATAAAATTTATAAGCGCTCTTTCAAGCCTAGCGCCCAATCCCTTATATAGGGGGAAATGGCTGCCCGCTATCTTTGAAGCTCTTTCAAAATCCAGTATATCCAGACGTTTTGCAATTTCCCAGTGAGGCTTTGGAGTAAAATTGAATTTTGGTATTCTTCCCCATTTTTTAATCTCAACATTATCCTTTTCTGACTTGCCAATTGGTGTTGTCTTGTGTGGAATATTTGGGACAAACAGTAGCTTTTGGCGCAATTTTTTGTCTATGTCCCCCAATTTCCCATCTAATTCTTTGATTTTTTGGGATATGCTCCCCATTTCGCC
>CAYTGU010000041.1:0-1863 GCA_964437505.1 uncultured bacterium
TATTAAAAGGACCAACAGAATTCGCAGAATTTCTTATGTCTATAGGCGGACCTACCCAAAACGCGGATAAAAAGCGCATAAAACTGATAAAACAGGATGGAATAATAATTACAATTGATTTGAACAGCTATATGATAAAGTCAAAATCCGAAGAATATATATATGTGGAAGATGGTGACAGATTATTTGTTCCGTCTATCGTTCTGGAGGACAAGGTCTTTGTTATGGGAGAGGTTAGATCCCCAAAAGTTGTCCATTATCGCGCAGGAATGAGGCTTATTGAAGCTATCACAGAAGCCGGAAGTTTTACAGAGAGCGCAACTATAAGAAGCACAAAAGTTGTAAGAGGCAGTTTTGAGAAACCAGAGGTCATCTCTGTCGCAACCAGAAAAATATTTAAAAAGGGATCTATTAAAAATAATATCCTTCTTGAACCAGGAGATATAATATACGTTCCCAGGTCAACGATTGGGAGCATAAATTACTTTATTAAACAAATTTTGCCGAGTTTGCAGCTGGCAGCGCTTACAAACGCTCTGACTATAGGCGCGGCTCATGAAGATGCCGTTATCAGAAGTAAATAGGAGAAGATATGCCTGCGTATGAAATGGATATCCACGATTACTGGCGTATTGTAAACAGAAGAAAAATCCGCATAGCGCTATTCGTTTTGCTAACTATAACAGCCACGATTTTCTACACAAAGATGCAGGCCCCTATCTACGAAACATCATCTATAATCAAGGTGGAAAAAAGAAAAGCAATCGCCACAATACTTACAGATATTATTACATATTCCCCTGGAGATACGATGGAGTCCGAAGGCGCGAATATTACAAGTTTCAATGTTCTGGGAAAGGTAGCTCAGCAGATTGGATTAGTAAAGGAGCATACCTCTCGGATAGAAAAAGAATCTATAATAAGAAACTTGAAGAATAATGTAAAAACAGAAGTTATCGGCGATACAAATCAAATAAAAATTTCTGTATCTTCTGACAATGGTGAAAAAGCCCAAACACTGGCAAATAAAATAGCAGAGGTATACGTACTGGAACATCACCTCTCCAAAATAAAAGAGGCTCAAAATGCCAAAAAATTCATTGAGGCGCAACTCAAAAACTATCAGAGGGCTTTGAAAGAAAGCGAAAGAAGACTCTATGAGTTTCGCAGCAAAAACCCAATGTTTGATATTAAGAAAAAAGAGAATATAGACTATTCAAACCAGCTAACTAAAGTTGTTGAACTTGAGAAAAAAGCAGTTGATCTGGAAGTTCAGCTTTCAACTCTTTTAACTGAGTACACTGAGGAATATCCACCTGTTAAATTTATTAAAGAAAAAATTCAAAAAATCCGCAACAATATTGATGTTGAAAGAAGAAAACTTCTCTTAAAAAAGAAAGACGCTTCGGAAAAAGAAATTGAGTTAGCTCAATTAAGCAGAGATATCACAATTAACGAAACTATTTATTCAATGTTTAAGAATAAATTTGAAGAAGCAAGAATAATGGAAGCTGAAAAAGCAAAGGAAATAACAATTGTCGAACCTGCTCCTTTACCTCGAAAGCCCACGAGTCCAAAGAAAGAAACAAACATTATGATGGGAGCTGTCATAGGAGTAATTCTTGGACTGATCTTTGCATTTGTCTCAGAAGCACTGGATACTTCCATCGGCACAATTGACGACATGGAGGGATTTCTTAAGGTCTCTGTAATAGGAGTTGTTCCTCACGTTAAATCTTCTGAGGGAAAGCTAAGATTCTGGAGAAAATTATTTGTTAAAGGCAAAGAAAAAGAGCCGTACTATAAGAAGCTTATAACCCATTTTGAGCCTAAAAGCCCGATATCTGAGGCATTTCGTATTAT
>CAYTGU010000041.1:1963-3695 GCA_964437505.1 uncultured bacterium
CAGACATCAACCGATATCCTGTTGGGAAAACTGGGATTTGACGCAACACTTAAGACTCCGGGAATTGAAAATCTTCATATCTTAACCGCCGGTATAATCCCATCCAATCCTGCAGAGCTGTTGCAGTCAGAAAATATGAAAACTTTTATAAATGAATCCAAAAAAGAATTTGACATTGTGCTTTATGATGCTCCCCCTGTTCTTCCTGTTACCGATGCTATAATAATGAGTAAATTAGTTGATGGCGTAATATTAATATACCAGGTCGGGAAAACCTCTCGCCAGGCAGTTATAAGGGCAAAGAGCCATCTTGAAAAAGCAGAAGCGAAAGTACTGGGTATAATTCTCAATGATATAAAGATAGACATGGAAATAGATACATCAAGTTACTATAAGTATCGCTATTACACCTCTATTCCTGAAGAGAAAAAGACCAATCCCTCATAATGCCATTAAAAACTCCTCTTTCAGCCAGAGTAACATGGATACTGCCGATAGCCTTTATTTGTTTTAGCCTAATACTGGGCAAGCTTGTAGCCACTACGTCAACTTATATGCCGCTGCTTCTGGTAGTTGGAGTAAGTGTGTTGATTCTTGCCTTAATTCGCATAGATTATGCCCTCTTTCTTCTGATATTTTCTATGCTTCTTTCTCCTGAGCTGGGCGCTGGAACAGCAGGAGGAAGAGATATAACGATCAGAGTGGAGGATATCCTGCTTGCCGTAATAACATTTGCATGGCTCGGGCGGATAGCAATAAACAACAAACTGGGAGTCTTTGCAAAGACTCCTCTAAATAAACCCATAGCATTCTATTCTCTTATATGCGTTCTCTCAACATCTATAGGCATTATTACAGGCAGAGTGGACGCATTAAAGGGAACATTTTTTGTGCTCAAATATATTGAATATTTTCTTCTATATTTTATGGTTGTAAATACAATAAATTCCAAAAAACAGATTAAAATGTATTTAACAGCGTTATTTGTTACTTGCTTTTTAGTCTCAATTTATGGAATGAGCCAAATAGGAACAGGAAGAGTCTCCGCCCCTTTTGAGGGTGCTGTAGGCGAGCCAAATACATTGGGCGGATATATGATTTTCATAATGGCATTAGCCCTTGGACTGCTTGTTTATATAAAAGGCAAGCGTATAAAGTATTTATTGTTAGCCCTAATTGCTTCAATGGCGCCGCCTTTTCTCTTTACGCTTTCAAGAGCGTCATATATGGCTATATTCCCCATGTATTTTTCTGTCATCTGGTTCGGAAAAGCGAAAAACAAACTAGTTTTTGTTTTTATTATTGTTGTTCTGCTCGGATTCTTTTTCGTTCCTAAGGAGGTAACAAAGCGCGTGGAATATACATTCAAACCGCAAAGAGAAGCTCAGGTAAAGATAGGGAATATAACTCTTGGGCCCTCTACGTCCGCAAGAATCATAAGCTGGAAAACAGGATTAAAAGACTGGGAAAATCATCCTATTCTAGGATATGGTACTACAGGATATGCATTTATTGACGGGCAATATATTAGAACGCTTATTGAGTCCGGGTTGTTAGGGCTCATGGGGCTTCTGTGGCTAATAGTCGCCTTAATTAGAAATGCTATAAGAAGTTTAAAACAGCAGACTATTCCTTTATACAAAGGCATCTCCCTTGGGTTTCTGGCAGGACTTATCGGGCTTACGGTTCACGCTATAACAGCAAACACATTCATAATCATCAGAATAATGGA
>CAYTGU010000042.1:0-3630 GCA_964437505.1 uncultured bacterium
TTTTGTATTTTTTCAACGGTTCTTCTTAAAAGCAGAGTTAACCTTATACGCTAAAAACTTCTCCTTTGCCATTTTTAAGGCAGGTTTTAATCTGGATTCAGCGTCTGAACCAACCTTGAACTTGGGAATAAATGCTAAGACTCCTAATCTTTTCGCCCAATTGATAGACTTCTCATCTGGATGTGCAGTAAGCATAATCACAGGAATTTGAAGATTTATCTTTCGTATTTCTTTCAAGATAGATAATCCATCCATCTTCGGCATTATATAATCCAATACTACAATGTTGCCCTTTCCACTTCTTACAGCATCAATGGCTTTCTTGCCATTAGAGATAGGTATCACATTATAACCCCATAATTCTATTTTCCGTTTCATAATATTCCTGAAATCTCTTTCGTCATCAACTAGTAGAACATTTACTTTTTCCATCTTCTCCAACCAATCATATAAAATTCTTAATCTTTTTTAATAATTCTTCAGAATCAAATGGTTTTATAAGATAATCATCTGCATTAAATTCCTTTACTTTCTCAGCAATCTTACTAGCACTGCTGGCAGTTAAAAAAATAATTGGAATGTGTTTTAGTTTTTCATTTGTCTTAACTCGTTGACAAACTTCATATCCATTCATTACGGGTAATTCAATATCCAGCAGTATTAAATCCGGCTCTTCTTTTTGTATTAAATCAAGTGCCTCCTGACCATTAGCTGATGTTACAACCTCATACCCCATTTTTTTTACTCTAAACGTTATAATCTTAAGAATATCAGGCTCATCATCAACAACTAGAATTTTTTTTGTCATAAATTATTTCCCCATTTCCATAACAGGCAGTGTAAAGTAAAAAGTTATTCCTTTACCATGGAAGTAAATTGTGATTTTGTCTCCGCCGCCTCTATCAGTTCTTCATCCGCCTTCTTACGTCTAGATTTCGACTTCTCAAATCCTTTTATCCGATTTTGCAAAGCCTTTATTTTCTTAACGAGTTGCTCTTTAGTTTTTTCTCTGTCTTTCATTGTTTTAGTCACCGTTCTTTCCTTTTTAAAAGCATCTTAATCCTTGCCAATAGCTTCTCACTGCTAAAAGGCTTGGTTATATAATCATCAGCTCCTGCATCAAGCCCTTTTAGCTCGCTTTTCTCATCCTGCCTTCCTGTTAGCATTATTATAGGAATAACTGCAGTCTCAAGTTTTGACCGCAATATTTTTGTTGCTTCAAATCCATTCATTCTGGGCATCGTAACATCCGTAACTATTAAATCAGGCTTCTCTTTTACAGCATATTCAATCGCTTCCTTGCCATCTCTTGCTTTGACAACGTCATACCCTGCAATTTTTAGACGTTTTTCCACAACTTTTAAAATATCCTCTTCATCATCTGCAATAAGTATCTTTGGCTTTTCTCTGAGTCCTTTTTGTTCCACATAGATTTTATCCTCCTTAACAATACCCACGACTTTCCCAATTTCTTCTAATGTCGTTATACCTTTTGCTACTTTTTCAAATCCTGACTCATTTAATTGTTTCATCCCGCGCTTTCTTGCCTCCCTGAGTATGATGTCTTCCGTGGATTTCTCAGAAATGAGATCCTTTATTTTTTCATCTATCTTTAATATCTCAAAGATAGCGGTTCTGCCAAGAAAACCGGTAAAGATACATTGCTCACAGCCTTTGCCTTTATAAAATTTCCTTATATTGAATTTTTCTATATAAGTTCCGAATTTATCAATTGTCTCCTCATTCGGTGTGTATTCCTCTTTACAATGGGGGCATATGATCCTGACTAATCTCTGGGCAGCGATTAAGATAATAGAAGATGCTATTAAATACGGCTCTAACCCGATATCCAGTAATCTCGTAATTGAAGAAACTGCGCTATTTGTATGCAGTGTGGAAAAAACAATGTGTCCTGTCAGAGAAGCTCTAAAAGCAATCTCTGCTGTCTCCTTATCTCTTATTTCCCCGACCAAAATCACATTTGGATCCTGTCTCAGGATGCTTTTTAAACCAGTCGTAAAGGTGATATTTTTTACAGGATTAATCTGTATTTGATTAATTCCGTCTATTAGATATTCTATTGGGTCTTCAATTGTAATAATGTTTTTTGTTTCACTTTTTATATAATTCAATGCCGCATAAAGAGTAGAGGTTTTGCCGGAGCCGGTGGGCCCGGTAACTAAAACCATTCCACCAGGTCTGTTAAGTGTTTCCGTAAAAATACTCAGTTCCTTCTGCTGAAAACCTATCTTATCCAGCTCAATCTTAGCCTCTTTTGCATCCAGCAGTCTCAATACTATTTTTTCGCCGTAATATGTGGGTATTATAGAAATTCTTAAATCAATTTTTCTTCCATTAGCTGACATTGTAAATCTGCCATCTTGAGACTTTCTGGTCTCTGCAATATCCAGATTTGATAGGATTTTTATACGAGCAGAGAGCCTGGGATGAATATTATTGGGAATTCTCATGATGTCTTTCAGATAACCGTCTATCCTATACCTTACATCAACGTAATTCTCCTGAGGCTCAATGTGAATATCGCTTGCTCTAACTTTTACTGCATCACTTAGTATAAGATTGACCAACTTTATAATTGGTGAATGCTCCTCAAGTATCCCGGCGCTGATCGCCTCACCCTTTGATTCGCCCCCCTTAAGCGATTCAATTTTACCATCATCCGCAACATTTTTTAAAAGATCATAAAGACTATCATCCAATTGATAATACTTCTTAATACAGTCACTGATATCGCTCTTTTTGCTTAAAACCAGCTTTACCTCCATTTTGGTCATAAGCTTTATATCGTCCAGAGCCATAATATCCTGGGGATTACTCATTGCCAATATAAGCGTATTGCCTTTTTTACGCACAGGAAAAACCCCATAACGTTTTGCTGTCTCACAAGATATCAAATCTACAGTGGATGAATCTATATTTTCATTATTTGGATTTATAACCGGCATATTAAGGACCATTGATGCAGTTTTCATAAAATCTTCTTCCTTAATAAACCCCATCTCTATTAGCAATTCCTGAATTGGCTTTTTCGCGCCAATTTGCTTATCTTTAGCATCCTGAAGCTGTTCTATTGTTATTAAATTTTCTTTAATAAGAGCATCTAATAAATTTGACAATTTCAAACCCCTTAGGTTCCTAAAATTTTCTTTATGGTCTCTATTAACTCGCTGGCTTCATATGGCTTTTCCATATACGCATCAACCCCTTCATCCAGAACCTGTTGCTTATATTTCTCGTCTTGAATTCCTGTAAGAACAATAACAGGAATATCCATGGTATTCGTAGCTATCCTTATTTTCTTTAAAACCGATAAGCCTCCGCCTGCAGGCAGCATTAAATCCAGAATGATTAAATCAGGTCTCTCTTTGTGGGCGAGTTCAACTCCCTGATAGCCGTCAACCGCAATTATGCCTTGAAAACCGTGCTCTGAAAGTCTCTTTTTAACAACCTTTGCAATATCAACTTCATCTTCTACTATGAGTATACGTTTCTTGTCAGACATGTTTTATTCCTCCTTTTCCTCTTGTACAGGCAATGTGAATATAAATTTGGTGCCTTTACCATGCTTTGACTCTGCCCATATTTCCCCGTTATGTTTTTCGACTATCT
>CAYTGU010000043.1:0-3603 GCA_964437505.1 uncultured bacterium
AATATGAGTAATTCTCCCATCAATGTCCGATTCTCCAAGACCAAAGGTTCTTAATATGCGTGATTTAATGACAAGATTTTTTCCGTATTTTTTCTCAAGATATTTAGAAACAGTATGCTCAAACATTTGTTTTAATTCTTTTGGAACACCAGGAAGTAGAATGATGGTATTTTTGTCTCTTTCAATAATCAAGCCAGGCGCTGTTCCTATTTCATTATTAATAATCATAGACCCTCTGATAATAAGCGCTTGATTATAATTATTTGAAGGTGTTTCCTTTTTTCTATCCTTAAAGAACCGTTCTATTTTTGAGAGAATACCGGTTTCCAGAATCAGGCGGGTCTTCAGAACACTGGATAGAGCTTGTCTAGTTATGTCATCTACAGTTGGGCCCAATCCTCCGGTAACAACAATTATTTCTGAGCGTTTAATTGCTTCAGAAAGCACAGACTCCAGATGAGGATGATTATCTCCGACAGAGGTTTGGAAACAAGTTTCTATGCCCAGCGATGTAAGTTTTTCTGCAAGGTATGATGCATTTGTGTTGATAGTGATGCCTGTGAGCAGCTCTGTTCCAATGGTAATAATTTCTGCAGACATATCTCAACCTGTAATCTTCACTTTCTCACTTTTGTTGCATCTACCATTTGTTTGACATAAGAGGTGACTTTACTAAGCGGGTCTGGCTTATTGAGGTTTTGTTCAATTAACTTAACTATTGCGCTTCCTATAATCACTCCGTCAGCGTATGATGCAACTTCTTTTGCATGCTGCGGCGTAGAGATTCCGAAGCCAACAGAAACTGGTTTGGAAGTGAGATTCTTAATCCTTAATACATTCTTTCTAATTGTTTTTGACAACATGCCTCTAGCTCCGGTTACGCCGGTAAGCGACACATAATAAATAAATCCTTCTGTCATTCTGGCAATCCGTTTAATTCTATCATCTGTACTTGTAGGAGCAGCAAGAAATATTATAGCAAGAGAAGAATTTTTCGTTTTATTATAAATCAAAGAGGCTTCCTCTGGAGGGAGATCAGGCACAATTATTCCGTCAATACCAGCTTTTATAGAATCTCTCACAAAATTGTTAATTCCATATTTAAATATTGGATTATAGTACCCCATTAAGATAATGGGAATACTGCTTTTCTCTCTGATATCCTTTACAAAATCTATTACTTTTGGCAAAAATACTTTATTTTTAAGCGCTCTTTCAGAAGCTTGTTGTATTGTAGGCCCATCTGCAAGTGGATCTGAAAATGGAACACCAAGTTCAATAATATCTGCTCCGGCTTTCTCAAATGCAAAAACCAGTTTTTTTGTTACAGCAAGGTCTGGATAACCCGCTGTTATAAAAGGAATGAAAGCCGCTGTATTTGTTTCGGACAGATTAAGAAATGCCTTTTCTATTCTGTTCACAACTTTACTCCCAATATCTCTGCTACTATGTTTGCATCTTTATCTCCTCTGCCGGAAAGACAGATTATAATTATCGCGTTTTTCTTTAGTTTGGGTGCAAGTTTTTTTGCATAAGCAATTGCATGAGCGCTCTCTAAAGCAGGAATAATTCCCTCTGTCCTGCAAAGCAGTTTAAATCCCTCCAGAGCCTCTTTATCTGTAATAGAATGATACTTAGCTCTGCCTGTTTTCTTTAAAAAGCTGTGTTCCGGACCAACTCCAGGATAATCAAGCCCTGCAGAAATTGAATGGGCTATTTTTATCTGTCCATTACTGTCTTGCAAGAGATAGCTCATACTTCCATGAAGCGTGCCTACTGTTCCCTTTCCCAGTGTTACAGCATGCTTGCCTGTTTTTATGCCAAAACCTGCGGCCTCCACACCAATAAGAGAAACTTTCTTGTCAGGTATAAATGGATAAAAAATCCCTATGGAATTACTTCCTCCGCCAACACATGCAACAACATACTCAGGTAGTTTTTTCTCAGCCTTAAGAATTTGTTTTCGCGCTTCTTTTCCTATAACTACCTGAAAATCTCTCACCATCATTGGATATGGATGAGGTCCGACAACAGAGCCAATAACATAGTGCGTAATTCCAACATTTGTAACCCAATCTCTAATTGCCTGATTTGTAGCATCTTTAAGCGTCCTGCTTCCAGAGGTTACAGGTGTAACTTTTGCTCCAAGGAGCTTCATTTTGAAGACGTTCAAAGCCTGTCTCTGAATATCCTCTGTGCCCATAAACACTTCACATTCCAGTCCGAACATACTCGCAGCAGTTGCTGTTGCAACCCCATGTTGTCCTGCGCCAGTTTCTGCGATAATTCTCTTTTTCCCCATTTTTACGGCAAGTAGTACCTGTCCCAGAGTATTATTAATCTTATGCGCCCCTGTATGTAGTAAGTCCTCTCTTTTAAGGTATATCTTTGCGCCTCCAAGCCTTTTAGTAAGTCTTTGGGCAAAATATAGAGGTGAAGGCCTACCTGCATATTCACACAGGTAATAATTTAATTCTTTTTGGAAGCCTTTGTCTTTTTTTGCAGATAAATAGGCTTTTTCAAGTTCCAAGAGTGCAGGCATAACAGTCTCAGGCACAAACCTGCCGCCAAACTCTCCAAAGCGGCCATGCTTATTGGGTAATTTCATATCTCTTTACCAATTAATTTTTGTATTTCAGATTTTATATCATTACTTCTCATTAATATCTCTCCAACAAGTATAGCATGTATACCATATTTATAAAGTTCTTCAACGTCATTTCTTGTTCTTATTCCGCTTTCACTTACAATAATCTTATCCTCAGGAACTTCCTCTTTTATTCTGAGGCTTGTTTCAATATCAACCTCCAGAGTATCAAGGTCACGGTTATTTATTCCTATTATTTCTGCATTGCAGTATAGCGCCTGCTCAAGTTCCTTCTCAGAATGAACTTCGACAAGTGCAGCCATTCCAAGTTCGGCAGCCATAGCAAGATAATCTGCAAGTTGCGATCTCTCAAGTATTCGGACTATTAGGAGAATTGCATCTGCTTTATACGCCCTTGACTCATATATTTGATACTCATCTACAATAAAGTCCTTTCGCAAAATTGGGACATTGGCTATATTTTTGACTATATTTATGTATTTTATCTCCCCTTGAAAGAACTTTTTATCCGTTAAAACAGAAATTGCATCCACTTTTGCCATTTTATAGGCTTCGGCAATTTTCTCTACAGAAAAATCTTCTTTTATGACTCCTGCAGAAGGAGATGCTTTCTTAATTTCAGCAATAAGATTCATTTTCCCATGTTTTGAAATACCTGATACAAAATCCCTGGGTTTATCAGAAGTATCGATTTTTTCCTTGAGCACAACAACGGGTTCTTCTATTTTCCTGTTCTTAACTTCCTGTATTTTATTTTCAACTATTTTATCAAGTATCATATTGAGTCCTCAAGCATGGGTTTTAAAGATTATAATGTAAATTAGATGAAAAATCAAAAAAAGAAAACCTGCCCAGTTAAAAGAATTAACTGAGCAGGTTCATTTGTTGGATTTATAACTTAGTCTATATTTTCTATAGCTTTTTAACGTTTCCAGCTCTGTTACGACCTTTATCATCCTTCTCTATATCGAACTCTACAGCGTCGTTTTCAGCCA
>CAYTGU010000044.1:0-3600 GCA_964437505.1 uncultured bacterium
TAAGCGCCTCTTTTATTCTTTTCTTTAGCTAAATTACTATTTCAATTGCTTGATACGGGCAGGCAGGAATACAAAGTTCACATGCTATACACTTTTGCTTATCAAATAATACTTTCATTGTATCTCTGTTTAATGATATAGCATCTGTTGGGCAATGTGGTATACAAGCAGTACAATGAATACACTTATTTTCGTGCCATTTAATATCGCGTGCAAGGGACTGAATATCTATATTTAACTCAGCCAGATAATTCATGCCGGCTTCCAGTTCTTTCTTCCTGCCGC
Source organism: uncultured bacterium (assembly GCA_964437505.1). Classification (GTDB taxonomy): domain Bacteria; phylum JAHJDO01; class JAHJDO01; order JAHJDO01; family JAHJDO01; genus JAHJDO01. The sequence continues at coordinate 286 of CAYTGU010000044.1, forward strand.
TTATTTCTACTACTAATCTTCCCTGCTCCTGTGGAGTAACTCTGGCTCTGAGTATGTTTATCATTAAATTGTAATCCTTGACAAGATGATACACTATCGGCTGGCTAACTACTTCATGTGGAAAAGTTAAAACAACTCTTTTCTTAATCATCTTTATTCTCCCGAGGAAAGAGATTTAACTGGCTTTGCCAGCTCAAATCTTCCCTTTTTAATCCTTTGTTTAAGGATTTCTGCTATTTCCCTTGCCTTCTTATAGCTTGACAATGCGCCTGTAGGAACTTGTTTCCCCTCTAACTCTATATATCCATCTCTTAACTGCTTATAATTAACCTCGCCATAGCTTTTGTTGACACCATTTGGATAATCTTTGCTGTAGTCAATGATTTGAGTGTAAATATCCTCATCTTTTACAGCTGTATATTTAACTATATCTTCATTTAAAATTGGGATTGGAATGCCTATGCCAACGGTTAGAGTTGCGCCGTATCCTGTAATACTTGTGCCTTTCAGCCACTCCGAAGACATTTGTTTTAAATCTCCAGTCACAGCAAGAGTTCCTGCTGGACCTCTTACTACACCATTAGAACCCCTTTTAACATGCGGATTATGCTGCGTCCCTTCCCAATAGACAAATCCTTCCCCTCCACCAAGGAATATTTTTGTTCCTATGCCAATGGTCTTGTAAAAAGGATCATTCAGCAAAGGACTTAATTGTCCGGCGCTGCAGTAATTTGCATTCCCAATCTTCGGTCTTAGGATTCCCATATAGGTATATATGTTTCTGTCAGAATATTTATTTATTGCAACATTGTAATTTTGATATGCATTTCTTGGATTTGTTAGAATAGCTTGATTCACACTTTTTATATCTATTACCGTCTCAAGTTCCTTCTTCGGATAACAATCTGTTCCATAAGATATTGCCTTAAGCTTTATATGCTTGCCGGCAACTAAATCCTCTATTACATGCCCGCCTCCATATTTAAAAGTACCCGGAAATACCTTATTTAATAAATCCTCATCAGGAAGTTCCGTTGCTCCAAGATAAACGTCGGTGGCAGCAAGTCCGGTATACGCGCTAACACCATTCAACCATACTTTTTGAGCCCTTATCTTTGGCTTTGAATTTTTAAAATTAATAAAAGCACCCGAGGAGCACATTGGAGCAAATGTGCCTGTTGTTACAACATCCACTTCTTTTGCAGCTTTTTTTATGCCTTTCTCCTCAACTATATCAATAATCTCCTCAGCAGTTACAACTACTGCTTCGCCTTTTCTTATTTTTTGATTTATTTCTTCATATGTTTTCACTTTAATCCCCCTAATCAATTACACAGCAGAGGCAATTCTATCAAATGCAATAAAAAAAAACCAGATAAAATGCTTGATATATATTACTCATGATTTAATATAAACAAATGAAACCTAATCTAAAAGACATATTCTCTGGTCAAATTTACGGAATCACATGTTTTGAAACCAGTTGTGGAAGAAGGAACAAATATGTGGCTCGGGAAATGCTTAAAGCCGGAATTAGAATTATTCAATACAGAGAAAAATTCCGCACAAAGAGAATTAAATATGAAGAATGCTGTTGGTTGCGAAAGATTACTAGAGAATACAATGCTATATTTATCATCAATGATGACGTTGATCTTGCTATTCTTTGTGAAGCAGATGGTATCCACATTGGGCAGGATGATATTCCTCTCAAAGAGGTCCGTAAGTTAATTAAACCAGACCAATTTATTGGCCTTTCTACACATAACCCAAAGCAAGCCAAAGAAGCTTTAAGAATGGGGGCAGATTATATAGGAGTTGGACCAATCTATCCAACTCAAACTAAAAGGAACGCTACTCAGGCAGTAGGTCTTGAATATATAAGATACGTCTCTAAAAACATTGATCTTCCTTTTGTGGCAATAGGAGGGATCAAAGAATCTAACATAGCTGAAGTAGTAAAAGCCGGAGCTTCCTGCGCAAGTTTAGTTACTGAGATCACAGAAGCTCCTGACATTCGGCAAAAAATAAAAAATATTCAGAAATATCTGAAATAATATTGATCTTCAAATCTAGTTATGATCGAATCATCGTTAACATCATTTTGAAATTTTCTATAGCTTTTAGAGCATGGGGCTTATTAGCCGGCATAACAATCATCTGACCTGACTCTAAAGTATTTAGATTACCTGAAATTGTGATTTCTGCTTTGCCCTCAAGAATATAAACCATAGCATCAAATGAAGCTGTATGTTCACTTAATGCCTGTCCTTTACTAAATGCAAACAATGTTATCGTTCCAGTTTCTTTTTTTATTAAAGTTCTACTTACGACCGATTCATCTTGATAATTCACTAAATCATTTACAACTTCAGGTTTCGCTTCTTGATTCATAGTTTCCACTCCGATTTTTATTAACGTCTGAGTTCAGCCACTAAATTAATTTTAACGCTCTTCCAGAGACTTCAAATTGGCATGTGCAATCCATTGCCATCCGTCCTTAACTTTCAAGAAAACACTAAGTCGGGGCGCTGGTTTTTTTGACAGACGTTTCCCTTTAATGGTTTCATTTACAGAAACGAAATAGGTGGCAACAATGAGTGGGTCTTTTTGAGTTATTTTGATGTCTGATAAAGTATAATCACCAAGACGCAGTTTGCTGATAAGTTCTATTTCCTGCTGACGGTTGTTGGTACCGTACTGGTGTACTGCCTGAAAACCTTCAGAGATTGTTTCATTAATCGCTTTCATATCTGTCTCTTTCATGTCGGTCCACAACTGCCTTACAAGTGTTTCACCTAATGTCATTTCAGCTAGATATACGCCTGTACCTATAAAGTACTCTGTATTCGGAATTGGTTCAACATAGCCAATTTTTTTATGTTCTCCTTTTATACCTGGCTTTACCCAGTAATATTCAACAAATCCACCGCCTTTTTTAGCTGCTTCTGCAAGTTCACGAATTACAAATTTCCCTTTGCAGTCCCTGTAATTGCGAAGATCCTTTTCTACTAGTTGCTTTTGTGTGGCATGCGCCATATTCACACAATTGTAGTCATAAACATAAAAGTAGCCGGATTTGTCAGAATAAAAACGGATCGGATCAATAAATGAACGGATTAAATGGATACGTTTCTTCTCACCCTTGATATTTTTTAAATCCTCTCCAAGTCTGGTTGCTGTACTGTGAAGATTTATTTGTGCAATATCCTTATTGCGTTCTAGATTATCAATGGCTGCTGACAATGAAACGGTATTCATTAAAAACATACAAAAGGTTAAAATTATAAACGGTAGTTTATTTATCACAATCTC
>CAYTGU010000045.1:0-3507 GCA_964437505.1 uncultured bacterium
GTGAAGCACTGGGCTATCCCGGCCGTCCACAAGTGGACGAAAAGTAAAAAGCATAAATATGTAGTTCGCTTATTTTTAATTATCAATTCTATTTTGTAATGCCTTCGCAGTAAAAAACACACTTATTCCTACAATGATTGCCAATACAGGCGCAATGATAAGAGAGCCGAGCAGCCATTCCCACAATCTGTCGGGGAATTGCTTAAAAATAACATCCATTGAAACATCGGTTAACCAGCGGCCATGACGCATATAATACCCAAGTTCAATGCAGGCTGCAGGAACAAAAGGCGGTATACATAAATTCTGTATGGTCACAGCCATCACCTTGTTCAAATGCAAACGCGCTGTCACATAAATAATCACCAGTGTATGAATTGAGATAAGCGGTAGTACAGCAAGAAGGATTCCCACGCTTGCTGATATAGCTAATCCGGAGGGGCTTGCATTCTCCTTTAACAGCATCTTCAGTAATTTTAGGGGACTGCGCAGCACACTCAGGTCAATTTTTTCTGAGGCTTCATGAACCAGTTTTCGGTGCGGAAACGGCAAAAGACATCTGCCTACTAATCGGGTATGCATACAGGAAATGCGCATATTGTCTATAAATGGCTTAAAATGCGAAATACGAGATTGAGGTTCAGGATACCATGCATCAACCTCAATCGTCTTCAAATGTAGCCCCGCCCATACTGCCCTCGCCAGAACTTCAGTTTCAAAATCATAATGAGAGCCTGTTAGCTTCATCTGTGAAAGATACTGCACAGGATATGCGCGAAACCCACTCTGGCAGTCTTCAATCGAAACTCCTGTTTCTACATGCAGCCAAAAATTAGCAACCTTTTTCCCAAAATGACTCTTACGCGGAACATGTTTCCCCTGAAGTCTTCTGCATCCAATAATAATATTCGTCTCATCTTCTTGGAGTAAAGGTATGAATTTCTTCAAGTCCTGTGGATAGTGTTGTCCGTCTGCATCAATCGTAATCATAAAGCGCCCGCCTTGAGCTTTAATGTACTTCAGGGCAGTAAGAATTGCTTTGCCTTTGCCAAGATTTTTTTCATGCCCAAGTACAATAACATCAGTGTCAGCAAACAAGGAAGACACATCAGTATCAGTGCTGCCGTCATCAACAACAAGTATATGCTGTAAATATGAACGGCATGATAAAGCAACATCTTTCACAGTATCCTTGTTATTAAATACAGGAAGAACGCACCAGATATGCTCTGTGGATAAAGGATTATTATGTTTCACGTGACTTTTTTCTTTTATTTCTATTTTCGGAAAGAAGCATATCCCACATGGAGCCTGAATATCCGAGTTTATGAAGAAATTGCAAACTGGTATCCATAACATCAGGCGGAAAAATACAATGCCTGATACCGGAAAATGCTTCAGTTAATGTCTTTTCTAGCCACTTCTTATCAATATTTGGAGAAATATAGTAAACAGGTTCCAGTAAATCCTGACCGCTGGAAAGGATTCCCTGCTTCTGCGCTATACTCTCAAGACCGGTACCGGGAAGAATTCGTATTCCCATAAAAATAAAAGATACTGTTTTTTTTAGATTTTTGATATTTTCTATTCCCTCAAGCACTGTTTCCCGCGTCTCGCCAGGACAACCAAACATATAATAATGCGCTGTGGCAATACCGGAGCGTACAAAGGTATCATTGCACTCAATAATATCCTTAAACAAAAATGATTTCCCAAGTCTACGAAGTGTTGTATCAGTGGATGCATCAGACCCAAGCTCTGCTGCCTTCAAACCTGTTTGTTTCATTAGCGCTATAATCTCATCATCCAGCTTTTCCGGCTTGAAAAACGCAGTCCATGGAGTAGATATTCCTCTTTTTGCCATTTCCCGAACTACGTCCAGATAATGTTTTTGATCATCATTAAAAACCGAATCGGTAAAGAAGATATATTTTGCTTTGTGCGTATCGATCAACATTTGAATATCATCAACTACAGTCTGCGGATCTCTACAGCGAATACTAGCGCCTTCTAAAACAGGATATGAGCAGTACACACACTTATGTGTACAGCCACGCTTTGTTTGTATAGATCCGATATTTCCCATTTTTAGATAAAAACTCATGATATCAGGATCATAATATGCGGAGGAAATTTCCTTCCCGCTTAATTTGGATGCAGTCCGTATACAGCGTTCTTTTGGATACTTCCCTTTCTCGGCATCTGCAACAAATTTAAGCATCAGTGTCTCTCCCTCTCCGACAATTCCATAATCAGCGCCAACTTCACGCAGTATTGATTCAGGCATAATGGAAAATGCCGCACCGCCAAGCACTACCGGCACACTTGTTTGCGTGCGAATTGTTTGCACAATATCCTTAACAACATCAATATATCTTTGTTCGTTTAGAAGGTTTACATTATCAATATTGCGAATTGACACGCCAATAATATCAGGAGTACTCTCCCCTATTGCATTGCAAAGCGCATCCATAGATTTATTATTCTGAAGGAAATCAAACTGAGATACCTTATGTCCTCCGTTACGCAGAGCTGCTGCAAGCATGCTTAATCCTAATGGATATACAGGATACGGAGTACTGGCAATATTGGAAGCGATCAGCAGAATTCTCATGACCATGTTCGGTTGGTATTTAATCTGGCTCTTTTATAAGTCCCGTCTTTCTTTTCTTTTTCAATAGTTTTTAAAAACAGCTTTGCCATTTTCATTTCTTTGCCGCATTCAGAATAAAATGTTTCCCATGCATAGTGATACATCTTTTGCAGGGATTTTGCAGTCATTTTAGCCGGCTTGAACACAACTTCTCCTGTTGTATATTGAATCCAGTTGTTATGAAGAATTCTATTTTCTTTTTCCAGCTGAGCTCTGATCGGCGTATGAAGAAACGGAGTAAGGATAGTGAATTCAGCAAGATCAAGATTTATTTCCAGAAGAAAATCAACCAATCGCTTTATATAATCTTCATCGTGATAGTCTAATCCGAGAAGAATTGTCCCTTCAACTCCAATACCGCGTTCCTGCAGTCGTTTCACTCTTCTGCGAATATGATCCGAGGTATCTATTATTGCTTGATACACATACCAGCACCCTGCCTTGGCGGCCAGATCCAATATTTCGTCATCATCCTTTATGGGATGAGATATCCATTTCTTTTTCAATGGGGCAATTGCCTTAAACAACTCCTTTTCCCATTCGTCGTTCTGAGCCATAGAATTATCAACAAAAAACAACCTGTTATTATCTATGCTTTCCAGCTCTTTCATTACCGCATCAATAGGACGAGGTCTGAATTTGCGTCCTCCCAAATATGGCGTACAGCATGGAAAACAATCGAATCGGCATCCTCTCGATGCATGTATCAGATCAACCATCTGCACGCCGCGAAAATTATATAGTTCTCGCTTGAGTATACTGCGCCTTGCAGTGCCAATCAGATTCATATCGGGAAAATCGTGAAAAAAGTCATACGTTTTTTCAAGATGACCCTTTTTAAAATCGTCAATAAC
>CAYTGU010000046.1:0-3455 GCA_964437505.1 uncultured bacterium
CATCGGCATATTTATTATTCAATATAACTGTACCTTCAATGCCCTTACAAAAAACTGGTTGTATTGGGATTTTGGAAATTTCTTTATGAGGAGAATGGATAATTCCTATGGATTGGAATACAATTTTACTATCTTTCATGAGATACTCCCTTATTAGCCTTTCTATATATTTAGTTTGTTAGAAAGTAAGTATCTTTTCGCAATCGACTACCCATTCGGCTAATTCTGGCATTGTAGCTTTCTGAGCACCTTCAAAATAAGGCTGATTTTTGTGAATTCCACAACGTGTCATACATGTTCCACACACTTTAACTGATACGCCCTTGGCAATTAAATCTTTTAACATCTGAGACAAATCTTGATCGTATCCTTCAGGTGGTTTGCATACTTCACGTGCCATATCAACAGAATCATTCATCAAGAATATTTTTACTTTCTGTCCCACATCCAGTAATTTTCCAGCGAGACGCAATCCATTCCATGTGACATCCGTGTTATCATAAGGTTGATGATTGAAGATAATTAGTATTTTCATTATTTTCCTCTTTTGTTTTTTTAGAAAAATAGGGGCACAAAATATTGTGCCCCTATAAGTAAATCTAAACAATTACAAAATTGCGTCTATCCCCTGACCATTTTTGCCCCGCATTTGGGACATTTGACATTATAACATGGGACTCCTGCCTGATGCGAAACCTTTGCCCCACAACTCGGGCAAACACAGTTTCCGCTTGGACCTGCTCCTGGACGTGTGCCATCCATTCTGCCCTGTCCTCCACCTTGTCCTGCACCAGCTCCACCTCCCATACCTCTTCCTGTCATTGGTCCTTGACCTGATGGTCCCGTTCCATCTCCTCTTGGCATTTGATTACCTCCTTGTTATTGATTTACGTTGATAATAGAGCTTATCTTTTCCCAAATCTGTTTTATGCTTTTTACAACGGCTCCTTCTTCTGTATATTCAACAACAGACAGTGCCTTCATCTGTGCTTCAGTCACCTTTTTATCATACGGTATTGTTCCAATAAATTCAGCATTATAGTCCTTCGCTATACCTTTGATTTTTTCAGTCATATCTATATTCAGGTCATATTTGTTTACTACAATTCCTGATTTAACTCCAAAATGTCTTGTTACATCAAGAATGCGCTTCATATCATGAATACCTGATACGGTCGGCTCTGTAACAATTAAGGCATAATCAGAACCAGTTATAGAGGCTATCACAGGGCAACCTGTTCCAGGAGCGCCGTCTATTATTAACTTGTTTTCGTTAATCTCTAAGGCTGCCTCACCAGCCTTATCTCTTACCAGCGTAACAAGCCTTCCTGAATTCTCTTCAGCCACTCCAAGTTTTGCATGAGTCATTGGTCCAAATCTTGTTTCCGAAACAAACCATTCTCCATTAATGGCATCTTCCACTTTTACAGCCGAATCTTTACAAACGAGGTAACATACGCCGCATCCTTCACAGGCAATAGGATCAATACGGCATAATTCTTTTCCTGACTCGCTGTTGTAGTTTTCTATAGCCAAAAACCGACATGCATCCTTGCATCTATTACAGCCTGTGCATTTTTCCGGATCTATTTCAGCAAGCACACCTCCGCTGAAATTTCCTCTTTTCCTAATTTGCGGAGCTAAAAGCAGATGCAGATCAGCTGCGTCTACATCACAATCGGATATTGTTGTCTTTTTAGCAAGAGCGACAAAAGAAGCTGTCAAAGAAGTCTTCCCCGTACCGCCCTTTCCGCTTATAACAACCAGTTCTTTTGGCTTATTTGCATTAGAAAAGGTTGAAACCTTGGCTTTTTCTATTTTTTTATCATCTGTTTTTTCTTCCTCTTTTTCCATAGAAGAAAATATCTCTTTAACAACTCTCTTTTCCTGCGCCAGTTTCTCTATCCTCTCAGCAATATCCTCAAATAGTTTTTTGTATTGAGGCAATTTCTCCACAACTATATCTCCTACAGAATAGACCTCCGCTATTTTTCTATCATCAGGGATTTCTCCTATAATTTCCAACTGCGCTTTCTTGCAATATGTTTTAAGATTATCGTCCATATATTCAGCGCGATTGACTAGGACTACCGGTTCCTGACCTATCTTACGGCTCATATCCACAGCTAGTTTCAGATCATTCACTCCAAAAGGCGTGGGATCTGTAACAAGCACACATAAATCAACATCCTTTACTGTTTCCACAACAGGACATGCAGTTCCGGGAGAAGAATCGAATATATTTATTCCGTCACCTGCGTATTCTTTAACTCTTTTAATCAATCTGGGAGACATTCCTCCCTCACCGGTTTCAAGAAGCGCATAATGAAAATCTATTTCACCGCTTTTACCATGTTTCAAGACACCTATTTTCTTATCCTCTTCAATAATTGCATCTTTAGGACAAACGATCTTACATGCCCCGCAAACATGACACAATTGAGGAAAGAATAGAACCTTATCTTTTATTACAGCTATTGCATTATAATGACATGCGTCCTGGCACTTACCGCATTTGATGCATTTCTCATTATCAACACCAACAGGCGCCAGTAAGCTGATGTCCTCTTCCTTATCAATCTGAGGTTTGAGAAAAAGATGACCATTCGGCTCTTCAACATCACAATCAAGATAAGAAACCTTCTTTCCTTTTTTTGAAAAGGCAATTGCTATATTAGTAGCAACAAAAGTCTTTCCTGTTCCACCCTTACCACTTGATATTGCTATATTCATAATTTAGACGCGCTCCTTTTTTTTTGGGTTTTTTTTACAAATAAAAGAGGATACACAATATCACTCACACAACATGGAATCCAAACTGCGAGAAATAAAAACAGAAAAACAAAAGGAAGTAAAGGAATCCAGTTTGCTATGCCGAACGCTGTGAAACCAAATAAGGATGCCCACGTACTTAATAAAACATGCCCAAAATGCGGAAATTTAGTTTTAGGTTTCAAATAACCGATTACAATTCCAAGTATTGCCGCAAAGTTCACAATCTTCCATTTTGCAATTCCAATAAACGGCATCTTTGCAGTCTCTATAAATGGCACATGAAATTCCATTGGAACATTAAGCAAACCTCCTCCAAGATAAGGTATTATAGCGTCGCTTAATGTAGCTATCCCAATGGAGCCTGTATAACCAATGAGAATTGCCACCCAGAGCTTGCCTTTTCCATGCAGTTTATACATAGATATTGTTGCAAGCGCGCTCAAGACAACATGAAGAGGATGTAAAGTATAAAAAAGAGCATTAGAAGCCCCCTTAGGAACATTGAAAAAAACTATCAAGACCATGACGATAATGCCTGTAGCAGCTCCAAACACAGTAAACGGAACATGCCTTTTTAATTCTTTAGAAATTTGCTTTAACATATTAATTCCCTCTTATTGTTTTTCCCCAAACCATCCATCATAAAATCTCTTCAAGTGCTCATAAAATTCCTTATCTGC
>CAYTGU010000047.1:0-3411 GCA_964437505.1 uncultured bacterium
AGATAGAAATTATAGCCTTTCGTAAATCGCTTGTGACCATCTTTATTGTCAAGACCTAACCCTAGTAGTATCTTTCTCCAATTTTTTTCCCTAACCATGTCCCTTTCATGTCCTTTCAGTATTAAAGGCAGCTACATTTAACACTTTTCTAGTCTATAACTCAAGAGAAAATTTGCATTTTCAACCTTTGCTGCTTGACATGAAAGAAAAATTTGCTATCATATATATGTCTTCGGGGAAGGGTGAGAGTCCCTACCGGCGGTGAACCTTCTTGTTATTGAAGAAAGCCCGCAAGTTTTGGTTCCTGTAATTGTGCAGGAACAGAATTGATACGGTTCAAGACCGTAGCCGACAGTATAGTCTGGATGGGAGAGGATAAAAGAGAAACTGGTTTAATCCCGAAGAAATTTGGGATTTTTTTAGTTTTAGATTGTGGAATTAAATGATTAACGAGGATATAAAATTCATGAAACTGGTTTTAGCCCTGGCAAAGAAAGGAGAGGGGCATACATCTCCTAATCCAATGGTCGGAGCGCTTATTGTTAAAAACGGGCAGATTGTTGGGAGAGGATATCATATGCATTATGGAGCATCTCATGCAGAGATTTGTGCTATTGAAGACGCTGGTAAAAAGACAAGGCGTGGGACATTGTATGTAAATTTGGAACCATGTGCGCATACTAATAAAAAAACACCTCCGTGCGTGCCTTCTATTATTAAAAATGAATTGGGCAGAGTAGTAATAGGAATGAAGGATCCAAATCCATTAGTAGAAGGCAAGGGCATGCGAGCATTAGAAATGGCTAATATTCAGGTTGTATGCGGAGTTATGGAAAAACAAGCAAAGGAACTCAATAAGGTTTATATCAAACATATAACAACTAAACTGCCATTTGTTACAGTTAAATATGCAATGAGTATTGATGGTAAAATTGCCACAAAAACAGGTGACTCTAAGTGGATAAGCAATGATAAATCCAGAAGGTTTGTGCATAGGTTAAGAAGTATCTCAGACGCAGTTCTTGTTGGAGCAGGTACTGTTATTAAAGACAATCCTCGTCTTACACCAAGACACTGTAGGGTTGTAAATAAAATACCAAAGAGAGTAATATTGGATTCTCATGCAAATATTCCACTGAAATCAAGGGTTTTGAACACTAGAGAAGCCCCTACCATTATTGCAGTTACAAAAGGAGCTCCTGAGTCCAATGTTAAAAAATTGAAACAAATGGGGCTTGAAGTAATATGTTGTAAAAGCGATAAAAATAATTTTGTCGATATTTGCGACCTGCTTACTAAACTAGGCAAAAAAGGCATTGCGAGTGTCCTTGTTGAAGGGGGATCAAGAGTGATATCCTCATTTATAGAAGAAAGAGCAGTAGACAGAATTTTTGCCTTTATTGCCCCAAAAATAATAGGGGGAGAAAAGGCATTCGTTCCTTTTGGGAACAGGGGAGTAAGTAAGATAAAAGATGCTGTTTCCCTGAAGGATATTAGAGTCAGAAGATTCCAAGACGATATAATGATAGAAGGGTATCCGAACTGGTAACACCGGACAGGTAAAATATATGTTTACTGGAATAATTCAGGAAATAGGTAGTGTTATTAGAATAAAGAGGACCTCTCAATCTTGCGAACTCTGTATTGGGACAAAAAGCATAAAGAACTCAAATATAGGAGATAGCATTGCAATTAATGGAGTTTGTTTAACCATTACAAAAATAAATGGAGAAGGTTTTTCAGCAGATGTGATTAATGAGACTTTGCAAAGAACAAATCTTGGGTTATTGCGTGTGGGGAACAAGGTTAATATTGAAAAACCTCTGCGTGCGGGGGATCAATTGAGCGGGCATTTTGTTCTGGGACATATTGATAATACGGGAACTATTATATCCGCAGTTCCTGGTTCTCGTGCAATTCTTGAAGTAGAGACAAAAGATGAACTTATGAACTATGTTGTTGAGAAAGGTTCTATAGCTGTTGACGGGGTGAGCTTGACAGTTGCCGAAGTTTATAAAAGAAGTTTTAAAGTCGCGCTTATTCCACATACCATCAGTGCTACGACGCTGGACAATAAAAAAAGAGGGGATGTAGTTAATTTAGAGGTAGATATATTGGGAAAGCATGTTGCGAAACTTATCAAAGAGAAGACTAAAAAGATAGATATGAATTTTCTAGAAGATAAAGGGATAATCTAAATATGAAAAAATATAGATTCAATACGATACAGCAGATAATAGAGGAGATTAAAGAAGGGAAATTTGTTATTGTAGTGGATGATGAGAACAGGGAAAACGAAGGAGATCTAGTTATAGCAGCAGAGAAGATAACTTCGGATGGAATTAATTTTATGGCAAAGCATGGCAGGGGTTTAATTTGTGTTCCTATGACAGAAAAACGGCTGAGCGAGCTAAAAATCAATGCTATGGTACCTGATAGTTCCGACAGGCTGGATACAGCATTTACAGTGTCAGTTGATGCGAAAGAAGGCATAACAACAGGTATATCAGCTTATGACAGGGCATTAACTGTAAGAACACTTATAGATTCTAAGACAAGATCAGCTGACTTAACAAAGCCCGGGCATATTTTCCCCTTAAAGGCTAAAGCTGGGGGTGTGTTGGAAAGAGCCGGGCATACAGAGGCATCTTTGGACTTGGCAGAGCTGGCTGGATTATATCCCGCAGGTGTGATTTGTGAAATAATGAATGAAGACGGAACCATGTCAAGGGTTCCTGAGCTTATTGAGTTTGCAAAACAGTACAATTTGAAAATATGTACAATAGCTGACCTGATAAAATATAAGAGAAAATCTAAAAAATTAATCAAGAGAATTGTAGAAACAAAACTACCGACAAAATACGGGCAATTTAGGCTCATTGCCTATGAAGACATAATAGATCACTCTGTTCATGTCGCACTTGTAAAAGGAGATCTTAAAAATAAGAAGGATGTGCTTGTAAGAGTCCACTCCCAATGCTTAACAGGAGATATATTGGGATCATTAAGATGTGATTGCGGGGAGCAGTTATCTCAATCATTAACAGAAATTCAAAAACAAAGCGAGGGAGTTCTTCTTTATATGTCTCAGGAAGGAAGAGGAATTGGCCTTGCAAATAAATTACGTGCGTATAATCTTCAGGATAATGGATTAGATACAGTTGAAGCAAATGTAGAGCTTGGTTTTCGTCCGGATTTAAGAGATTATGGAATTGGAGCTCAGATATTGGCAGATTTAGGACTGAAAACTATACGTCTCTTAACAAACAATCCGAAGAAGATTATAGGATTACAAGGTTATGGTTTGGAGGTTACAGAAAGAGTTCCCATTGAAATCAAGTCAAATCAGTATAATGAAAAATATCTCAAGACAAAGAAGCAAAAATTAGGGCATATACTAAGACATATATA
>CAYTGU010000048.1:0-3391 GCA_964437505.1 uncultured bacterium
GGTTTATCTTATTGTGGATTTTCGTTATCTTGAACAGGCGCAGAAGGAAACAAAGAATGCGAAAATTCTCAAAAGAGAAAGGGCTTTGCACTTATTGTTACGAGATATATTGAAGAAACATAAAAATGGGAAAGTTGGTTTTGAATCAAATTCAATAATCTTTAAACAATATGAAGATATCAAAAGGTCATTGCCAGAGAATCAACTTATACCAGCAGTAAACATGATAGAAGAATTAAGAACTATTAAATCTAAAGAAGAAGTAGCTTTAATAAAAAAAGCAGCGAGAATCAGTGATGAAGTATTTAAACATATCTTGGGTTTTATAAAACTTGGTATGAGAGAAGTAGATATTGCAGAAGAGATTGAGTACACAGTAAAAAGAAATGGCGCGTCTAATATTAGCTTTGATACAATAGCACTTTCAGGAAGCAGGAGTTCTCTTCCTCATGGAGCGCCATCGCAGGATTTATTAAAAAACGGCACTGTTCTTATGGACTTTGGATGTGTGTTTTCGGGTTATAACTCAGATATGACAAGAACCATATTTCTAGGGAAAGCAACAGCAAAGCAAAAAGAAATTTACAATATTGTTTTGGAAGCGCAGCAGACTGCTATTGAGAGCATAAGGCCGGGAGTGAAGGCATCATATGTAGATAAAGCAGTGCGTGATTACATAGCCGGCAAAGGGTACGGTGAATACTTTGGACACAGCACCGGTCATGGTGTTGGATTGGATATACACGAGCTTCCTGCTATATCATCCAGAAGTAATGAAGTATTACAGCCCGGTATGGTTTTTACAGTTGAGCCGGGCATATATATTCCAGGATGGGGCGGCATCAGGATAGAAGACATGGTGCTGGTAACAGACAATGGATATAGAATTATTACAAAGTCATCAAAAGAAATAATAGAGATTTTGTAAACGTCATTTTTGAATAAGATTTCTTGATATTTTATATAATTATTTGCTATCACAACAAAATAAGGGTAGCTGTTCAATGATATATGTTAGAAGAAATTAAAAAAAGGAGCGGGGAATGCGTAAGGTAAAAATAATTAGTATATTGTTTTTGGGAATGATTCTTATTTTGCTTGCAAATAGCGCGAAGTCTGAGCTGCTTTCTAAAAAGCAATATTTATGTGTTCAAGGTTATCTTGATCCAAATTCAGAAAAAGAACTATTTCTATCTTCCTTGCCTTTCGTGTTAGATTATCCTCTTTTTGATCCACCGGGCGAAGAAAGTCAGTATACCATAGAAATCTTAGACACAAAAGGTTCTGTTATTACAAAACATACGTTTGGAACATCCCCTATGACTGTAATTATGGACGACGGCGACAGGACTATTGACAGTGGAATGTTTGCATTTTCTATTCCTTTCTCATCTGAAGTGAACAAAATATTGATTAAGAAAAATGAAGTCATTTTATACGAACAGATACGTAGCCCAAATCCCCCAACGGTAAGGATTATAAAACCAAAGGATAATTCTAAAATTACTGGTATTGTTGATATCGAGTGGATTGGTAGAGACCGTGACGGAGATTGTCTGTTTTATCGGCTGGAATCGAGTAATGATAGCGGGAAAAATTGGACACCTGAAACAAGTTTTATCCAGGCACAAAACATTAAAAAGGAGGTAGAATATTTTCATGCTAAAGAGAAACTGTTGTTGCGTATTATCTGTTCAGATGGTTTTAATACTGCAGTTGATTTAATAAAAGTTTTGGTTGAATAATCTTCTAACAACTCAATGGAGCGGATTTTTTCCGCGGCTAAAGCCGCTCCAAAAACCGCTCATTTCGAACGTTCGGCATACGAACACAACAGACTGTCTGGGGAAAAGGGAATTTATACGAAAGGATATGAATATTCAGAATAAAAGATACGATTCTCAAATTCATCATCGCCAATCAACACGTTTGAAGAATTATGATTACGCATCAAATGGTTATTATTTTGTAACGATATGTACGCATGACAAGCAGCAATTATTTGGGGAAATCAAGATTCGTAGGGGCACAGCGTGCTGTGCCCTTAATGAATATGGTAATATCGTCAATGACGAATGGATAAAATCGACACATATTCGAAATAAAATTGAATTAGATGAATTTGTTATCATGCCGAATCATATACATGGAATAATAGTCATCAATGATTTGGGCACGGCACGCCGTGCCCGTACGGAACAATTTGGTTTGCCAGTATCCGGTTCGTTGCCGACGATTGTACGGGCGTTTAAATCGGCAGGCACAAAACGGATAAATGAACTTCGTAATTCCCCCGGTCAAAAATTATGGCAGCGAAATTATTATGAGCATGTTATCCGTGATGAAAATTTTTTGAATCGTATCCGCAAATACATTAAAAACAATCCTGCAAAATGGGAAGAAGACGAATATTATAAAGACGAGATTGCTTCAAGATTTCATCCTTCGCAATGACAAAAAAGCGAGGTTTTGGTGCAACAAAAAGCCAAATAAAATGGCAATTCATTTGGCGAATGTATTGACATTTATATTGTCATATGGTATGTTCTAATCGGGAGGGAAATATTATGATAACGATTAAGGAAAATACTACATTAGTTGGGGTTTCGGAGCTCAGGTCAGGGATTGAGAAGATACTTGAAAAAGCGCGTAAAGGACTTGTGATTATCGAAAAAAGGCATAAACCTGCTGCTGTTATTATGTCTAATGAAGAATATAAACATATTCAGCATGTATTGGACACTGCTGAAGACCTTGTTCTTGGCTTCATTGCTGATAAACGTTACAAGAGCAGCACGGCTAGGGATTATATTGATATTGAAACCCTTCTGAAATAATTTAGTGATTGCGATGTGGAAGATAAAGATTCATCATCTTGTTCTCAAAGAAGATTTTAAGAAAATAGATAAACAAGACCATTCCATTATTCTAAAAACGATCTATAAAAAATTAAGCATTGAGCCTGAAAAATACGGAGCTCCTCTTCGAAATAACTTGAAAGGATATCGGAAATTAAAAATATCACATTACAGAGTTGTGTATCGTATAGAAAAGAAATTAATTCAAGTTCTGGTTTTAAAAGTCGGCATGCGTAGAGATGAAGAAGTTTATAAAGAAATGTTTCGTCGGATAAAAAAATAAAGGAGTTACGATGATATCAATAAATAATGTTAGAAACGGCAATGTGATAAAACTGAACGGGGAGTTGTTTACAGTTACATATTTTCAGCATGTTAAGCCGGGTAAGGGCGGGGCGTTTGTGCGGACAAAACTTAAAAATTTCAAGACAGGCGCAGGGACAGACAAAACCTTCAGGGCAGGAGAGAGCGTAGAGGATGTTCGTGTCGAGGAAAAGAAATTACAGTATATTTATAGTTCAGGAGATGATTAC
>CAYTGU010000049.1:0-3351 GCA_964437505.1 uncultured bacterium
CATGCTATTATAGTAGAAGGATATATGGATCTTCTCTCGCTTTATCAAGCAGGGTTCCTGAATGTTGTAGCATCCTCAGGGACGTCCTTAACAGTTCACCAGGCTAAATTGCTATCAAGATATGCTGAGGGAGTAACTATAGTCTATGATGGGGATGCAGCTGGGACTAATGCAACGTTACGCGGATTAGATATCTTAGTTAAGGAGGGATTGATAGTAAAAATTGTCAGGTTGCCTGTCGGTGAGGATCCTGATAGTTTTCTTAATAAATACGGGAAGAACAAGTTTTCAGGCATACTAGAAGAGGCAGTTGATATTATTACTTATAAGATTAGTATTTTAGGGAATCAGTTAGATTCAGCATCTGTAGATGGCAAGGTAGAGATTGCTAAAAAAATACTGCCTACAATCAGCAAAATAACAGATTCCATTAGAAAATCAGAATATATCAAATATTTAGCAGCAAAATTATCATTGAATGAAGCATCTGTATTAGATGAGATAGGAAAAATTGAGAAACAAACATCTGGTAGAGTATTCTATCACTCAAACACCACTCCATTACGAACAGAAAAATTTGAGAAACACTTACTACAGTTGATGCTAGAAGATACGGATGTTGTAAGAAGGGTCTATCAAGATTTAGAGGTAGAGGACTTCTTGAATAATGACTACCGACAAATTGCAAAACTATTATTTGAGCTTGACACATCTGGTAAAATACCATCTCACAAAAATGTTTTAAATCAGTTGGAAAGTGACGCGCTTAAGAATATAGTTACAGGCTTAATCATGGAAATTACTCCTCATCCTGAAAAAGACAAGGAGGTTAACCAGACAATAGCAAAGTTAAAAGAGAGAAGGATAAATAAAAGGATAGCTGAGCTTAATGCAAGCTTAGAAAAAACAAAGGAAACAGGTGAAATAAAGAGTCTTCTAAAGCAGATAATGGGGCAGAAAGAGTTGATCACACAATGCAGACAGTTGTTTCGGGTCGGATAAATCCAACCCCTACAGAAAGGTGAATGATAAATATGAATAAGAAAAAAAGATACCCTAAAGGCACAAAAAAATTAATAGAATTAGGAAAGAAAAAAGGGCATCTGACCTATGAAGAAATAAACGAGATGCTCCCCTGTAATATTGTCTCATCAGAGCGGATTGATGATATTCTTATGACATTAGGAGATATGGATATTAAGATTTTGTCTACTCCCGAGACCAAGGTTACAGATGTTTCAAAAGAAAAGGAAGCTGAAGAAAAACTGGAAATTGCTACAAAATCAAAAGTTAGTGACCCCGTGCGCACATATCTGCATCAGATGGGACAAATTGCTTTGCTTACCAGAGATCAGGAGAGAAAACTGGCGAAGGAGATTGAAAGGGCAGAGAGAAAATTAAAAAGACTGGTGCTAAATTGTGGGTTTGCACCTAAACAAATAAAGATTATAGTTGATAAGTATATTAAAAAGCTAGAAGAGACTGAAACAGGAATTGAGGATATTCTTGATAATGAAATAGACATTCAAAGCAAAGACCTATTAGAAAGAATGCCTGCTTTGTTAGATAAAATAATAGATGCTGACATAAAAATTCATGACTTAAAGAAGAAACTAAAAAGACACGGTGTCTCAAAAGAACAGGAGTTGGGAATAATAGAAAAAATAAATATCGAAAAAAACAGAATTATAAAAATCGGAAGCAAACTTAAATTAAGTCAATCAGATATATTAGAAAGTGCTAATAGGATAAAATGCTCTCTTAAAGAAATACAGGAGATGAAAACAGAGATTGGGGAGATTATAAAGAAAGTAGGAATGAGTAAAAAACAGATATCCATTATGTCAAGAGAAATAACGGATAAGAAGATACTTCCCCAGAATGTAATCAAGCAAACAGGTCATGAAGCTATGGAGATTTTGGAGGCTAACCGTGTCATAGGTAAAAGGCAGAGAAGGATAAGATATTTAGAGGCAGAAGGCACACTATCCTTTGACCAGATGTCTGAATTAGTAAAGGAGATAGGGCATGAAGAAGTAAAAATTTCTGTAGCAAAGAAGGAAATGGCAGAGGCAAACTTACGTCTTGTTGTAAGTATTGCTAAGAAATATGTTACTAGAGGCTTGCCTTTTTTGGATCTGATTCAAGAAGGGAATATAGGGTTGATGAAAGCTATAGATAAATTTGAATACAAAAGAGGTTACAAATTTTCTACTTATGCAACGTGGTGGATTCGTCAGGCAATAACAAGGGCAATAGCTGATCAGGCCAGAACAATTCGCATTCCTGTGCACATGATAGAAACGATTAATAAGTTTGCAAGAACATCGCGTGAACTAATACAAGAGTTTGGAGAAGAGCCCAGCGCAGAGCAACTTGCAGAAAAAATGGAGCTACCTATAGATAAAGTTCGCGGCATAGTTAAGATAGCCCAGCATCCAATATCTCTTGAAGCACCAGTCGGAGATGAGGGGGATACTCATTTCGGAGATTTCATAGAGGATAAAAGTATTGTTTCTCCATCAACTGCTACTTCATCTGTAATGTTAAAGGAACAGTTAGAAGAGGTTCTAGTGACTCTTACTGAGAGGGAGGCAAAGATATTAAGACTCAGGTTTGGTCTTAATAACGGGTATCCTCATACCCTGGAAGAAGTAGGCAATGTATTCCATGTAACAAGAGAGAGGATCCGCCAAATAGAAGCAAAGGCTTTAAAAAAGCTATGTCATCCAATTAGGAGTAGGAAGCTTAAGGGATTCCTGGAAGTGACACGCTAGGGGCACAGCGTGCTGTGCCCCTACAACTTTCTATATATCAATACGCCTACTATAATTCCCAGTAATCCGCATAGATTAATCTTTAGGCCAAATCCCAGAGTTATACTCAGGACTACTAGATCTAAAGGTGCCGGGCCAAGCTGAAACTCTGGACCTGCGGCAAAAGCATTATGCCAGAAACCTGTAGGAATAAGCACTCCAAAGATTTCTCCTGCTACAGTGCCTACAAGTGCGCTTATCAATATCACCCCTAAAAAAGATCCTATCCTGCCTTTTAGTAATGCCATTACATAGCCCTCCGTAATCCTAATTTTCAGTATTAATTCTTACAACTATTATATCATTATATTCCCTAAGTATACATACCTTAACTTTTTTTTTGCAATTTTATACGCCCGCTTCAAAGTTTCAATTGGAGTAATAGAAGAACCAGTTTCCATTTTATAATGTGGAAAATATCTCGAAAAATGCAGAGGGATATCTACTCCTATGTTTTCCACTATCCAGTTGACGAGATCTTCAAAATGCCTGGTTGTGTCATTAAATCCAGGGATAACAAGATTTGTTACCTCTA
>CAYTGU010000050.1:0-2012 GCA_964437505.1 uncultured bacterium
AAGAATAATCCTACAATCACGATATATCCAAAAGACAAAGATTCATTCGTTCCTGAACTTGACACAAAAGACGCATATGAAAAAGAGCTATCGTATTTTGCGGACTGTATAGAAAAAGGTAGAGAGCCTGAAATAGTTACTTCCAAAAGCGCCCGAGATACAATAAAAATAGTAACTGCTGAAGTAAAATCGATAGAATCTAAAGAAAGAGTTCTGGTTTGAGTTTTTTATGATTGTGATTTTGGCAGAGGTTTTGCGTTTTTGCATTTAGGATAGCCGCTGCATGCCAGGAATTTTTGCCCCCGTCGGTTTGTTTTTATTACCATCTTACTTCCGCATTTTTCACAAACCTGATCTGATTCTTCAGGAGGCTTTCTTTCTACGATATTTCCGTCCTTATCAAGACTCTTTGTGTTCTTGCATTTAGGATATCCACTGCATGCCAGAAACTGCCCGCCTCTAGATGTCCTTATCAGCATAGGGCTCCCACATTTCTCGCATTTATATTCTGTTTCCTGCGGAGATACATCTTTTATCAACGGATCATTATTTTTAATAGCCTTTGTTTGCCTGCATTTTGGAAATGCGGTACATGCATAGAATCTTTTGCCAAATCTCCATTTAATAACCATAGAACTTCCGCATGTTTCACATTTTACATTGGTCTTTTCCGGAGTTTCAGCTTGAGTAAGGTCTTTTTTAAAATGCACATAAAACTGCCTAAGTACGTCAAGCCAGTCTTTTTTGCCGTTTTCAATTAGATCCAAAAGCGATTCCATATCTGCAGTAAACTTTATATCAAGAATGTCAGAGAATTTTTCAATTAAAAAACTATTTGTAAGTACTCCGATATTTGTAGGATGAAAGAATCCTTTTATCTTTATTACATATTTTCTGTTTTGTATAGTATTAATTGTCGGTGCATAAGTTGAAGGCCTTCCTATTCCCTTCTCATCCAATGTGCGTATTAAGGTACCCTCTGTATATCTGAAAGGCGGCTTTGTGAAATGTTGTTCCGGTAATAGCTTTAGCAATTTCAGCATATCTCCTTCTTTTAGCAAAGGAAGTTCCAACTCGTCTTTTTTGGTATCATTTTCGCGAATTGCCATGTATCCGGGAAACAAAACAGTAGACCCTGAAGCAGTAAAAATATAGTCGCCTGCTTTAATCTCTACTGTTGTGGATTGAATGGCTGAGGGCGACATCTGGCTAGCAACAAATTTATTCCATATAAGCTTATACAACCTAAACTGATCATCTGTAAGAAATTTTTTTATTGTTTCAGGAGCCCTTGAAGCACTTGTCGGACGAATCGCTTCATGAGCATCTTGCGCTGTCTTTTTGCTTTTATAAAAATTGGGTTTGGACGGCACATACTGCTCTCCATATTTATTTTTTATATAATTTCTTACTGCATTAATAGCTTCCGATGATATACGCACAGAATCTGTACGCATGTACGTGATTAATCCTGTTGTTCCTTTAGTTGTTTCCACTCCTTCATAAAGTTGCTGCGCAATTCTCATAGTCCTTGTAGATGAGAAATGCAATTTTGAACTTGCCTCCTGCTGAAGCCTGCTTGTTGTGAATGGAGGAGAAGCAGATCTTTTCTGAGTCTTTATATTTGTCTTTGATACGACAAATTCTGTATTTTTAGTATCCTCATATATCTTATCTGCCTGCGCTTTATTTGTAACCTTAAGCTTAGATAATTTCGCTTTCAAATTTTCGCCGGCAGAAGTCTTAAGATCAGCTACTATTGCCCAATACTCTTCAGGCTTGAATTTTCCAATCTCTCTTTCCCTGTCAATTATAATTCTCACCGTAACAGATTGAACTCTTCCCGCGCTTAAGTTCTTTCCCACTGTTTTCCATAAAACAGGACTGATTTTATACCCTACGACCCTGTCCAGAATTCTTCTTGCCTGCTGAGCATTGACCTTATCCATTTTAATATCTGAGGAATTATTAAAAGCCGTTTTCACCGAAGATTCTGTGATTTCATGAAGAAG
>CAYTGU010000050.1:2112-3206 GCA_964437505.1 uncultured bacterium
TTGATTGTTTTTGCCTTTGCAGGCGATTCGACAATGACAAGTGATTTAGCCATATTTTATATCCTTATAAACATTTTCCCCGGAATTTGCTTTATAATCTTTTTAATCTCCAAGGTCAAGAGAATCTGCGATAGAGCGCCTATTGAGAATTGCGTCTTATCCATGATCTTATCTATATGAACAGGTTCATCAGACAGGGCATCATATATCTTTTTTTCTTCCAAAGATAGATTAGCCGGCTTTAAAGCTACCTTCTCTTTAGTTTTTTTGCGCATTACTTTATTCGTGTACATTGTTGGCTGGAGTTCCGAAAGTATATCCTCAACATTCTGAACCAGTTTCGCCCCGTGCTTTATTAATCCATTCACACCCTCTGAATTTTGCGCATTGATTTTTCCCGGTACGGAAAAAACCTCCCTGCCTTGTTCTAAAGCAAATCTGGTTGTAATAAGTGAGCCGCTGCGCGCTGAGGCCTCAGTAACAACTATTCCAATACATAACCCGCTGATTATCCTGTTTCTTCTTGGGAAGTTCTCTCTTGATGGAGAGGTTCCCATACCAAACTCTGAAATCAGAGCTCCCTGTTTCTGAATTTGCTCAGCAAGTTCCCCATTCTCTTTTGGATATACAATGTCAACCCCGCAGCCTAAAACAGCAATGGTCTTACCTCCTGCGTCAAGAGCTGCCCTGTGGGCAATGGAGTCTATCCCTCTTGCCATTCCACTCACAATTATAAAGCCTCTCGAGGAAAGCTCCATACTCAGCTCTTTTGTGATTTTTTCGCCGTAAGGAGAGGCTTTTCTTGTTCCAACTATAGCTATTGACGGAATAAACTCAAAAGGAGAACTGGTTTTAATATAAAGCACTGCTGGTGGAGAATGGATATTCTTTAGATAAAAAGGATACTCATCATCAAGAATTGTAATAATTTTTATGCCTTTGTCTTTAATTAATGCTAATTCCTGCTCTATATCAACAATCTTTTCCCAATGTATTATGTTCTCTAAAACGCTTTTTCTCAGACCGCTGATTTGTCTTAACTCTCTCTCTGATGTTTCTAATATCGCTCTTGGCTCTCCAAGTTTATCTATCAA
>CAYTGU010000051.1:0-3199 GCA_964437505.1 uncultured bacterium
ATTTTGCATATAGAAAAAGATGTGAATATACCACGTATGTGTATATGTTTTCATATACCGGGAATTGTTCATCCTGATCTTTATGCCCTTGACGTACTTTCAATAATACTTGGGCAGGGACGCAGTTCGCTCTTATATAAAACTCTTGTTGAGACAAAGCGATTAGTTTCTTCCGTAGAAAGCTTTTCATATACTCCAAAAGATACAGGAGTTTTTGGCATAAATTATATTCTGGCAGAGAAGAATATTGAAGAAACAATTAAAGAAACCAAGAAACAAATAGAACTTATTAAAGGAGACGGACTCTCTCAAAAAGATCTTTTTAAAGCAAAGAGAAGAGTTGTTTTTGACCATTACTGTCATATTGAAACAGTAGATGGCATAGCAGGAAGTCTTGTGATAGACGAGTTTTTAGCAAGTGATATGTATTTCTCTGGAAAATATGTAGAAGAAATAAACAAAATTACCCCGGCAGACATTCAACGAGTTGCTAAAACTTATCTTACAGAAAGCAATATGTCAGTAATTACTTTAAAACAAAAAGCGTCTGCAGCAATAAACAGAGCAAAAAAATCTATTAAAAAGCAGAATATAAAAACTAAGAAAATAAGTGGAATGACTGTTGTAGCAATAGAAAAACCCTATACACCAATTATTTCTGTTTGCGCATTATTTAGAGGAGGCATCATGTATGAAAACAACAACAATAATGGTATTTGCAATCTGATGCAGTGTCTAATGCAAAAAGGAACAAAAAATAGAAATGCATTTCAAATTGCAGAGGAATTTGAGGCAACAGGCGGAGACCTTAGCGGATTCTCAGGAGATAACAGCTTTGGATTTTCAATGGATATATTGAAAGAAAACTTTGTGCACGGATTGGATATCTTTGCCGATATAATAATTAATCCAATCTTTCTGCCAGTCCAGATAAATAAGGAAAGATCCATTGTTCTTGCTAAAATAAAAGCAAGAAGAGACGAGATAATTAATCTTGGTATGGATATAATGCGTCAAACCATTTACAAGAAACATCCATACAGGCTTCAGAGCCTTGGCACTGAAATATCTCTTTCAAACATAAGCAAATCAAACCTCGCAAATTTTCATAAAACTATGTGTATATCCCAAAATGCTTACGTCATTGTTGTAGGAGATATGGAATGCAATAAAATTTTTGATTCTCTCAGCAAATACTTTAGCAAATTTAATGGAGACCACTTCGTCCCGGAGATAAATATAACTGAACCAACGCAGCAGAAACAGAGAGAGGCAGAGAAGATAAAGCAAGGAGTACAGGCTCTGCTTATGATAGGATTTTCTACTATCTCAGCTAATGATCCACACAGATACACATTTGATGTATTGACTGCGATTCTATCTGGTCTTGGATCGCGGCTAATTATGAATATAAGAGAAAAAAGGGGGTTAGCATATTATGCTGGCTCTTTTTCTCGAGAGGGGTTTGATCCTGGTATGTATGTGTTTTATGCTGGAACAATTCCAGAAAAGATTATAGAGGCTAAACAAGCCCTGTTTGAAGAAATACAATTACTTAGACATGTCTTTGTTAGCAATGCTGAGCTGGAGCTCGCTAAGAATAATCTTATAGGCGAACACAGGATTGCGCATCAAACAAACAAAGCGCTTTGCTTCTCTTTAGGTATGAGCGAACTCTATGGCTTGGGATACAAAAACTTTTATGAATATGAAAATAAGATAAAGGCTGTGACTAAAGAGAATGTAAGAGAAATTGCACAAAAATATTTCAGTGAAAGCGTCTCTTCAACAGTTATTGTTAAGCCATAACAAATGCTTTACAAAAAGCCAGTTTGCAGTAGAATGTAGGGAATTTTGAAATCAGGAAGGAGACCTTAAACATGAGAATATCAGACCATATCTCAGGAAAAATGATTTGCTTAGCTTTAGAAAACACAACAAAGGAGGATGTAATAAAAGAACTTGCTGAATTATTAAAAAATTCTAAAGATGTTACGGATTTTGATATGTTTTTGAAGGATGTTTTTGAGCGGGAGAAATTGGGCGCTACAGGGATAGGTAATGAAATAGCTATCCCGCATGCTAGGACAGACGCTGTGAATAATATTATTATTGCGTTTGGAAGATCCTCTCAAGGGGTTGATTTTAACGGAGCAGATGGTAAACCAGTAAAACTGGTTTTTTTAATGGGCACTCCGAAAAAGGACATCAATAAATATCTTCAGGTTTTAGCGCATCTCACAAGATTATTAAAAAAAGAATCCTTTCGCCAGAAGCTTTTAGAAGCGCAAAACGCAGGCGAGATACTGAATGCCATAAAAGAAATTGAGGACTAGTTTAGTAACATGGACATACTGTTCTTTATAGGAATAGCCTTGATCTGTGGTTTTATTGGAGGGAAGCTTGCCGGACTTATTAAGCTTCCTTCTGTTGTTGGATATCTTCTTGCAGGAGTTATACTGGGGCATTCTGTCTTTAACATCTTTAGCTTGAAGGTCTTAGATAGAATAGGTATTTTTAGTGATTTTGCTCTGGGAATTGTTGCCTTTATAATTGGCAGTGAGATGCGTATTAGTGTAATACGTAAATTTGGAAAGGGAATCATAACAATTCTTTTTACGTCATCATTTCTGCCCGTTTTGCTTGTAACACTAGGTGTTTATCTTTTAACTCATCAACTCCATATTGCGCTGATATTTGGAGCTCTGGCAGCAGCAACCGCTCCAGCCGGAACAATCGCAGTTCTTCAGGAGTATAAATCAAAGGGGACCCTGACAAGTACAATATATGCAATTGTCGGTTTGGATGATGGTGTAGCTATCATAATTTATGTATTCATTGCTGCTTTTGTAAAGATGTTTTTAATTGGCAGCCAAATATCCTTTATTGGGATTATAAAAGGACCTGTAATTGAAATATTAGGCTCAATTCTTTTAGGCGGATTAATGGGAATCATTCTTGGATATTTTTTAAGAAAGCTGCATAGAAAGACGGAGATTTTAGCTATATCTCTTGGAGGCATTCTAGTATGTACCGGTTTATCAAATTATTTCAATCTTTCCCTTATCCTGGCAAATATGAGTTTAGCCGTAGTGTTTACCAATATTTTTCTATTTGCAAACCGCAGAGCTTATGAGACGATTAATTTTATTACTACATCTATATTTATAGTATTTTTTGTTATAGCAGGTGCTCATCT
>CAYTGU010000052.1:0-3195 GCA_964437505.1 uncultured bacterium
CCTGTTTCAGCCTGCTTTGTTATGTCAGAGATTACTGACGCAGACCAGTTGGCATTTGGCTTAAAACTGGATTCGTTTTTCTTTATTGTTATTGCGTCTGTTGGACATAATGTTTCGCAGAAATGACATCCCACACACTTAGAATTATCATTGGTAACAATGTTTGTATCAGCGTCATAGATATGAACATCATTTGAACACATTCTTACGCAAACCTGACAGGCTATACATTTGTCCTTGTCTCTTTCCACAATAAATTCCGTTGGAATTGGTCTCTTAGCCATTTTTTTAACTTAATCCTTCTTTCAGTCTCCCAACAATCGGTTCGCTGGATTTTGAATAATATATTTCTTTATCACTCTTACAAATCTCTCTAATAGCTGATTCTTCGGTTGCCATATAAACGGTATCGCCATCTTTTAAGGATACAAGAGGACGCAGTTTGACCCTGTCATTAAGTCCCATCATTATATTGCCGTCTGAGATAATTATTGAAAAAGGGCCATTAATGAGTGCGCTTGAGTATATTATACGCAGTGTTTTTAACAACTCTCTTTCGTCGTTGTCATCGTTTCTGTCTATTTCTTCCCACAGCGGTGCGTCAATGATCTTGCAGACTATATCAAAAGGCAATCCATGCTTGCGCACTAAAAGGTCAAATAAATACAATATAACCTCTGTGTCTGTGAACAAGGAGCATCTATACCCAAAATTTTCAAGATATCTCTTATTTATCCCATATGAAGAAATTTCTCCATTATGAACAACTGACCAGTTTAACAGACCGAAAGGATGAGCTCCCCCCCACCATCCCACGGAGTTAGTTGGGAACCTGCCATGCGCAATCCAGATATACGCCTCATATTCCTCAAGCTTATAATACCTTCCTATATCCTCCGGATAGCCTATTCCTTTAAATATCCCCATATTCTTCCCGCTGGATGTTACAAATACTCCTTCAATTTCCACATTAATCTTCATAACATCATTGACAACTATATCTTCCTCTGTTAAGTCATAATGCAAATTCTTTACTTTATCCTTTAACCCAATAAAATAACGCCATAAAAGAGGTCTGTTCTTTATTGACTTATCCTCTATTGTTGAAATTTCCTCACTTTTAACCACTCTATAATTAGTTTTTAAATACTCTTCTGCATCAGCCATTGCCTTTTTGTTGTCATACATCATATGAAACGCAAAATAGTCTTTAAATTCCGGATATATTCCATAAGCTGAAAATCCTCCCCCAAGTCCGTTGGATCTTTCTTTCATTACAGCAATGGAGCGAATAATAGCTTCTCCGCTGGTTTTTCTGCCGGATTCATTCATAATTCCGGCGACACTGCATCCACTAATTAACTTCTCTTGTCTATTATGCCGCATTATTTACCTCTGCCTAAATACAGGAATAGTGTCACGTTTATGCTGTGACTTGGATATTATTCCCTTTATTCTCTCCAGCTTTGTTTTGTCTATATCCTCTGTATTACCGGTTTCTATTGCTTTTAAAATAGTGTCTATCTCATCGTATGAAAGTCCTATTTCGTCCTCATCAAACTGCTCCGGCCACAACCCTGCAGATGGTTTTCTTCCTATAATCTCCGGTGGTACGTCCAATTCCCGCGCCAGTTCCCTCACCTGAGTTTTGAACATGTTTCCGATAGGAAGAATATCCACTCCGCCATCTCCGTATTTGGTGTAATAACCTAACATTGCCTCTGTTTTATTGTCTGTTCCTGCAACAAGATAGTTATAATTGCTGGCAAAATAATACAGAGTAAGCATTCTGAGTCTCGGCTTTATATTTGCTATGGAAATATGATTGTCCGAAGAAGGCAGAATTTTTAAAAGTTCTTTAAACTGCTTATCAAGAGATATTTTTTTTATCGGGATTGAAAACTTGTTCGCAACTAGTAATGCCATATTCTCGTCTTCTATATGACTCTCACACGGCATTATCAATCCAAGACAGTCATCTTCAAAAGCCTTTTTGGAGAGAACTCCCACACAAGCAGAATCTATGCCTCCGCTAAGACCGAAGACCAGTCCTTTTGCTCCCGCTTCTTTTACTCTTTCTCTGAGCCATAAAACTATTCTTGTCGATGTAACATTCATTCCTATATTTCCCCCTTTCGCCATTAAGTTATAGAGAGATATTTATCAAGTTCATACTGAGAAACCTGTATCCTGTAATTATCCCACTCTTTTTTCTTAAGTTCGATAAATCTTTGGAAGATATGATCTCCCAGAGTCCTTTTTACAAGTTCGCTTTCTTCTGTTATAGCTACAGCATATCCGAGATTATCCGGCAAAGTCTCTATACCTTTTTCTTTTCTCTCAGAATCTGTAAGATGATACAGATTCTGCTCCATAGGATTAGGCACTTTGTATCCTTTTTCTATGCCGTCCAAGCCGGCTTGAAGCATTGCAGCGAAGGTGAGATACGGATTACATACAGGGTCGCATGCTCTAAACTCACAGCGTGTTGCGTTCTCATCTCCCGGATGATAAAGCGGTACTCGTATAAGAGCGCTTCTGTTCCTTCTGCTCCACGCTATATAAACAGGTGCTTCATAACCTGGAACCAATCTTTTATAAGAGTTAGTTGTTTGAGCGAATATTGAACATATCTCTTTTGAATGTCTCAGGAGACCGGCAATATAGCTATGAGCAGTCTTCGAAAGATTGTCCTCTGCCTTTGGATCAAAAAAAGCGTTTCTATCTCCTTTAAACAATGACTGGTGAGTATGCATACCTGAGCCGTTTTCACCGAATATCGGCTTTGGCATAAAGGTAGCGTAAACGCCAAACTTGCTGGCAATCTCCTTAACTACAATCCTATATGTTAATACATCGTCAGCCATTTTCAAGGCATCGGTATACTTCATATCTATCTCATGTTGCGACGGGGCGACTTCATGATGGGAATATTCTATGCGCATGCCCATTTTTTCCAGAGCAAGAACCGTTTCCCGTCTCAGATCGCTTGCAACATCAAGAGTAGTAAGATCAAAATAGCCTCCTTTATCAAGTATCTCAGTACCCTGATTATTCTTGAAGTAGAAATATTCAAGTTCAGGGCCTAAATAAAAATGGTCAAATTCCATCTTATTCGCTCTTGCAAGAGCTTTCTTTAACACGTAACGAGGATCTCCTTCATAAGCCGTTCTGTCAGGATTAAGCACATCACAG
>CAYTGU010000053.1:0-3178 GCA_964437505.1 uncultured bacterium
TTAGTCAAGCTTTGGATATTCAAAACAAAGGTAATGCGTGGAGACTTCATCTTCCTCTATTTCAGGAAATCTGCCTATTGGTTCAAGGAAGCGGTTATCTGTTTTATCGTCATTTACCTGTGATACCTCTCCCATAAGAACTTTTCCTTTGCCATCTTCTGCATAAAAAGTGTGATATACCCCTTGCGGCAAGGTTATGCTTTCTCCGTGCGTAAGTCTTATTATTTCTCCGGGAGAAAATTCTTTTACAATTCCATCCAGAGAAACTCTTACTGGTTTATTTTTATCCAATTGCTCATCATCGGTAGAATTGTATAATTCAAGTAAAACATTCCCTCCTCCCCGATTTATAATATCCTCCATTTTTTTAAAATGAAAGTGCATTGGAGTTTTCTGGTTTTCTTCAGCAATCATTATTTTTTCTGCATATGGTTTTGTATATTTAGGATTACCATTGTTCCCATTTCTAAGTGTAAACAAAACAAGCCCAAACCTGCTAAAATTGCCTTTTCCAAAATCTGTAATATCCCACCCAAGAAGATTATCTATTATTTCATCTGCCTCATGCCCCTTATCTTCCCAATCCTTTGAAGTCCAGAATGCAAAAGGAGGAAGATAAAATTTCATTTGCTCTAAAAATTCAATCGTATCTTTCAAAATCCTATTAACTTCTGTCCTTTTCATGCTCATTCTCCTTAAAATAATTTAGGTTTTTATTACCTGTATTCCATGCTTTACAAACATATAGCATATTTTGTAACTTTCTGTACTGGCTGAGTGCATTACAGTAATATATTCCATAGGAGTTAAATAATCAAGAGTTTGGTGGAAGAGGCAATTTTGAATTAGGCTGCCTTCGGCAGCAACTTTTTCTTTAACAAAACGATTTTTTAATGTAAAAACCAGTAGCAGTTGAGATGATAAGAAAACTTTTTTTGCTAAAGTGGCGAAAATGACTTGATGGGATTTGTGTTATGTGATATAAATAATCATAATCAAAAATAAATAATCATAATTTGAAAGAAAAAGCAAGGTATGGGGCTAGAGTTTGCAGAAAGAAAAAAAACAATACTGGATATCCTGAATACAGAAAATAAAGTTGAGGTTGCTAAACTTGCCGAACGTCTTGGGGTATCAGAAGTCACAATAAGAAGGGACCTTTTAATAATGGAGAGACAAGGGCTACTTGCCAAGACATATGGCGGAGCAGTGAAGCTGGAACAGACACTTCTGGGAAATATGCATAATGATAGGATCAAAAAAATGACCAGAGAAAAAGAAGCCATTGGTAAATATGCAGCAGAACTTGTTAAAAGCGGAGATGTGATTTTTCTTGATACGGGAACAACCACAGCACAGATTGCAAGAAATCTTAAAAGTAGAACTAATATAACTATAGCGACCAATTCTTTGCTTGTTCTATCAGAACTTAGGGTTTCTCGTAATATAAATATAATATTATTGGGTGGTAATTATAGAGTTGGCAGTTTTGATTTAAGCGGGCCTCTTGCAGAAAAAAGCATAGAGAGCTTTCGTGCTAATAAGGCTTTTCTGGGGACTGATGGTATAAGTATAAATGGAGGGGTGACATCAGGGGACATATATACTGCAAAAGTAACTGAATTAATGTGTCGTTCTGCAAATGAGATCATTATCGTAGCAGACCATACAAAGATTGGCAAAGACTCATTCTCAAAATATACAGATATTAAGGATATAGATAAGTTGATAACAGATAAAAACACTGACAGTTCATATTTGAATAAAATAAGTGAATTGGGTGTAGAGGTAATAACAGTATAAAAATGGAGGCTAAAAATATGAGTGGCAAGGAACTAAGACTAAATAAGTTTTTTGATAAAGGCAAAAATGCTGTTGTTATAGCTATGGACCATGGAGAATTTGATGGTCCTATCCCGGGAATGATTGATCTGCCTGAAACTGCCAGGAAGATGAATCCATGCATTGATGGAATATTGTTAAGTCCAGGTATGCTTAAGCGATGTCAACATGCATTTAATTACAAAGGCGCACCTATGCCAATAGTCAGACTAAACTGGAACACAGTATATTGTTTTCACTGGAATTATGAGAAAGCAATATCTGCTTCTGTCATGTCAGTTGCTGATGCAGTAGCGCTTGGCGCTGAGATAGTTCTAGTATCTTTAACACTTCAAACAGGCGATGAGAGAACGGATGCAAGGAATATTGAGATATATTCAAAACTGGCAACTGAAGCAGGCAGGTTAGGCGTTCCTCTAATAGGCGAAGCATTTCCGAATAAAACGGATAAATTAAACGCTGACGAGCTTCATGAACAGGTCTATTCTCTAACCCGTATAATTGTGGAACTGGGCGCAGATATGATAAAAACATTCTATACAAATAAATTCAAAGAAGTTGTCAAGTCATGTCCTGTGCCAATACTTGGTCTTGGCGCAGAGAAAAAACCCACACAACTTGAAGCTCTGCAGCTTGCATACGATGAAATCAAAGATGGAGCAAAGGGTGTTGTGTTTGGCAGAAACGCTATACAGGTTGAAGACCCAAAGAATTTTCAGAAGGCGTTATGTGATGTAGTAAAAAGCAATGTAAAACCAGAAGATGTAATTAAAAAATATAATTTAAAGGATTAGATAGAAATGTACGATAAAAATTGGGCAAAGGTAGATTTAAACAAAATTCCTGATGTAAAAGTAACGCCACCAGGACCCCAATCTCAAAAATGGCATAAACGATGCACAAAATATTTTAAGGGGTTAAGCGGACAAGTGAAGCTTTTTCCGGTTGCTTTTGAGTCTGGTAAGGGTTGTGTTTTGACAGATGTAGATGGTAATAGATATATAGATTTTTCGTCAGGGATTTATGTTACCACATTAGGACATTGCCATCCTAAAGTTACAGAAGCCATCCAAAAATATGCGGGCAGGCTTCAAAATGCGCATGATTTCACCACCCCGATAAAAACACAATTGATGGAAAAATTGGCAGAAATTCTGCCCGGAGATTTGAGCGGATTTCAATTGTACGATTCAGGAACCACAGCAGTTGAAGCAGGATTACGTGTATGCCGTGCCGCTACTAAACAACATGAAATGATTTCCTGTTTCTATGATTATCACGGAAAAACTTATGGCGGTGTATCATTGGGACATATCCGTTCTACAGTGTACGGACC
>CAYTGU010000054.1:0-3128 GCA_964437505.1 uncultured bacterium
ATTTCCATAATATGCGGATATATCATCGGCTCTCCGCCAAGAATAATAATCTTTTTTGCTCCAAGCTCCTGCGCTTGTAGAATAACATTGCGGATTTCTTCCACGGTTAACTCGTTTTCAAGAATAGAATTATCCAGTATATAACAATATGGGCAACGGAAATTACAGCGCAGACTGGGTTCAATTTCAAGGGAAAGAAGCCTGTTATTGAGCACTGCATCCTCAATCTCTTCTCGTGCAAATTCGAAATTTGGTATTGGGCTATGGCAACTCATTACTTCACCTGCCTTTTATCTATAAAACGAATTGGTTTTCTTGATTTGGGATCATAGACCTTCTGTTTAATGGTTTCCGAATCTGCGATTATTATTTCAGGTTTCACCCTCAAACGCGCTCGTAGTTTGTCTTGTATCATATCTGCAGTTAATGATGCATCATTAACTGATATAGTAATCTCTATGATATCCGAAAGCTCGCTTTCTCCTGATACTGTTACATAATAGTCATTTATTGCTTCAATCTCTTCCAATGTAGAATATATTGCCTGTGGATACAGAGTCGTTCCCTTGATCTTCATCATTTGTTTCTTTCTGCCAAGAATCGGTCCCAGCCTGGGAGAAAATCGTCCGCAAGAGCATTGTTCATCAATCAGGAAACTTACATCACCTGTCTTAAACCGTATCAGAGGCATTCCTTCTACTGCCATTGGCGTTACAACAATCTCGCCTGTATTTCCAGGAGAAAGAACTGTGCCGTTTTCGTCAATAATCTCTACGATTGCCAGATCAGGAAGGAGATGGCCTCCCTGCTGAGCAGTACATTCACAGAAGGTAGTTACAATCTCAGAAGAAGCGTATGTGGAAAAGGCCTGTGCCTGCCATATGCTCTGAAGATCAGCTCCTACTTTCAACAGCTCGAGATTTTCTCCACGTAACGGTTCTCCAATACAAACCAGTTTTGATACAGCGGTTTTGGCAGGATTCATTCCGTTTTCTTTCAAGTATAAACCTAATTTTCTCAGGAAACTCGGAACTCCGATAAGAGCCGTGGGATTCATTTGTTTTGTAATCTGCATGTGACTTTCAAGGCTGTTATGGCCGTTTCTGATAGCTGCTGCGCCAACATTACGTATCCCAAGAAAATATGCCAGACCTGCAACGAAACAGCGATCCATTGTACAGGTTAATAACACAGTATCATTGGAAGTCAATCCGCATCCTGTAAACGATCTTTCCTCATTATAGGCAAGCCGCTTTAAATCGTAATCAGTATACATCATCCTGATCGGCTTACCTGTTGTTCCTGAAGATAAAACAATATCAACAATCTTATCAGAAGTAACTGCGCAAAAATCGTCGTTATTTTGCTCTATATCGGATTTCTCAGTAAAAGGAAGTTTTGATAACTGATCAACCGTTATATTGCTGCATTCAGCTCTGATATTCTTTAACGCCTTGCTGTAAAAAGGAGAATGTTCAATACAGTATGCAATGTGTTCCTGTAATTGCATTTCCTGAATCTTCCTGGTTTTTTCCGGTGTACTAAAGGCTATATTTTGATAAGCACACAAATCTCTCATGCTTCTCCTTCCATAATAGCAAGCTCCTTAATAATAATATCACGTATTTTGTTTTTAAGTTTAAACGGTCCTAAATCCTTGTACTGTTCCCATTGCAAAGCAGGCAATTTGTGCATATTGATTATTCCCTGATGTAAGAGGAGCGATCCGCGTGGAGGGATATTCTCATTCCCTGAAATACATACAGGAATGATTGAACATTGTGCTTGCAAGGCAACGCGAAAAACTGAGCTGTGAAACTGTCCGACTTTTTTATTTCTGGAACGTGTTCCTTCAGGAAACGCAACAAGAGAAACTCCCTGTCTGAGCAGCTCACATGCTCTACGAGAGAACTCATCAAACGGCATCTCCTTGATACTTAAATAACCTGCAAGTTTGGCTATCAGACCAATGACAGGTATTTTAAACGGCCAGGTATTAACTATCTGAATACACTCCTGCGGCATACATGGTAAAGCAAGTAAAAAACCATCTGAAAATGAGCGGTGATTACAAACAAAAATATAAGGCCCAGAGATACTAATTTCGTCTCTGTTTTTATATTGAATTCTCGCTACTGGCAATAAGATAATTTTAATAATACCGAGTGCCCACCATCCGATTGTGATACGAAGCCGCTTCATTGTCCTGCGCCAGGTAGAAAATATAGCTAAAAAACAAATATAAAATGTAAGAACAGGTATACTTACTATGACAAACAGTATGAATGAGGTATAAAAAATTACATTTAGATATACCAGTTTTAGAACATTCATTTTTCTTCTTCGTTTTTTAAGATGAGAACAAATTTGTAAATATCTTCGAGTGTCCGAATGTCTCTGAGGCGTTGATCAGCGCGTATTTTAATGCCAAATTTCTGTTGTAAAGCAACAACCAGATCAACAATATCTAAACTATCTAAACCCAGATCCTCAAAAATATTCGCTTGCGGTAAAAGTTTATTCTTCTCAATTTCAAAGGATTCTTTAAATACCTGATTTATTTTATCTGTAATTTCCTGTTTATCCATTCCAAATTCCTCCTATTTTTTAGAATTAGTTATTCTTTTGCACACCAATGCTGCGTTAATCCCGCCAAATGCAAAGCAATTTTTTACCATAATTTTAATTTCTTTGCTTAATGGCTTCATTACATGATAAATGCCCTCACAATCCGGATCTACTTTCTCAAGGTTTAGAGTAGGATATATGCACCCTTTTTCCATCATTGCCAAAGAAGCAATCAATTCCAATGCCCCTGATGCGCCGAGCGTATGTCCGATATATCCCTTTAAACTGCTTACAGGCACACGGTCGCCGAAGATCTCTCCTATTGCCTGAGCTTCTTCTTTGTCGCCCTGTATCGTTGCTGTTGCATGAGCATTGATATAATCAACATCTTTTGGTTCAATATGCGCATTGTTCAAGGCATTACTGATGCATGAAACCATACCCGTTCTACTGGACTGACTGATATGGGTTCCGTTTCCGCATGTATTATATCCGATAATCTCAGCGTATATTTTTGCCTTTCTCCGTACAGCTCTTTCATACTCCTCCAGAACAAGTAT
>CAYTGU010000055.1:0-3060 GCA_964437505.1 uncultured bacterium
TTTATCATGTGGAAGGTTCAATTAATCCCATTCGAGATATAGACGCAATTAATTCCGAACTAATTCTGAATGATATGATATTTATAGAAAAAAGGCTTGAAAGAATAGATAAAGAGCTTTCAAGAAAAAAAGATATAGAAAGAGAAAAAGACAAAGAAATGCTTTTAAAATTAAAGTCTCATCTTGAGAAAGAACTGCCTCTCAGAACCATGTCTCTAAATGAAGAAGAAAGAAAGCTTACATCAGCCTATCAATTTATTTCTATGAAGCCGATGATAATAGTTCTGAATGTTGAAGAAGACAAAATAAAGGATATGAGTCTTCTTAATTCTGTAAATCGGAAGTATAAAGACCTAAAAATAACACTAATGCAGGTTTCTGCTAAAATAGAAGCTGAGATAGCCTCTCTTCCAAAAGAAGAACAAAAGGACTTTCTTTCTGCTCTTGGGATAGAGGAACCAGCAGTCAACGCTCTAACGAGATCATTTTATAAAACATTGGGTTTAATATCGTTCTTTACCGTGGGCAAAGACGAAGTTCGGGAATGGATGGTCAGGAAGAACTCAACAGCTCCTGAAGCCGCAGGAGTGATTCACACAGACCTGCAGCGCGGGTTCATAAGGGCGCAGGTTATTAAATACGAGGATTTAATATCCCTTGGCACAGAAGCAAAAGTAAAGGAAGCTGGAAAATGTTATGTCAAAGGGAAGGATTATATTGTAGAGGATGGAGATATAATAGATATAAGGTTTAATGTATGAGATCAGTATTGATAACAGGATGTTCGTCCGGACTTGGATTGTATATGGCTGAATCATTGCAAAAGGATGGATGGAATGTGTTTGCCACAGCGAGAAAGGAAGCGGATATTGAGAATTTGAAGAGCAAAGGAATCGATGCATATTACTTGGACATCACAGATTCTGGTTCTATTGAAGAACTAGTTAAATATGTTTCTGAGAAAACAAATGGAAAGCTATATGCGCTGATCAATAATGCAGGATGCGGATATTCAGGAGCACTTGAGGATATAACAAGAGACGCTATGCGCAAACAGTTTGAGGTCAATGTATTCGGAGTGCATGAACTTACTAATCAAATAATTCCAATATTTCGCAAAAACAAAACAGGGCGGATCATTAATATAAGTTCTGCTGCAGGAAGATTCAGCACTCCGTTTATGGGAGCTTATTCAGCATCAAAATTTGCTCTTGAAGCGCTTTCTGACGCACTGCGGCTTGAGCTCAGAAACACAGGCATAAATGTCTCTATTATAGAACCCGGTCCTATTAAAAGTGATTTCAGTAAAAACGCCTTAGCTATCTTTCAAGACCAGGTCAATCCTCCTGAGAACAGTCATTACAAAGACATATACGAAAAAATGGGTAAATACAGGCGTTCAAAGGAAACGAAAAAGAACACTCCAGGACCTGAAGCACTCTATAAAAAAGTCAAGCATGCCTTGGAGAGTAAAAGACCCAAGATCAGATATCCAGTCACTATAACTGCTTACCTTGCTTCATATCTCAAACGTGTTTTTCCTGACAGATTCCTGGACATCCTATTAAAGATTTATCTAAATAGGAAATATGGCAAGTTGTGATTTATAAGTCTTCGTCTTCCGATTTAAACGCGCGTGATTTTTTCTTTTCCACACTCCTAACAGCATAAATATATCATATAGCATATTGCGAAATAAGTTTGAATATGAATAATATCTGGTATAATAAAAAAAATGAAGATAGCCAATAAAATAAGCATGTTATTTCTGGGAGTTACTATTATGCTTGCAGGAATAACCATGCCTATCCTTTATCATTTTTCCAAAGTTACTTTGAGAAAATGCATATACGACAATTTAATTTCTACTGCTGCTTCAAGATCCAACCAAATTAAAATGTTCTTAAAATCAGGTAAAAAAGCAATTGAGCAATTATCACACGGCGTTATTTTTAAAGAGTTTTTATTGTCAAAGAAAGAGGATAAAGATTATAGCCAGAATTTTAATAGGATCATAAAAAGATTTAAAAATACAGTCGGAGTCGGAGACCAAAATTATTTTTATGATATTTTTATCTTGAATAA
Organism: uncultured bacterium; assembly: GCA_964437505.1. Lineage (GTDB taxonomy): Bacteria > JAHJDO01 > JAHJDO01 > JAHJDO01 > JAHJDO01 > JAHJDO01. The sequence continues at coordinate 2,086 of CAYTGU010000055.1, forward strand.
GGAAGGTATAATTATCGCTTCAAGTGATGAAAACGATATTGGGGAAAACAAAAGTGAGAATGCATATTTCCTAGGCGCAAAAAAAGAGCCTTTTATTAAGGACGCCTACATATCCACTAAAAAGCAGTTTGAAACCATTGCTTTTTCCGTGCCGATTCTCATCGGTAAGAATAATGTTTTCTTTGGAGTTCTTGTAGCAAGGTGCTCTATGAAAGGAATAAATACAATAACAGCAGATATGAGCGGATTAGGTAAGACAGGTGAAATTTACCTAATAAATAAAGACGGTTATATGATAACTACTTCAAGATTTAAAGAAGATACATTCCTTAAATTAAAAGTTGATACGAAAAATGCAAGACATTGTCTGAGGCATAAGGGCAAAAAACATGTTACAGAAGCGAAACAAATAGCTATTTCCCTTGATTACAGAGGCATAAATGTCCTTGGAACACATGAATATATCGATGAAATGCAGTGGGGACTTATAGCAGAAATTGATAGAAAAGAAGTATTAGAGCCTTTGGCTAAAATGAGAAGCTTGTTTTTAAAAATATTATTATTTGTCCCAATTATTGCATGGTTGATCGGTATTTATGTTTCAAGACTCATCGCCAGGCCAATTGATGAACTGCATAGGGGAACAGAGATAATAGGTGATGGTAATTTGGACTATAAGGTAGGGACAGATGCAAAAGACGAAATCGGTCAGCTCTCAAGGGCATTTGACCAGATGACTGAGCGTTTGAAAGGAACAACAACATCGATAGATAATCTTAATAAAGAGATTACTGAGCGAAAGCAGACAGAAGAAGCTTTGAAAGAAAGCGAAAAAAAATTCAAAACAATCACAGAAAATTCTGCCGATGCCATTTTTATTGCTGATAGCACTGGCGAGTATATTTATACAAACAAAGCTGTTACAGAGTTGCTTGGTTTTACTAAGGAGGAGATGAAGGGTAAAACAATAATTGA
>CAYTGU010000056.1:0-3009 GCA_964437505.1 uncultured bacterium
TGCTTTCAGGCGCAAGAGGCAGCAGTCAGCAGATAAGGCAATTGGCAGGCATGCGTGGACTAATGGCTAGACCTAAAAAGAAGATTACGGGTGAGATAGGAGAGATAATAGAAACTCCTATAATGACAAATTTCCGTGAGGGGGTAAGTATGTTGGAATATTTTATCTCAACTCATGGGGCTAGAAAAGGTTTGGCAGATACAGCGTTGAAAACTGCAGAAGCAGGATACTTAACCAGGAGGTTGGTCGATGTAGCGCAGGATGTAGTTGTTACAAGCGAAGACTGCAGTACACTTAACGGCATAAGTGTTGCCGCTATTAAAGAAGGGGATAAAACTGTTGAATCACTTAAAGATAGAGTTGCAGGGAGAATAGCATTAGAAGATATAAAACTACCCTTGCTGGATGATATAATTGTTAAAGCAGGCGAGGAGATTACAGATGAAATGGCAGAAGTTATAGAGGAAGCAGGAGTAGAAAAGGTAATGATAAGGTCTGTTCTAACATGTGAGGCGGAGAAAGGGATTTGTGCCAAGTGTTATGGGAGGGATCTTACAACAAAAAAGCGAGTTAGGGTGGGAGAAGCTGTGGGAATTATTGCGGCTCAGTCCATAGGAGAACCAGGAACTCAACTTACCCTAAGAACTTTTCATATTGGGGGAACGGCTAGTAGAATAATCGGTGTCTCAAAAATAGCAGCCATTAGTGGTGGCATTGTTAAATTTCACGGAATAAGGACGGTGGTTGATAAAAATAATAATACAGTAGTTATTAACAGAAATGGAGAAATAGCAGTAGAAGATGCAGAAGAAAGGGAATTAGAAAGGTCTAATATGCCTTTAGGCAGTACACTTAGGGTTAAAGATAATGATACAGTGAAAAGAAAGACTGTATTAGCTGAGTGGGACCCATATACCTTGCCCATCGTTTCTGTAGTGAGTGGGAGAGTAAAATTTGTTGATATAATTGAAGGTATTACAATGAAAACCGAAGTAGATAAGGTAACTGGGAAGAAAGAAAGGGTACTTACCGATTACAGAAGCGCAGGGATGCATCCACAAATATTAATACAAGCCAAGGATGAGCAAGTGTTAAATTACCATAGTATTCCAAGTGGAGCGCATCTAATGGTTAAAGAAGGAGATCAAGTTTTAGTAGGAGATTTATTGGCAAAGACGACAAGGGAAAGGAGCAAAACTAGAGATATTACGGGAGGACTGCCAAGGATTGCTGAGCTCTTTGAAGCGAGGAGACCTAAGAATTCTGCTATAGTGACTGAGATAGATGGAATAGTAGATGAACCTGTGGGACTTAAGAAGAATATGCGTAGAATAACTGTGACAGCAGATAATGGTGATGAAAAAGAATATCTTATTCCTCATGCTAAGCATTTGATTGTTTATAAGGGCGATAGGGTAAAAGCAGGTGATCAGCTTACAGATGGATCTGTGATTCTTGATGAAATATTAAGAATAGAGGGGGATAGAAGATTACAGGAATATTTATTAAATGAAGTTCAAGAAGTTTATCGGCTGCAAGGCGTTTATATCAATGATAAGCATATAGGATTAATTGTGAGACAGATGCTTAAAAAGGTCAGCATAGAGGATAGTGGAGACACTAATTTTTTAGCTGGAGAACAAGTGGATAAAGTTGTTTTTAAAAAAGAGAATGAGAGGGTAGTTGAGGAAAACAAAAAACCTGCTAGCGCGATACCAGTTCTTCAGGGAATTACAAGAGCGTCTATAAATACAGAGAGTTTTATATCAGCTGCTTCGTTTCAGGAAACCACGCGAGTTTTAACCAAGGCTACTGTTTTTTCTAAGGTAGATAGATTATCTGGATTAAAAGAAAATGTAATAATTGGACGTTTAATTCCCGCTGGTACAGGGTGGGCTGACTATAGGAATATAACATTAATGGGGACAGAATTATCCGATAAAAAGGATATGGAAGAGGCTAAAGATAATAGTACAGTAGATGAGGTACAAGCTTAGGAAAGGGGATAAATATGCCAAGATTGTCACAGTTGATAAAAAAAAGCAGGAAAAAGAATACAAAGAAAACATCTACTCCTGCCTTAAAGGGTTCTCCTCAAAAACGAGGAGTATGTACTAGAGTATACACAGTGACCCCTAAGAAACCAAATTCGGCATTAAGAAAAGTAGCTAGAGTGAGATTAACAAGTGGCCTAGAGGTTACAGCTTATATTCCTGGAATAGGACATAATCTACAGGAGCATTCGATTGTGTTAATTAGAGGTGGAAGCGTCTCAGATCTTCCAGGTGTTAGGTACCACATAGTTAGAGGGACTTTAGATACTACGGGGGTTACAGATAGGAAGAAAAGTAGATCTAAGTACGGCACAAAAAAGGCAAAGTAAAGGAGACATGTAATGCCTAGAAAGGGGAGGGTTACAAAAAGGACAATAACACCAGATCCTAAATACAATGACCAAATAGTAGCTAAATTTGTAAATTGCATTATGAGAAGAGGTAAAAAAAGTTTGGCTGAATCTATATTTTATGATTCTTTAGATATTATAAATAAGAGTACAAAAAAAGATTCTTTGGAAGTATTCAAGCAAGCTCTTGATAATGTAAAACCAGTTTTAGAGGTTAAGGCCAGAAGAATTGGAGGTGCTACATATCAAGTACCTATAGAGGTTAGCTCTGACAGGAGAACAAGTTTGGCTATGCGCTGGATTATAAATTATGCTAAGGCAAGAAAAGGCAAAACAATGGGAGAAAAATTGGCGCAAGAAATTATAGATGCGTCTAAAGGCGAAGGGACTTCCATAAAAAAGAAAGAAGACGTCCATAAAATGGCAGAAGCTAATAAAGCTTTTGCGCATTATAGATAATGTGATATAATCCGTGCTCATTTTTAAAAAGGAGGGTAGGAGAATGGCAAAGGAGAAATTTGAGAGGACAAAGCCGCATATAAACATAGGAACAATAGGGCATGTAGATCATGGGAAGACAACATTAACATCAGCAATAACAAAGA
>CAYTGU010000057.1:0-2999 GCA_964437505.1 uncultured bacterium
AAAAATATCTCAAGACAAAGAAGCAAAAATTAGGGCATATACTAAGACATATATAGAGTAAAATAACAAATTCCAAATGACAAATAACAAACAAAAAGATCAAAAACAAGGAGGGCTAACGAGATGAAAGTGTATGAAGGGAAAATGGTTGTTGAGGGAAAGAAGTTTGGTATAGTTGTATCAAGGTTCAACGAGTTCATTACATCAAAGATGCTGGATGCATGCGTAGATACACTAAAGCGTCACGGCGCTAAGGATAAAGAAATAGCTGTTACCTGGGTGCCCGGATCATTTGAGATTCCATACGCAGCAGATAAGATGGCGAAGAGCAAGAAGTACGATAGTATTATTTGTGTCGGCGCATTGATTCGCGGAGGCACACCTCACTTTGATTATATAAGCTCACAGGTAACAAAGGGAATAGGACAAATCTCTCTATCTACAGGAGTACCTGTGATATATGGTGTAATTACCTGCGATACATTGGAACAGGCAATTGAAAGAGCAGGAACAAAATCAGGGAACAAGGGCAGAGACGCTGCTCTCTCAGCAATTGAAATGGTAAATTTGTTTGACGAGATAGGGAAGTAAATGGGAAGTCGGAGAAAAGGAAGAGAACTTGTTCTGACTCTGCTCTATAGAGAAGAATTTTCTGACGATAAGAATATAAAGCGAGCTATAGAAAATATTATTAGACTTGATACTGAACGAACCAAATCAAATACAGCAGATTTTGCAGAGGACTTATTTAGAGGAGTACTTGCAAATAGAGAGGTAATTGATAAACTTCTTGAGAAGTATCTGGAGCACTGGGAGATAAACAGAGTAGCAGTTATAGATAAAAGCATAATGAAAATGGCTATATATGAGATACTCTTTAGAGATGATATTCCTGATGTCGTATCCATCGATGAAGCAGTGGATCTGGCCAAGAAATATAGCACAGAGAATAGCGGAGGATTTGTTAACGGGATTCTGGACAGGATAAGGAAGGATAAAAAGAAAATATTGAAATCTATAAATGAATAGAAACAAAATTGAGAAAATAGCTCTCTGGCTCAGCACAGGATTTCTGGCATTTCTCGTTCTATTTAGACCGTTAGTTTCAGGAATAAGCTATCCATGGTCAAATACTGTATGTCAGCTTATAATTTTACTGATATTGACAATCTGGCTTATTAAGTGCATCTGGCTTGGTGAATTCAAACTGGTTAGAACTTCTCTATATATTCCGATACTAAGTTTTGCTTTCTTCGTCGTTTTATCCTGCATATACTCAGTTAATCTTAATGTCAGTTTAAAACAAGCCTATATTATTGTTCCAAATATCTTACTGTGTTTTTTAGCCATAAATATTATTAAGAAAAAGAAACAAGTTTTTGTAATCATAGCATGTCTGGTACTGGCAGCAACCATTGTTTCTCTTTACGGTATTTATCAGTATTTCTGGGGGTTAAATGAGACAAGAAACTGGGTTCTTCAGCAAGACATACAATTTCATCCGGGAGTTCTTTCCAGATTGGGTATGAATGAAATCTTTTCAACCTTTGTCTATCCAAACGCATTAGCAGGATATCTTTTGTTAATACTGCCTCTTTGTATTTCCCTATTTTTTATTTCTAAATCTTTTCATAAATTGTTGCTTAGTGTAGTAGCGGCAAGCGTTATTTTATGTCTTTACCTCACATATTCCAAGGGAGGGTGGGGAATATTCTTACTATTGGGCTTAGTATTAATTTTAATTTTGATGTATAAGAAATTCGGGAATAAGAAGAAGTTTTATGTGGTTTCAATATTGGCAATAGTTGGGCTGATTATATTCTCCGCAATGTTTCTAAAAATCACTAACAAAACTCATATGATCCGTGACACTTCGGGCTCTTTCAAAGTAAGGTTAAATTACTGGAAAGCATGTCCGGGTATGGTTAGAGATTTTCCATTTGGCAGTGGGATAGGTACATTTGGAAGCATTTATCCAAAGTACAAGGTCCCGCAGGCAAGAGAGGTGCAGCTTGCACACAATAATTTTCTGCAACTCTGGACTGAGATAGGAACACTTGGAATATTAAGTTTTTTATTGGTATGGGTTATGGTTTTTAGGGGTTGGAAGAGAACGTTTCGTACTGCATATGTAACTATAGGTATGTATATGGGATGTGGTGCTTTCTTGATCCATAATCTGGTTGATTTTGATTTCTATGTACCTGGAATATCAATGAATATATGGTTGTTTATAGGGATGATAGAGGCACAAAGGCACAAAGGCACAAAGATAATAAAAATTGATTCATTTTTTGCGAAAATAATATCTTCTGTGTTTTTGCTTTTAGTTGTATGCGTAATATCTGTTATTTTAGTCAGACCATCAATTGCAGAGATACATAAGGGTAGAGCGATTGATTATTTACGCAGTAAGAATCTTGGACTTGCTGAAGAAGAACTTGAGAAGGCAATACGGTTTGATAAGGCCAATAGTCAGTACTATTCCTTATTGGGGAAGATATTAGAGCAATCGGATAGGTTTGATGGGGCAATAGCCAACTATAGAAAAGCAATAACGCACAATAAATATATGCCGCATTATCACTTTGCTTTGGGAAAACTTCTTATTATGAGAGGCAAAGGAAACAGTGCAATGATGGAAGAAGGTATTAAAGAATTTGAAAAAGCCGTAGAATTATATCCGACAAAATCTTTCTATCTAAAAAATCTTGCATATGTATACAGACTTATGGGCAGGAATGAGGAAGCGAGCAATCTGCTGTCAAAGGCGGAGCAGATGAGAAAATCACGTGAGTAATATGTACAAAGAGCGCATCAAAAAACTAAGACACAGGCTGGATAACTTGAGACTAAACTTTTTTATAGTCACAAATATTCGCAACTGCTGTTACTTAACAGGCTTTACTGGTTCTGAGGGCGTTGTACTCATTACTCCAGCATCGGTTTATCTTATTGTGGATTTTCGTTATCTTGAACAGGCGCAGAAGGAAACAAAG
>CAYTGU010000058.1:0-2753 GCA_964437505.1 uncultured bacterium
AACATCATTCTCATACTCTGTGCTGTCTGTCTCTCCTACTTTGGCTTTGAAACTGCAAAATACCAGGAAGCAGAGATTATGGAGGAGATAAAGAGGCAGGCGGTTTCTGCGGGGAAGGTTGCATCAGGGATTGCGGAAGAGATATTTAGGGATATTGAAAAAGAGATTGATGAGATTCCTAGCATTATGGATGGGAAAAAGACACCTGATCCGGATAAAATACTTTTTGCGTTTGATTCTAACCTCAATACGATTTATCCAAGATTCAAGACCTATCGCCAAGAACTTAAGAAGCCAAATTTCTCGCTTGATTTTCTCAGAAGATTTCAGCAGATTGAGACCTTAGAAGTCAAAGGAGATTTGAAGGAAGCCATTATTTCATACGAAGCTTTGCTGAAAGAGACTCGTCCTTTAAATGAAAAGGCGCTTGCACAGTTTGCTATTGCCCGGGCTCTTAAGAAAAAAGGAGATAAGAAAAAAGCACTATTTGCTTATAAAGGACTAAAATATTTTGAGAACTTTTCTCCTGACGGGCTTAATCTCAATATAATATCCCGATATGAGATTATCAAACTTAACAAAGAAATGGACGACTTTGAACACGCAATATCAAATGCTCTTTCGTTACTTCATGATATACAGAATCGCAAACTGGATATATCAGAAGGGGAAAGAACATATTTTGTAAACCTGTTATTTAAGATAATTGATGACCCAGCTTTGAGAAAGAGCGAGGCGGAACAGGATGAATTTGCAAAGCTCAAGAAAACTATTCAACAAGAAAAGGAATTTCACAAGAAAACAGCACTTCTAAAAAATATATTCGAATGGCTTGAGGATAAGAAAGTAATGGAGACTGAACATAAGAATATATCTGCCCGGAAATTAGGCGATACACTCTTATTTTTTAAGGTAATAGAAAACAAAAAACATGGCAAAATAATTGTCTCCACAGTTAAAGATAAAATCGGCATTGATAACAGATTAATAAAAGAACTTAAGACAAAAGGATTGTTTGGAGATATTGTCTGCTGGGTAGTTAGTGCTAACAGCGATGCAATTTTGCAAACAGGGGAAATAAATACTCTTTCACCAACTGTAGCACTTAATCTTGGAGAATGGCTCGCTGGGGCAAAGCTCAACGTGTATCACAAAAGAACAAAAAATATTGAAGAGAGCTCAAGAAGAAGAATGGCAGTTAATATCAGTATGGTGGGGGTTTTATTTATTATCATAATATTATCCAGCATCTTGAGCTTAAGAATGACAATGAAGGAAGTTGAGCTTTCCAGAATGAAAACCAATTTTATATCTAGCGTATCTCATGAGATGAGACTTCCTCTTTCAACTATAAAAACCGCTAATGAGATGTTTAATATCGGAAAGATCAAAGATAATAAACAGGCTAAGAAATATTACGAATACATTGCCTCAGAGGTTAACCGACTTGAACGATTAGTTAGTAACGTTCTTGACTTCTCAAGAATTGATGCCGGCAGAAAAAAGTATCATTTTAAGGAGGAAAATTTGAGAGAGGTTGTGGAAGAAGCAATCGGTTCAGTTAAGGACTATTTTAAAAAAGAAGGATTCAGCATTGAAGAGAATATTGAAGGAATTATAAATGTGCGTGTTGATAAAGAAGCAGTTATGCAGGCGGTTTTGAACTTGCTTGATAATGCTAAGAAATATTCAGGGACAAGTAAGATAATAAAAGTAAAAATATCTCGTAATGACAAATATGCAGTTTTGGATATAATAGATAAAGGAATAGGCATTGAGAAGGATAAAATCAGTAAAGTATTTGATGTCTTCTACAGGACAGAAGACGAGATGACAAGAAAAACCAAGGGAGTTGGACTGGGGCTTTCGATTGTAAAACATATCATGGATGTACACAGGGGAAAAGTCGAGGTAAAAAGTGAAAAGGGAGAGGGCTCTACATTCAGTTTGTTGTTTCCATTAGATAAAGAGATAAAGGATGCATAAGATATTAATAGTTGAAGACGAGAAGAAACAGCTCGATATTCTGATTGAGTATTTCCAGAGCGAAAATTTTAATGTTCTGTCCGCAGAAGACGGAATTTCTGCAGTTAAAGAAGCAGTTTCTGGAAAACCTGATATTATTATTCTTGATATAATGCTGCCTGAGAAAAATGGATTTGATGTTTGTCGGGAAATAAGAGAGAAAGGGCTGAAAGTCCCTGTTATTATGCTCACAGCCAAAAGTGAAGAGATAGACAAGGTGATGGGACTTGAGTTGGGAGCAGATGATTATATAACAAAGCCTTTTAGTTTGAGGGAACTTCATGCCAGAGTAAGGGCACAGCTCAGGCGAACTAATCATTATGCGGATATAGATGAATACAAGCTGTCTAATAATAAAATAATAAATTTTAAGATTGCTCAAGTGGAAGAGGATGGTAAAGTTGAAAAATTATCAAAAACAGAGGTTAGTCTTCTGAAATATTTCATCAAGAAGTTAAATATCGTGCTTTCCAGAAATGATATACTGAACAATGTTTGGGGATATGATTATTTCCCTGAATCCCGTACATTGGATGTTCATATTGTAAATCTGAGAAAAAAGATTGAGGCAGATTACAAAACCCCCAGAATATTGCTTACAGTTCATGGACTTGGATATAAGTTTGTAGGATAACTTTCCATCTGAACATATCTGTTTCTCTTCATTTCCACTTCTGTTCCTATTTTACATTGACACAATAAGAAAGTTTATTGATAATAGAGATGGG
>CAYTGU010000059.1:0-2737 GCA_964437505.1 uncultured bacterium
TAGATGAGCAAACAACAGATATATTCATAGAAAGCGCTTATTTCCATGCCGGATGCATAAGGAAGACCTCTAAAACATTAGGCTTATCTTCAGAATCATCTTATCGTTTTGAAAGAGGGATAGACCCGAACGGGGTTGTGTCTGCACTCAATAGGGCTGTTTATCTCATAGAGAAAATCGCACATGGGAAATCGGTAAAAGAGATTGTAGATATTTATCCAAAGAAATTCAACAGGCAGAACATACAACTTAGAATTCAGCAAATAAAACGAATACTGGGCATTAACATTTCTCGAAATAAATTAAAGAGCATAATGCTAAACCTTGGTTTTGAAATCAAACCAGATGGTCTAAATAATATCAAGGTGCTGGTTCCTACATATCGCCATGACATTAGCCGAGAGATAGACCTAATTGAGGAAATTGCCCGCATCTATGGATACAATAATATTGATACTACAATGCCTAGGGGGCAAACCAGTTCAAGCGGCAAAGGGGAGATTGAAAAACAAACAGATGCTCTAAAAAACATACTGTCTTCATGTGGTATGACTGAGATATGCACTTCAAGTTTTACCAACTCAGAAAACCTGGATAAAACGGGTTTGTCTTCTGATGGAGTAAAAATCACTAATCCTATGGGAGATGACCAAAATATAATGAGAACAAGTCTAATACCTGAAATGCTGAGTGTAATTAAGAGAAACTTAAATAGGTCTGTTACTGAAATTAAATTATATGAACTCGGACAGGTGTTCTTTGAAAATAATTCTTCATACCACGAAAAGACATATTTGTGCTGTGGAATTGTTGGGAACGTTTCTTTCTTTGATATTAAGGGTATATTAGAAACAACATTGTATAAACTTGGAATAGAAGATCATTGTTTGTGCTATAAAGAGCACCAAATATTTGCTTCTGATTGTTCAGCAAGCATAGATGTTCAGGGACGCAGGGTAGGCATAATAGGAGAAGTTAATAGTAATGTAGGAGAGAAATACAGCATTGATGAGAAAGTATTTCTGCTTGAGATTGGATTCCACGATTTGTCAAAATATATAAACTTATCCCCTGTTTTTAAGTCAGTACCTAAATACCCAGCCAGTGAGCGCGACATAGCCTTTGTTATTAAAGAAGATGTATCCAATGCTGATATTATGAACGTAATGTGGAAAGCTGGTGGAGAGATTGTCGAAGATATTAAGCTGTTTGACATATATCACGGCAAACAAATTCTCTCTACGCATAAAAGCATGGCTTATTCGATTTGCTATCGTTCCAGAAAAAGAACATTGACTGATGAGGAAGTAAATCAGGCTCATTCAAAGATAGAACGTCAACTTACATCACAATTAGATATTGCTTTAAGAAAGTAGAAAAATGCTGGACGAAAAATTAGAGATTTTAGACCAAAAAATTCAGGAAACGCTTCAAAAAGCACAGGATATAAAAAGCGAAAGGGATGCTCTGAGAGAGAGTGTTAATTCTCTTCAGGCACAGCTTTCTGAACTAGATAAAAGATATAAAAAACTGGAAGAGTCCGGGAAAATATCAGATTATATTAAAGAGCAATATAGAATATTTAAGGATGATAGAGTGGTTATTAAATCTAAAATAACCAAACTACTAAAACAACTGAGGAAATTTTAAGCAGTTATGGAATCTATTGGCAAAGTCTTAAAAAAAACAAGGCTTGAAAAAAAATTAAGACTTCAAGATGTATATGCACAAATAAAAATAAGTTCTGCATATCTTAAAGCATTAGAGAATGACAATGCTGACAGTCTGCCATCCCCTGAATATGTAAGAATATTCTTAAGAGGATATACAAGCTTTCTTGGCTTAGATACAGAAAAAATCTTAACACAGTATGATCAAGACTCTAAATCTTCTCAAAGCTATAAAGAGAAAAAGACAGACAAGAAAACAAAAAAGAAGGTATTGCTTTTCTCCATCATAGGATTAGCTTTAGTATTATCCATAATAATCGTTTCTTCAGTCAGACATTTCGTTAATACTGTTAATAATGTCACTCTTGAAAAAAACTCTGATTACTCTGATCTGGTTATAGCGGATTCGCCATTAGTAACAGAGGATACCAGTCTCACAAACCAATCTGCTCTTGATGAATATGTTAAAAGCAAGAGCGAGCTGCTGGAATTAAAATTCACGACAATAGATAAGACATGGATTAGAATCTTTGCTGATGGTAAGAAACTATTTGGCGGCACATTACATAAGGGAGATGAAAAAGTATGGTATGCCAAAGAGAAATTCCATTTCAGGATAGGAAATGCGGGAGGTGTTGTAATAGAGTTAAATGGCAAAAAAATGCCCATTCTTGGCAAAAAGGGAAAGGTTTTTAAAAAGGTTATTGTAACTAAAAAGGGAATAAAAATTCCATAATGAACATGCCTAATAAATTAACATTCATACGTATATTGGCTATCCCATTTCTTATTATTGCCCTGTTGGTAAACCATGTTTCTAATAACCTAACTTACATTGCTATTGGTAAATATATAGGATTGTTTATCTTTATCCTGGCCTCCCTTACTGACCTTTTTGACGGTATTATTGCTCGTCGTGAAAAGAAGATAACCAATTTTGGCAGGCTAATGGACCCTGTTGCTGATAAATTACTTGTAACATCTGCGCTTATTGTGTTCATTGGCATGGGACTCTTTCCCTCATGGATGGTTGTTATAATAATAAGTAGAGAATTTATCATTACAGG
>CAYTGU010000060.1:0-2710 GCA_964437505.1 uncultured bacterium
TAAACTTGAATAATGAGCCATAGGAGAATTAATGGATACAACAGAAGGAAAGGTAGAATTAATACACATAGAAGATGAAATGCAAAAGTCTTATATAGACTATGCTATGAGCGTTATTATCGGCCGTGCTTTACCTGATGTCAGAGACGGTCTAAAACCTGTTCACAGAAGAATTTTATACGCAATGCATGACATGGGCATTTCAAGTAATAAATCCTACAAAAAGTCTGCCAGAATTGTCGGTGAAGTTCTTGGAAAATATCATCCGCACGGCGATGCGGCTGTGTATGACACAATGACCAGAATGGTGCAGGATTTCTCATCCAGAGAACCATTAATAGACGGACAGGGTAATTTCGGTTCTGTAGACGGTGATTCAGCAGCAGCTATGAGATATACAGAAGTGAAGATGTCCCGGATAAGTGAGGAGCTTCTTACAGATATTGAAAAAGAAACAGTGGATTTTACCCCGAATTTTGATGAATCTCTTCAGGAACCTGCCGTACTTCCTGCCAGTGTGCCAAACCTGCTGGTAAACGGCTCACAAGGAATTGCTGTTGGTATGGCTACAGATATTCCTCCACATAACCTTGGAGAGGTTATAGACGGAGTTGTAAGCGTAATTGATAATCCAAGTATCACAATTGATGAACTGATGCATATCATTAAAGGCCCTGATTTTCCAACAGGTGCCACTATATATGGAAAGAAAGCCATTAGAGATGCCTATCATACGGGAAGAGGACTAATTCAGGTTCGTGCAAAAGTAGAAATCGAAAATATAAAAGAAACAGATAGAGAACAAATAATTATAACAGAAATTCCGTATCAGGTGAATAAATCAAATCTAATTAAAACAATAGCGGATCTTGTAAGAGATCATAAAATAGAAGGAATATCTGACCTGAGAGATGAATCCGATAAGGATGGACTAAGGGTTGTTGTTGAATTAAAGAAGGGAGAGATTGCGCAGATAATAATTAATCAGCTTTATAAACATACTCAGATGCAGGTCACACACGGCGCTATACTTCTTGCTATAGACGAAAACAGACCCAAGATTTTTAATCTGCGGGAGATGTTGGATAGGTTTCTTGAGCATAGACAGGAAGTTGTGCGCAGGAGAACGCAATTTGATTTAAGAAAAGCAAAAGCTAAGGCACATATTCTGGAAGGATTAAAGGTTGCAATTGAACATCTTGATAAGGTTATAAAAATAATAAAATCCTCTAAAGATGCAGATTCAGCGCGTGAGAGCTTAATTCAAGAGTTTAAACTTTCTGACCTGCAGGTACGAGCTATACTTGATATGCGTCTGCAGCGATTAACGGGACTGGAAAGAGACAAGATCCAGCGAGAGTACCTGGATACAATAAAGCTGATAAATCAACTTGAAGAAATCCTGGCAAGCGATAAGAAAATTATGGACATAATCAAAGAGGAATTGCTTGAAATTAAGGGGAAGTACGCAAATCCAAGAAGAACCCAGATTGTTGAACAAACAACAGAACTTGGAATAGAAGACTTAATAGCAGAAGAAGACATGGTCATAACAATAAGTCATGTTGGGTATATAAAAAGACTGCCTTTAACAACATACAGAAGACAGCATAGAGGCGGCAGGGGTATTATGGGAGCAGGGACAAAGGAAGAGGATTTTATAGAATATGTATTTGTAGCCTCCACACATAACTATATACTCTTCTTCACAGACAAAGGGCAAGTTCACTGGGTAAAGGTTTACCAGATACCGCAGGCAGGCAGGCTCTCAAGAGGTAAGGCTATTGTCAATCTTTTGCGCATTGCTCCTGACGAGAAAGTTACAGCTTTTGTTAGAGTCAAAGAGTTTGATGATAAACATAATCTGATAATGGCAACAGAGAGAGGTATTGCGAAGAAGACTAATCTCATTGCCTATAGTCATCCAAGAACAGGCGGAATAAAGGGTATAAGGCTGGATGAAGGAGACAGGTTAATCTCAGTAAGGCTCACTGACGGAGAAAAGGATGTTCTTTTAGCAACAAAAGAGGGTAAAGCAATTAGATTCATGGAAAAAGCAGTAAGAACCGTTGGCAGGGTTTCAAGAGGTGTTCGAGGCATAAGATTGAAAAAAGGAGACGCTATTATTGGAATGGAGATTGTTGAGGATGAGTCAACAGTTGTTGTTGTTACAGCTAACGGATATGGAAAACGCACGCGTTTCTCAGAGTACAGGCCTCAGGGACGCGGAGGTATCGGAGTTATTAATATCCAGACTGGTCCGAGAAATGGAACAGTTGAAGGATTAAGAACAGTTGCAGATAATGATGAGTTAATAGTTATTACAGCTAAAGGTGTAATAATACGCCAGCCTGTTAAGGAAATAAGAGTTATCAAGCGTAACACAAAAGGCACCAGGCTGATCCGCCTTGACAAGGGAGATCGAGTAGTAAGTATTGCAAAGGTTGCTGTTGAGGAAGAGGAAAAGGAAGTAAAAGAGAAAAAGGTATCAAAGAAATCCAAAACTGGTAAAGGCGCTAAGAAGAAAAAGAAGTAGATGAAATTTAAAATAGCAAAAGATGGTTTGCCAATAATAGTTTTTTTTGTATTACTCACAATCCTCAGTACTTTCCTGCATATATCCGTCAGTGTTGTTTTTCTCATTTTACTCAGTTTTTGCATTTTTTTCTTCAGAGATCCTGAAAGAGAGATTACAAAAGGAGAAAATATA
>CAYTGU010000061.1:0-2646 GCA_964437505.1 uncultured bacterium
TCTCCTTCGTTAACATTAGGTATGTCACGGGTAATCTCTTCTTTTCCAAGTTTTGTTTCCCTTGATTCTACTTCCAATTCCTGAATATGAATGGAGGTATAAGTATCATCCCTAACCAGTTTCTCGCTAATGACAATAGCATCTTCAAAATTATATCCTCTCCATGGCATAAATGCTACCAACACATTCTGCCCCAAAGCTAATTCCTTATTATCTGTGGCAGAAGCTTCGGCTATAATGGCTCCTTTAGAGACTTTTTCTCCTTCTTTAACAACAGGTCGCTGATTAATACAGGTGTTTTGATTTGATTTTTCAAATTTTCTTAATATGTATTCATCAAATTTATCCTCGTTTTCTTCTGGACAAATAATTATTTTATCAGAACACATTGATTCCACAATCCCTGCTCTCTTGGCAACGACAGCAGATCCAGAGCCTTTGGCAACAATGCTCTCCATTCCCGTGCCAATCAAAGGCGCTTCTGGCTTTAAAAGAGGAACTGCCTGACGCTGCATATTTGATCCCATAAGAGCTCTATTTGCATCGTCATGCTCCAAAAATGGAATTAGTCCTGCCGCTACACTAACTATCTGGTCAGGTGATACATCAACAAAATCTACATCTTTTGGAGACACTTTGCGAAAGTCTCCTTTAAATCTAACTGAAACCTCATCTTCAACAAAATACCCTTTTTTATTAATCTTAGCATTCGCTTGGGCAACGACATGCTCATCTCCAACATCAGCAGACAACCAAACCACTTCACTGGTCACTCGCTCATTGACAACCTTTCTTGCAGGCGTTTCTAACAATCCCAATTTGTTAATCTTGGTATATGTAGCAAGAGAGGCTATTAATCCAATATTTGGCCCCTCAGGCGTTTCTATAGGACAAATACGCCCATAGTGAGTTGGATGAACATCTCTGACCTCAAACCCAGCTCTCTCTCTTGTAAGCCCCCCAGGACCTAAAGCGCTTAGTCTTCTTTTATGAGTGAGTTCTGCTAAGGGATTTGTTTGGTCCATAAATTGTGACAATTGCCCACGCGCAAAAAAATCATTTACTGCCGAAGAAATTAATCGTCCATTAATTAAGTTATGTGGCATAACGGTATCTGGCTCTTGGAATGCTATTCTCTCTTTTACAGATCTCTCTAATTTGGCAAGTCCTATTCTAAACTGAGTCTGTAATAATTCACCAACAGTCCTGACTCTTCTGTTCCACAGATGGTCAATATCGTCTTCTTCTTCTTTATTATACTTTGCTATAAGTAAATAATTGATTGTCTTTACTATATCTTCCTTATCCAAAGTGGTCCTGTCCAAAGAATAATTAAGCCCCAACTTCTGATTTAACTTATATCTCCCAACCTGTGAAAGGTCATATCTTCTAGGATTATAAATAATGTCATTAAAATAGTTTTTAGCATTATCTATTGTAAAGTGATCACTTGGACGTAATCTCTTATATATTTCTACAAAAGCTTCTTCTGCTGATTTTCTATGATCCTTTGCAAGTGTATTTATAATAGATATATCTTTGTCTGCCATTTCTATTATGCTTATTCTTTTAATTTTAAGTGTTAATATCTTCTTGGCAATAGAAGACGTTATCCTTTCTTTACTCTCTGCCAAAACTTCCCCAGTATTTTCATCAACTATGTCCTTTGCCAGAATTTCATCAACAAGGTCACCAGGTACTGTCCTATTCGTAATTATTTTCTCCTTGCAGTTGTAGAAAAGCCTGATAATCTCTTCATCCCCCACATATCCAAATGCTCTAAGCAAAACTGTAGCAAGCATCTTCCTTTTACGGTCCATACTGACATAAAGTATATCATTCGCATCAAATTCAAACTCAAGCCATACCCCTCTGTATGGAATAAGACGCGCTGAATAAAGCTCTTTCTCATTAGAAACTTCCTTTTTCTGACAATAAAGTCCAGGAGATCTATGTAACTGACTAACAATAACCCTCTCTGCTCCATTGATAATAAAGGTTCCTTGCTCTGTCATAAGAGGTAAATCTAATAAATATACCTCCTGCTCTCTTACACTAGCAGCTTTAGTAGAATTTTCTTCATTAATTGTCAGCCTCATTCTCATCTTAAGAGGTGCAGCATATGTTACTCCACACCTTTCACATTCAGCCACATTATATTTAGACTCACCAATGCTATAACTTAAAAATTCCAGGCAGAATCTTTCCTTTTCGTCTATTATTGGAAAAAACTCATTCAATACTGCTTGAAGTCCTTGGGTTTTACGATTTGACGGAGCTACATCCTTCTGAAGAAATTCCGCATAAGGTGCTCTTTGAACATATATTAAATCAGGAACATCCATAACAGGTGATATCTGACAATGCACATATCTACCAGAAGAATTAGATACCTGTTTTGACATACTTGCTCTCCCTTCGCTTAAATTAGACTGCTTTCAGCATCAATTATTAATGTCTTCAAAGTCTACCATTACTGCAATTCTACGACAGCACCAACAGCCTCTAGTTTTTTCTTAAGCTCCTCAGCTTCCTCCTTTGAAACATTTTCCTTAATAGATTTTGGTGCGCTTTCTACAAGGTCCTTTGCTTCCTTAAGTCCCAAGTCTGTAATAGCTCTTACTTCCTTTATTACCTGAATCTTCT
>CAYTGU010000062.1:0-2604 GCA_964437505.1 uncultured bacterium
AACTTTTATTTTTTCAGTAGGAGTGTATTGCGCTCTCTTACCTGATCTTTCAACAGCAATTTTTTCAACAACAGAATTATTGCTATATTTTCTCATTGTTCCATCTCTCTATTTTTTCGCAAGAATATATAGATGCTATTTTTGTTATTATATCAGATTGTTGATTTTATTGCCTAATTTATTTCATTCATACATAACAAAAATTTGACATGAACAGGTTGTTATGTTAAGCTGCCGTTGCAAGATGAACCTTTAAACTAGTTCTGAGAAGCTAGTAAGGAAAAGAAATATGATAAAAGAAGAGGCCTTCCTAAGTTTTTTGGGAAGGTTTTTTATTTATGTAAATGATCTTTTGTGATTGGAGGAATGAATATGAGTTTGAAAGAAAAAGGTCCTGTTATGGACAAAGAAGGTGTAGAGAGAACAATCAGCCGTATAGCTCATGAGATAGTTGAGAAAAATAGGGGAACCGATGATCTGGCAATTATTGGCATAAGAACCAGAGGAGTCTTTCTTGCAGAGAGAATAGTGAAAAAAATAAAACAAATAGAAAAGGCTGTTCTTCCTATTGGAACGCTTGATATAACTCTTTATCGGGATGATTTAAGCACTATTGCTTCTCAGCCAGTGGTTCATAAGACAGAGATTCCTTTTGATATAACGGATAAAGTAGTTGTTTTAGTGGATGATGTTCTTTATACGGGGAGAACTATACGAGCAGCATTAGATGAACTTATTGATTTTGGCAGACCAAAGGCAATCCAGCTAGCAGTTTTAGTAGACAGAGGACATAGAGAACTACCTATCCGAGCTGACTATGCAGGAAAGAATGTCCCTACCTCTCAGAAAGAAATCGTTGAGGTTAGATTAGAAGAATACGATAAAAAGACAGAGGTTATAATTATTGGGAAATATGCAAAATGAAAAAAGAGATAAACATGAAATGGAATAGAAAAGATCTTCTGGGACTGGAGGACTTAACAAGGGAAGAAATTAAGATGATTCTGGATACAACAGAATCATTCAAAGAAATATCAACGAGAGAGATAAAGAAAGTGCCTGCATTAAGGGGAAAGACAATTGCGAACCTGTTCTTTGAATCTAGCACAAGAACAAGGATTTCTTTTGAGCTTGCAGAGAAGCGCCTAAGCGCAGATGTAGTAAACTTTTCTGCTTCAACAAGCAGTCTCTCAAAGGGTGAGACATTGATTGACACAGCAAGAAATATTGAAGCTATGAAAATAGATTGTGTTGTGATACGTCACAGCTCTTCTGGTGCGTCCTATATGCTATCAAAAAAGCTAAATGCCGCTGTTATAAATGCTGGAGACGGAACTCATGAGCATCCAACGCAGGCGCTTCTGGACATGTTTACAATAAGAGAGAAAAAAGGCAGATTAGAGGGACTTAAGGTAGCGATTGTTGGAGATATCAGACACAGCCGTGTTGCAAGAAGCAACATCTGGGGCATGAGGAAAATGGGGATAGAGGTGAGAATATGTGGTCCGAAGACGTTATTGCCGGTTGATATTGAAAAAACAGGTGTAAAGGTTTTTTACGACATAGAGCAGGCTGTAAAGAATGTAGATGTTATTATGGCACTAAGGATTCAGAAAGAAAGACAAGGGCAAAGCTATTTCCCATCAATCAGGGAATATTCAAAACTCTATGGAATTACAGGTGAGAGGCTTAAGTATGCAAAAGAGGATGTTTTAATAATGCATCCAGGCCCTATAAACAGAGGTGTTGAAATTATGCCTGAAGTGGCTGATGGGCCATATTCAGTTATTCTCGAGCAGGTAACTAATGGACTTGCAGTTCGTATGGCTGTTCTCTATCTTGTCATGGGCAGTAAAACTAAGGAGGTGAGTGCATGAAACTACTCATTAAAAACGGAACTGTTATTGATCCATCTCAACACATAAATGAAAAAACGAACATATTGATAGAAAACAACAAAATATGCAAGTTAGGTAAGAATATCAAGGAGAACGGTTGTGAGATATTCAATGCCAAGGACATGATAGTTTCTCCGGGATTTATTGATATGCATACTCATTTGAGAGAACCTGGCAGGGAAGACGCTGAAACAATAGCTACTGGAACCGCATCTGCCGCAAAAGGCGGGTTTACGTCAGTTTGCTGTATGCCAAACACAGAGCCTGCGATAGATAATCAATCTGTTGTAAAGTTTGTTTTAGAAAAAGCTAAAAAAGAGGGTAAGGTCAATGTGTTTCCTATAGGCGCAATCACAAAAGAGCGAAAGGGAGTCGAACTTGCAGAAATTGGAGATATGAAGAATGCAGGAATAGTTGCTGTTTCGGATGACGGTAATTGGGTAGAGAATTCTGCCCTCATGAGAAGAGCACTTGAATATAGTGAGATATTTAATATTCTGGTAATATCGCATTGCGAAGATAAGACGCTCTCAGAGAAAGGAATGATAAACGAAAGTTATATTTCAACTGTCATGGGACTGGAAGGCATTCCCAGGGAAGCAGAGGAAATCGCTGTTTTTAGAGATATAAGTCTGGCAAAGATGCTGAATACCAGAATACATATTGCTCATGTATCAAGCGGAGGAACAGTAGCGCTGATAAAAGA
>CAYTGU010000063.1:0-2534 GCA_964437505.1 uncultured bacterium
ATGAGCTGGAGATATTCTTAAGTATAGGATTTGTTCTCGGGGGAAGCAGAAAATCCTTTGGCCTTGCAGAAGAGAACCTCAATCCTTCTAATGGGCGAGTATAAACAGCAGGCTTACTCTCGCTTTTTGAAAACATTGTTTTAATTACTCTGTATTCGGCCGGAATAACAATAATCAGAGCAGTTAAAAAAGCCACAGAGGTTAACTTTAATATTTTAAATCTGTCTGTCTTTATCGCTGCTCCTGGATTTTTGATATGTCTTAATGCCAAGAAAACAACAAATATCACTGTAAATAGAAGCATATAGTAGCCATAGTAAGGATTGGAGAAAACAACCAGCGCGTAAAAAACCCCGCATAAAACCGCACTCTTATAATTTTTCTCAAATACCAATTTTAATAAGAATAAAATATATAACGGCATCCATTGAATCGCAGCAAGCAGTATATGATTAAATGACTGCATACAGATATGAGGGCAGAATCCATATATAAGTCCTGAGATAAAAGCCGCTATTTTGTTTTTTGTAAGGTATTTTACAAGAAGATACATAAAAAAAGCTGAGAGGATAAAATTGAAAATTGATGTAATATTCCATGTAAATATTTCATTTGTCAAAAAAGTCATCATGGGCCATAAAGTATGAGCGTATATACTATAGTCGCCTGTTTTATAATTTAATGAAGGGAATAATAAAAAGTCTTTGATATGAAGAGATGTGTTTCTGTCTCGCCAGATCCCACAAATTGAACCAAGCGTATCGTCGGGATAGCCGTAAATTAGTTTACTCATATTAAATATAACGGGAAAGGTAATAATAAGAGCAAGAATAGCGAAGAGAACTATTGGGATTAGATTAGATTTATACGATTTCATTTTTTCTTATTATCCCTCACCAACTGCACAAACTTAATAACAACACCCAGACACAATGCGAAATATGCAACGTTTGCCAATCGCTCCGCTGCTATTTCTAAATGGGCAATCAAAAGCAGAGCGCATGCAATAAGAAGAAACATAAATAGAACTATGCATTTATCGCTAAATGGTCTTGGCTTTAACCACTGCCAAAATGGTAGTATCACTCGTGAATGCAGATAGTGCAGGCAGCGTGCAACTATAATGATTATAGTAATCATAAAAGCATGTATCGGAGAAAATCCCTTTTTTAGATGTAGTTCCTTAACACTTAAATACGATTCCTTAATATTTTCACTTATTATTTTCTTATTATAATTGAAGAAAAATATAAAACATGTAAGGACTAATGAAATCGCCTGCACTGCCCAAAAATAACCTGATGTTACAAATAACCTCAGATCAATTGTTATGGGGATTATATACGCTAAAAGAAATAAGCTATTGGCAGGTAAAAGGGAAATAAGAAATTTTGAATAAATATGTTGTTTTGTTTTCCAAAATAAAAACAAAAATATAAACAATATAATCAAAACCGAATACAGATATACAATAGGGCTTCTTTTTAAGGGAAAAATATGAGAGTCTTTAGATAAAACAAATATCTGATTATTAGTATTCCTATGATAATTTCCCATTTTTATTGTTACGCAGTCACGAATGTCCGGGGGAAATGATACCTTGAGAAAATTCTTGCCGATATCCACCATATCTGCCGGAATAAAAACATAATCAACAGGTTTAGAATATACCTTTGCAAAAAGATTCTCTAACTTTCTATGATATGTTTTTGTTTTATACGGCGCTAAAATCTTATTATTGAAAGTAATTGTTTTTTGAACAGATGAGGAAGCTATTTTCAATAGCAAGACTTCTTTATATGGAGTTAGGTAGGATTTATTAATGTATTTTGAATTGCATAATTTAATACTATCCTTATAGAGAAATATCTCTTTTCTATAAGAATCTGGAATCACGATGTGATTATATAAAAATCCTATAAATAGGCCTAATAAGCCAGCAAAAATTATATATTTAATTTTTTGTTTCATCTAAAACGCCCTTTTTGTCATTGCGAACCGAAAGTGAAGCAATCTTGCCTTTTTTTCTCTTCACAAAACTAAATCCCAAGTATCCAATACAAAAAAGCAATGTTAGCCCTGATATTCCTAGCCCTAGGTAAAAAAGTGACTGCGGCCAAAAATACATAATCAACGTAAAATCCTCTCCCAATTCCAATTCTCTCGGCTCAACATACCATCCATTAGCATAACCATTAACTAATTGATGCTTGGCATTCAGAGGTTTTCTAAATAAGTATTTAATATCTTTTGGCGTGAACTTTATCAGATGCTTTGCCTCTTTAACTTTCAACTTTGGATAATCCGCCACAATCTCCCTAAATGCCCTATCCTCTTTCTTTTCTACCTTTTCCTTATTGTATAGCCTCCACTGCTCATGAAAACTCTCGCTAAACACGAGCCAGAACGGCGTCTTTGCTCCTTCTACCTTTACCAAATATTTCGTCGGATTTATCTTCTTAAATGTAATCGCTGGTTCAGAATTGGAAATTGGAAATTGTCTGCCTTGGCTCGATTGCCAAGTCGAGACAGGT
>CAYTGU010000064.1:0-2530 GCA_964437505.1 uncultured bacterium
GCCTTTCAAAACTTGTTCTTGCAAGCACAAAAGACTTTTATCACAGAATATATCTTAATCATGACATTTATGCAGAAATAACGCTCATGTTTAGAAAAGAAACTCACTCTAAAGGAAGTTTTCAACCCTTTCCGTGGACATATCCTGATTATGCGTCTCAGGAATATCGCAGTATATTTAATCAAATAAGAAAAATATATAATGAAAAAGCCTGAGCTGGTTGCGCCTGCGGGAAATCTTGAAAAACTAAAAATCGCAATTGATTATGGAGCTGACGCTGTCTATATCGGCGGAAAAAAATGGAGCCTCAGGGCAAGAACAGATAACTTCACACTATCTGAGATTGCAAAAGCAACTGATTATGCTCATAAACGCAACAGGAAGATATATATTGCGCTTAACATATTCGCACATAATAAGCACTTTGTAGGATTGGAAAATTATATAAAGAAGCTATCCAGTATAGGAGTCGATGCATATATTGTCTCTGATCCGGGAATTATATCCGTTATTCAAAAAGTAAATTCTGAGGCAAATATTCATCTTTCCACTCAGACAAGCACCTCAAATCAACTAAGTGCGGAATTTTGGGAAAAACATGGCGTAAAAAGAATTGTATTATCCAGAGAGCTTTCAAAAGCGGAGATAAAAAGCATTACCAGAAAAACAAAATGCGGGATAGAGATATTTGTTCATGGAGCTATGTGTATAGCTCATTCAGGAAGATGCCTGCTTAGTAGTTTTATGACAGGAAGAAGCGCTAATCTTGGAGACTGCGCTCAACCCTGCAGATGGAAATATTTCCTTAATGAGGAAACAAGACCCGAGGAATACTTCCCTGTTTTTGAAGAAGAAAAAGGTACATTTATATTTAACTCAAAGGACCTCTGCCTGATAGAATATATCCCTGAAATTTTTAAAACAGGCATACATGCTTTAAAAATTGAGGGGAGAATGAAAGGTCTCTACTACACAGCATGCGTAACAAGAGTATATCGAACTGCAATTGATGAATATGCGTCTAATCCGTCAAAATACAGACCAAAAAAAACTTGGCTGAATGAATTAAAAAAAATCAGCCATCGCGGTTACACAACAGGTTTTTTTCTTAATAAACCAAATAATGAAGCTCAGGTATATAAGTCCTCATCCTACATAAAAAATTACGAGTTTGTTGGTGTTGTCAAATCTGTAAAATCAAACATTGCAAGAATTGAAGTTAGAAACAAAATATGTTTTAGAGACGAACTTGAAATAATCGGACCAAGTTTAGAAAATGACTGTAAGGAAATTATAACAAACATGACGGATAAAGACGGTAATAAACTGAAATTCGCTAATCATGGACAGATTGTGTACCTGAGGATAAAAAACAAGTTAAAGACTGGAAATATTCTACGCAGAAAAATATAGCAACAAACAACATTGCTAGCACAGTTTAAAAAATATGAATTTAGAAAACATCCTTAAAGATTGTGTTAAACGCATAGCTTGTGGTCAAGAACGATTTCTTTTACTATACAAAAAGGATGACCGAAATATTGTTCCATTGCCTCAGGAACATGTGCATAATTATCTTGAATTTTGCATGGTTCTTGAAGGACAGGCGCGTATTTTTCACTATGGAGAGATTTTTACCGCAATACAGGGTACGACTTTATTTTTCCCAGCAGGAAGTTCGCATTGTGAGTTTCCCTCTCATAATAGTCAACATTATAAATTACTGTGGGCAATACTAAGCCCGACTCACTTTCGTCTTTTAATTTCCAAATATACAGGAGGAGACAATTACACTATTGATAAAGGTATAGACCTTTTTCACAGTACTCCTTTACTGCAGGGATTAAACTCAGAATTACAGTCTGCTTGCCAAATAAAAGACCAGACAATGCGAAATTGTTTATTCCAAGCAATTCTTGTATTACTATTTACGCAAGGAATTCACAGACTTCAAAGTCAGACAACTGATAGTAAACAGTGGAGTATTCGTGTCGCTATGAACATAGAAAAATATATTGAAACCAATATTATGAAACCTCTTGTTCTAAAAGAAATTGCAGACAATGTACATTTGAGCCCTTGCTATCTTTCCAGCTTTTATACTAAACTACGTGGACATACATTATTTGATTATCTGAATCGCCGGCGTATCTATCGTGCTTGTGAACTCTTGACTAATCAAAAACTAAATATTTCAGAAGTCGCTTACCAGGCAGGCTTTGATGACCCATTATATTTTAGTAAAGTCTTCAAAAAAATAAAAGGATGTACTCCTACTGCATATCGCAAATCCTTATCTTAGTCTATTATCGCAATATTTTCCTCATTTTCAAAATAATATCCATTGCAATTAGAACATTGTCTAAATATACTGGAGATATTGACATGTGTCAAAGTTCTTGAGGTTAATGACATAATATAAAGAAAGGGGGTGAATTAGAATATTAAGTAAAATAAGAAGGGTTTTTGGGAGGGCTGGATTTACGCTTATAGAGCTTTTGGTCGTCATAGCAATCATAGCATTATTGGC
>CAYTGU010000065.1:0-2521 GCA_964437505.1 uncultured bacterium
TCTTCTCTGCCATCTCCGAACTCAAGCTCTTTTCAGAAAGCTCGACAAGATAATGTGTTATTGAACTCTGCAGATTGTCAACAGCATCTTCTTTTTTTATAGCATCATGCATCAGCGCTATATCCTTTTTGAAGAAACCATCCATTGCTTTATCAACCATTGTCTTAACCATATCAGTCATTCTTACAAGTTCTTTCTGCGCTTGTTCTATGGCTATAGATGGTGTATTCAACAGATGAGGTTCCAGAAACTTTGGAACATAATCAAGAGAGCTGTCCCTGCCCGGAACAATTTTTTCTAATAGTCTGGCATAGAGTCCTGTAAATGGTAAAAATAATACAGCGATACCAACATTAAAGATCGTATGCGCATTGGCAATCTGTCTTCCAATATTAGCAGATGTATGGACAACCAGTTGCTTATATGCCGGCAAGACAGATAGTAGTAGTAGCACGCCTACTATCTTGAATAGAAGATGAGCTACAGCTGCCCGGCGCGCTCCAACATTAGTCCCAATGCTTGCCAACATCGCAGTTATGCATGTTCCAATATTACTTCCAAGCAATAATGGAATCGCTGCATTTATATCAATAAGCCCTCCAATGCCAAGCGCCATAGTAAGACCTACTGTTGCGCTACTACTCTGAACAATCACGGTTAGAATCGTTCCAGCAAGCATCCCCCAAACAGGTGTTCTGCTAAAATTGATGAGCATTTCTTTTGCTGCCTGGCTATTACTCAAGTGCCGCACAGTGTCCGTCATAATACTCAAACCTAAAAACAAAACGCCAAATCCAAATATGGCCAGGCCTATTTGTTTTGTCACGCGCTTCTTGCAGAAAAAATGTAATGCAAACCCTACCCCAATGACGGGAAGAACATAATTGGTTATTTTGAAAGCAATGATTTGAGCAGTAATTGTTGTTCCTATGTCTGCTCCAAGTATAACGCCCAGAGATTGTCTTAAAGTCATAAGACCAGCATTAACAAAGCCTACTACCATAACTGTTGTTGCGCTGCTTGACTGAATAATACTGGTAATTCCTGCTCCAGCCAATAAGCCGAAAAAAGCCTTATTTGTTATTATGCCCAGTATTTTTCTCATCTTATCTCCAGCTGCTTTCTGGAGAGCATCACTCATTATGTGAATGCCATAGAGAAACAACCCGAGCCCGCCAACTGTGCCGAAAATTATATCTTTTATCATTTTTCTTTCTGCCTCTTAAAATCTCTTAAACCCCGCACAGTGGCAACATCGTTTAAGACAGTGTCTTGCCACCCTGATTTGGCATCTTTCATTGCTGCAATGTGTGAATTGTCAGTTGCGCCAATTATCCTGAAACCCTGAGGAAGTTGCGTGATTTTATCTCCATGACTCATCCAAACTGGTTCTTTTAGAGACAAGTTTCTAAACAAAGTCTCTCGGGATTTAACATTAAGAACTGCTTTCCCGTATTTTCTTGCTTTTGCAGCAAGGACTTTACTACCCAGCATCTTTGCCATAAGCTGCGCGCCGTAGCATATTCCAAGTACAGGAACTCCAATATTAAAAATATCTTTATCACACACAGGACTGTCTTTTCCAGTAACACTAGCCGGTCCTCCGGATAATATAATACAAGTTGGTATGTTACCTGAGAGTTTATGTACATTAGTATCATAGGAGATTATCTCTGAATACACACCGCATTCTCTTACACGTCGCGCAATGAGATGTGTATATTGCGACCCAAAGTCTAAAATAGCTACCCATTTTTTATTCATTCAACAAAAAGGGTCTTTGTGGAAAAATTAGGATCACTCGTAGTATTAACTCCAAGTTTTCTTAATCCTGCTTCATCGCCGGGAGTTGGAATATGCGTCATGTGGACTTCACAGCCCTTAAGTTCCCTCAGCTTCTCCATGGCAAATTGAGCAGTTGGGTTTGTAGTTGCGCTTATAGAAAGAGCAATTAAGGTTTCTTCCAGATCCATACTCACTGCCTTTGTATTTAAAATATTCTTTTTAAGATTGCTTATAGACTCTATTATATTTGGCGCTAGCACATGTATTTTATCCGGAATTTCCGCTAGCTCTTTTACAGCGTTCAAAATAAGACTTGATGTTGCATGCATAAGAGAGGAGTTTTTCCCTGTATAGATCGAGCCGTCTTTTAATTCTATTGCCGCTCCGCAAAAGACTCCTTCATGTCCTTTCCCCCTTTGCCGAGCATCTTCAATAGTCTTTCGTGCAGGCACAACTACCAGTCTATCTTCAGGCTTAAGATTAAGCTCCTCCATAATAAGCTCCGCCCTTTGTACTACTTCTTTATTCGCAAGACCCATTGCATATTCACATGCACATCTAAAATATCTTCTTATTACTTCCTGCTCTGCGGCGTGTTTTACTATCTCATCATCTATGATCCCAAAGCCGGCTTTGTTTACACCCATATCGGTAGGCGACTTATATATTGACTCAGATCCGGTTATCTTCTCCAATATTTTCTTAAGCACAGGGAATGTCTCTACGTCACGGTTAT
>CAYTGU010000066.1:0-2517 GCA_964437505.1 uncultured bacterium
ACAGCTTTTACTGTATACGAATCTTTAGCCCAAAGACTCGTTTTCCGCGAGAAATGCTTTTTAACATCCTTTATAACTAAAATTTCCTGTTTCATGTCAAAATTTTTTTCCTGTCATATTGACATATTCTTTATGGTTTGGTACTGTTTAAGGGTGAGAATTAATCTTGGAAAGACTTTAGACAGAATTTTTGATAGTAAATTTGGAAAGTTTTTGAACATAATTATCGGTTTTTTAATTCTATTAATGACTTTTTTTCTTTTATTCATCGCTTTTGCTAAAGATTTTGATAAGGATATTCTCCTTTTATTTTCACCTTATTTTTAACAATTTTCCCATTGTAGTTTTATCTCCAGTCATCTAACCAATTACCACTATCTTCGAGATTATTTAATCTATCGAGAAAAGTATCAGAAATAGCATCTTTCTCAGTCCCTAAAAGAACTACACCCATATAAACATGTCTCATTTTTGCTGTCCATGTCCTTACACAGAGAAACACGGCAGATACACTGGAGTGTTTTGCAACTATGTTTCGTTGAATTTGACGACAAATATGTGCAGAATCGATATTTCCTTCTCCAACCTCTCTTCCCTCAATCACTTGAGCAATAACAATTCTTCGCACATTACCATCGGATATCCTTGTTTGAGCTAGCTTTTTTTCTATTTTTTTTGTTAATTCTTTTATTCTTTCTTCTACAGATACTTCACTTCTTTCTGACTCTGTGTCCTTAACGAATATTCGGCTGTAAATGCCTTTATGTTTATACTTTCCTTCTCTAATTTGAAGTATTACCTTCTTATTACCTGGTACTTTATGTTGCCGTACTCCCCAATCTGCCTTTCCATATAAATCAGCTTGGCTAGGAAATGGAGGGAAATCAACATCTTGTTTCATATCACTAATATCATCGATGATAACTTTGGCAAATGGGTTTTCGATTTCTAAATTCTTATGTTGAGAAGGCTGTTTGATCGCACTAATAATCATTCTTTGAATTTCTTTTCTCTCTTGATGTCCAATTTTTTGTTTTAACGCGATGTAAACTCTTAAAATTTTATTTGCAGAGTTGATTGCATTAAAAATCGGATTTATGCAGTAACGTAGCTCCGTAGAACTATTTCTACAGGCTTTACTTCTTGGTATATAACATTCCACCATATATTGCTTTCCTTCTAATTCAAAAAAAATATCACCTAGTCTACCACCTCTAGCTTTAGGCTCAAATTCCAGATTTTGTGACCCCAACCTTAGAAACCTATACGCAAAAGCCAATTGCATTAAGCCTTCGGCATATTGTGATTTCATCATCTCTAACACTTTATGTAGATTCTTTATATGTAGCAAACGTTTAATATAAATAGCTAGCTCATATATTGTAGTTATAGTTGATGCACTTGGCGCTAATAGGTTTCTGCTTATTGGATGCTTTGTCATAGGAATCAATGGACTACCTCTCATTTTGTCATTAAAAGAGTTTCTAATCCATTGTTCGCCAAAAGCTCCTTTTATTATTGCTATTGCCTCATTAACAAAATCTGGTGATATCTGTAACTTACCAGATAATTTGCAAGTCTGTTGAGCTAAGTATTCAAAAGGATCACCTACATCAAATAAATCTGTATTTTTAATTTCTTTCAACTTTCACATTCCTCATTCTGTATTAAAATAGATAGCAAGTCCATTTCCATGATTTTATTCCACTTTTGGTATGTATTTCATACTAATTCTAAAATAAAATCATTCTCATGTCATTGCGAACGAAGTGAAGCAATCTCGTCTTTTAAGATTGCCACGTCGCTAACGCTCCTCGCAATAACATTTGAATGTTTCTCTTAATAAATAAGTTAAACAAAAATGTGGTGCTCTAAAATATTTAGTTAATTCCATTCATTAAAATTTACGGTGCAAAGGATGAGCTCTTAGGATTTGCAATTTTTGTAATCTTTGTAATCAAGGAAAAAGAAAAATAGATGGATAGAATAATAGATAATATCCCGACACATACATAAACAAACATTCTTAGTTTTTCTATAGTTATAGCTATGAAAAATTTTCTTACGCCACCTTCGTCAAATCCTTTAATTATCCACTTTATAAGTATTGGAATTATCCATCTTGCAATTACATATGCTACCCAAGTAGCAACAAACCATGCAACAAAAGCTGCTAATCCATTTTCTATTTCATAGGAAAGGAAACCCCAAATATCTGAAAGGAAACACCAAAGAAAACCAATTATGGCTGATATGACGGATAAAACTAATGTTAGTCTCAAAAATCCTGTTTGCTTCTTCATTTTTTCTCCTTGTTTATTATATGGTATTCTATATTAAAATAAAGACCAAGTCCAAATTATTGCCGCATATTTCTTTATCTCTTCAAACATCTAACTAGATGCTGTTTCTTAACTTCGAACAATCCTGGTTTAACTTTTGTGCATATTTTATCAGCTTCTCTGCATCTTGGATGAAACCTGCACCCTGTTGGAAATTCTGCTGGATTTGGCACAG
>CAYTGU010000067.1:0-2468 GCA_964437505.1 uncultured bacterium
CCCAGCGACTTTCTTACAAAGAAATTTCTTGCAGCTGAGAATAGAGAAAGTGTGTGGAAAGAATTAAAAGCAGATTTAGACGCTAAGTACGAAAAAGTAATAAACATTAATCTTGCTAAAATTGAACCCATGCTGGCATGTCCTCATAGCCCGGGTAATGTTGCTCCTGTAAGAGAACTGGTTGGGAAAAAAGTAGATCAAGTAATCATTGGCAGTTGCACCAACTCTTCCTACAATGATCTTAGGACAGCTGCACATATAGTCAAAGGACATAAAATTGCACAGAACGTGAGCTTTGTAGTTTCCCCGGGTTCAAGACAGGTGTTAAAAATGATAACAGATGACGGCAGCCTTTCGACACTGATTGATGCAGGCGCCAGAATTGCAGAATGCGCATGTGGATTCTGTATTGGAAACAGCCATGCTCCAGCTACAGGAGCAGTGAGCATCAGAACTAGTAATAGAAATTTCAAGGGCCGCTCGGGAACTCAATCTGCTTCTGTTTACCTATCAAGCCCTGAAACAGCTGCTGCATGTGCTCTGTCCGGAGTAATCACTGATCCGCGCAATTTTAAAGAACAGGATTTTCCGTCTTTTGCACTACCAAAGAAATTTCATGTGGATGATACCATGATCATCCACACGGCACCTGATGGCAAAAAAACAAAGATATATAAAGGCCCGAATATTGGAGAGCCTCCGAAAAACAAACCTCTATCCAAAAACATTAATGGCAAGATTGCAATTAAAGTAGGAGATGAAATTACAACTGATCATATAATGCCTGCAGGATCAAGATTGAAATATCGTTCCAATATTGAAAAATACTCTCAATTTGTATTTGAAGGGATTGAACAGTCTTTCCCGAAACAATGCAAGGACAATAAATCAAAAGGTTACAGTAATATTATTGTGGCCGGATTGAGTTACGGGCAGGGTTCAAGCCGTGAACATGCAGCTATATGCCCGATGTATCTTGGAGTAAAAGCTGTTATTGCAAAATCCATAGAAAGAATCCATAGAACTAATTTAATAAACTTTGGCATCCTACCTCTTGTTTTCATAAAAACAGATGATTATCAGCATCTAAACGCAGGAGACGTTGTGGGAATTCGGGATATAGAAAAAGCAATAACCAAAAATGCGAAACTTGTTTTGAAAAACAAAACGAAGAATGTTGATATTGAGTTAAAATATGATTTTACTGAAAAGGAGAAGCAGATAATAGTGGCAGGGGGTTTATTAAATTATATAAAAAGACAGGAAAAATAATAATGGACAATCGAATCAAAATGCAAAAGGGAAAATTATCTGTACCCGATAAACCCATTATCCCTTTCATTGAAGGAGACGGAACTGGCCCTGATATCTGGCGAGCTTCAGTAAGAGTATTTAACGCTGCAGTTAAGAAGGCATATGAAGGGAAGAGACAAATTGCATGGAAAGAAATATTTGCAGGAGAAAAAGCATATAAGAAAACAAAAGAATGGCTGCCTGAACAAACAGTTAATGCTTTCAAAAAATATCTGGTAGGGATAAAGGGTCCTCTAACAACGCCTGTTGGCGGCGGCTTCAGAAGCCTGAATGTAACTCTCAGAAAATTATTGGATCTATACGTTTGTCTGCGACCTGTAAAATGGCTTGAAGGTGTTCCAAGTCCTATTAAGCATCCGGAACAGGTCGATGTAATTATCTTTCGAGAAAACACTGAAGATGTCTATGCAGGACTTGAACTACAAGCGTATTCAGAAGATGTAAAGAAACTTATCAGTTTTTGCAGAGATTCTTTTGGATGGCATATCAGAGAAGACTCCGGCATAGGCCTGAAACCTATAAGTGAGACTGGAAGTAAAAGATTAATAAGAGCAGCAATAAAGTATGTAATAAAGAATAAAAGAAAAAGTGTAACGCTTGTTCATAAAGGCAACATTCAAAAGTATACGGAGGGAGCGTTTAGAAATTGGGGATATGAGCTGGCAAAGGATGAGTTTCCAGAAGAAGTTATATCATGGGATGAATGTAAAGGAACTGTTCCTCACGGAAAAGTCTTAATAAAAGACGCTATTGCAGATATGTTTCTTCAACAGATATTAACAAGAACAGACGAATTCGATGTTGTCGCAACAATGAATCTCAATGGAGACTATATTTCAGATGCGATAGCTGCGCAGGCAGGAGGCATTGGAATAGCGCCCGGCGGAAATATCAACTACGATACAGGTCATGCAATATTTGAGGCAACTCACGGCACAGCGCCAAAATATGCAGGGATGGATAAGGTAAATCCAGGCTCATTGATATTGTCTGGAGAGATGATGCTCAGATATATTGGATGGGAGGAGGCTGCAGATCTTATTATTAAGGGAATAAGCAAGGCAATCCTAAGCAAAAAAGTTACATATGATTTTGAAAGATTGATGAATGGAGCAAAGCTTCTTAAATGCTCCGAGTTTGCAGATGAAATTATA
>CAYTGU010000068.1:0-2433 GCA_964437505.1 uncultured bacterium
GTATTCACATTAAAAACCACTATCCCCTGTGTGCTGTAGTTTACATAAGATACATTAAAAGTTCTTATCGGGATCAGTTTTTCATTCTAATTGTTCCTTGAAAAAAGGGTAAGAAGAATATATGATATCGCTTATTGAATACTGCTTAATATAGGAGAAGATTAAATGACGGAACAGAAGCAAAAAAAATTGAAAGAAATACGAGACAAGTTGAAGAAACTGCTTGTAAGCAGCCTATCACTGGAGAACATAAAACCTGAAGATATTAAAGATGACGAGGTACTGTTTGGCGAAGGGCTTGGACTGGATTCTTTAGATGCAGTAGAAATTGTTGTGCTTTTGCAGCGAAACTTTGGGCTAGAAATTAAAGATATGGACCATGGCAAAAAAATATTTTATTCAATTGATACTCTGACGCAATACATATACGAGAACACAGAAGTATAAATCCGCATTTTCTCTCAACGGAGTTTCATGGGAAAAACAAATATAGCAATAACAGGCATGGGTGCAATTTCCGCTGCAGGTGCAAATCTCACAGAAACACTAAATACATTTCGACTCGGACAAACAAATAAAGAGACGGTCTTTGAACACAGAATGAGTACTTTAAGCCTTGCTTTGTGCGCAGTGGAAGAAGCCTTAAATGATGCAGAGCTAAAAAAAGATATTGAAGATTTTCGTGTAGGAGTAAGTCTCGGAACTACCGTGGCAAGTCAGTTGAATGATGTTGATTTCTATCGTTTATACAGGAGCTCGGGAAAGGCATCAATGAAACCTGTTAATCGTTTTTTAAAAGGAAATCTTGCCCAATCCGTTGCAGATATCACAAAAGTAAAAGGTCCGTGTGTAACTGTGGTTAACGCATGTTCTTCAGGCGCAGATGCAATCGGAGTAGCGTTATCCTGGTTAAGGAATGGAGAGTGTGATATCGCTATTGCCGGCGGAGCAGACGAACTAAATCGTATTCCTGTATGTGGATTTGGGGCGCTTGGTATTGTTAGTGAATCATTATGCGCTCCGTTTGACAGAGACCGTAATGGATTAAACTTGGGAGAAGGAGCTGGAATACTTGTGCTGGAAAGAGAAACATGCGCTCATAAGAGAGGTAAAAAACCTATATTGTATCTTGCTGGATACGGTTCGTCGGCAGACGCGTATCATCTTACCGCTCCAAGACCTGATGGAACAGGTTTGGAAACGGCAATAAACAGAGCGCTTTCTGAAGCGAACATTAGTTCTCAAGATATTTGTTTTGTTAATGCTCACGGCACTGCAACCCGAAATAATGATAAAGTTGAGGGCATGGTACTGGCAAGAGTTTTTGGCAAGGATGTCAAGGTTCTTTCCACAAAAGGATTTACAGGCCATACGCTTGGCGGCGCAGGGGGACTGGAAGCTGTTTTTATGGGTACTGCACTTCTGGAAGGATGGATACCGGCAAGTGTTGGCTTTGAGCATCAGGATGAAGAAATACCTATAACTCCGGTCAGGGAAAAAACGTGTATACAAGGATCTTTTGCTGTCTCTACGTCCCTGGCTTTTGGCGGCAACAATGCCGCAATTGTTATTGGCAAGGTATAGAAAAGTGAATATGAATATTGCAGGAATAGGCATTGTTTTTAGCGGAGGACGTGGAATTAACTGTTATGACAATGCGTTGAAGCATGGGTGGATAGAACCTGAAGACTCCTGTTATCATGTGAAGAAAGAATCAATAATAGATAAAAAGATTCTGGGCGGGATACGCAGAGCGGATAAATTTAGCAAAATGGCAGTATTAGCATCTGTAGACGCTGTAGCGGATAGTAATGTTAATTTTGATAAAAAGAAATCTTCTCTTGGCATTATTGTTTCAACAGCATTTGGTCCTCATGTAACAACGTTTCGCTTTTTGGATGATATGCTTGAATATGGCGATAAGAATGCTTCTCCAACCATATTTTCCCACTCTGTTCACAATGCTGCAGCATCCTACATTACATCTGTATTGGGAAGCCGTGGTCCATCCATAACACTTACCCAGTTCGCATTCTCGTTTCATCAAGCTCTTATTCTTGCCCGAGCTTGGCTTTATGAGGAACGGTGTGAATATGTTCTTGTCGGAAGCGTTGATGAATGTGGAATAGTTATGGAATACATCTGCAGTCAAAAATTAAGAATTGCTGAAGACGGCAGGATCAAACCGTTTAACTTTTCAGAAACACCTGTAGCAGTGCCGGGGGAGGGAAGTGCTTTTTTTCTGATGACACGTAAAAAATCTCATAAGAAATATTGTGAAATAACAGATATCTCTTTAGCTGATAAAAGTGTTAAAAAAAATAAACCTGATATGTGTATTCTTGATGCCGACGGTATGGCAGGAGACGAGAGAGAATATCAAAAGGTTGAAGAATCAGGTGTTTGCATCTCAGGGTATTCGCCAATATTCGG
>CAYTGU010000069.1:0-2432 GCA_964437505.1 uncultured bacterium
ATACGTATTCCGGAACCACAAGCTCTGGTTCAAGCTTACCGCCTTATTATGCTTTATGTTATATTATGAAGGCTTAATTGAAAATAAAATGTCTAAAATCAAAAGTTTATCTGTTATATAGTTAGAAGGAGAATAAGCATGGAGATTAAAAAATACTTTAAGGAGCTTAGAGAAAGCCCAGTGATTAAAAAAATCAGTTTAATTACTTTAATTATAGTTTTTTCATGCTCTATTGTTTCTGCTCAAAGTCTCTTTGATGATGCGGAGAGAGCAAATGCGGATATGTCAAGCTATCGATACTATAATAAGGATAAGGACGGGTTTACTTATAGTGGTGGAGTGAATTATGCGCCACCATACAATCCTACAGAGAAAATAATAGAACTTCATGCTGATGTAGAGGCAGGCTGTGCTCGGTTTGATTGGGAAGTTAACTGGAAGAATACATTAAATCAAGAGGCGCTTGATCGATACTGGGAGGCTTTAAAAGGTGGAGCCATTAGCAGCGCGCCAATCTTGCTATTGGAGTATATTTCTCCTACGCTCGCAGATATCGTAAAACACCTAAAAGCAATGAGCAGCATGAGCATGGAAATGCAGTATGCAAACTGCGAAAGAATGCAGGCGTTAGCAACAGATCTAGGATCGTCCTTAAGAAATCGAGAATACAGGGAATGTATGGCAATGCAACCTCCAGATGACATGGTAGCTGCAAGAAAAAACTGTGAAGACAAGATTCGTGGAGATTGGGCGTCAGGCCTGAATAAATACCAGGGAGGGAAAAGCTTAAATGAAGGAGAAGGCTATACGTTATTTGGCGGATCAAACAGCCCATATCACAAAAAATCTCTTGATGATGTAACTGGAAAAGCAAAGAGAAACTATGTTTCTGCTCTATTTGGAGAGCTCACTATAAAGGCTGACGGCAGGATGCATTGGACACAAACAGGCAAAGACGTAAAGGAGCTTTACAGGGAAGAAAAAGAAAAACAAAGGGAAAAGATGACACAGGCAGTAGAAAAATATGAGGAGAATAGAGAATATACTGAGGACGATGCCAAAGACCTTTCATCGCCCAATATCGTAGTAACAAAAGAATATATGGAGAGTATCTCAAATTTATCAGAAGCAGAGCAGCAAATTGCAATAGGAGCATATGCCTCTTTATATGCCCGCAATAAGATTGTCTCTGAACTTAGTGATGATATTGCAGAAAGAAGAAAAATTATGCTTGATCCCGACAAAGATGCTAAAGAAAAAAAGATGGCGGCTACAATTGCTGGAGGTTTGAAGATTGCGGCAGATACTATTAATTCCGAGTTCAAGCTTGGCAAAGAAGCAAACGAAACCATGATGGCAACTATCAGTAGAAGCAGAGGTCAACGCACTAAAGAAATGCTTAATCTTGGGGCTACTGCCGCTGAGGATGATATACAAGCTCAGTTCCCAGGTAGCCCTCTTTTAAAGGAATAATGAAAATAAAATGTCTAAAACAGAAAGTTTATCTGTTATATGGTTAGAGGGAAGGAAAATGGAGATTAAAAAATACTTAAAAGAATTTATAGAAAAACCACCAAGGTTCACAAAATTAATTTGTATGGTAGTGGCTGTTATGCTTGTAATGACAATCAGTTGGATCAGAGCCGACAAAGAGAAAATAATAAAGGATTGCAAAATAATGCGTCAAATCATAGAAAAAGTCACACAAGAAAGTTTGCGCAGTCCTTATCTTAAAACGTCCGAAGAAGAGAATGGGGAGTAAATGATGATTTTTTTCATAGGTCTTGTTTTAGCGTTGGTTTGCGCAATGCTGATATATAAGTTCATTACAAAATTTTGGAAACCATTTTGGACACGGTTTATCCCCAGATTTTTCACGCGCTTCATACCTAAATTTTGCAAAGTTATGATGTGGATTACTCTAGTAGTTAGTGTGCTTTTTATTGGAATTACTATTGTGGATATCACATACCACTATACGAAGGATTATATATGTCGTCGGGATATTTTGGCAGATGAGCATATGCTTCCATCTGATTTTGTACCACAACTAAGAGAATACGGTGTCAAAAAAGTGTGGCGGAGATGGTATGAGGAGCGTGGCCTATCGTATGAAGAGCTAGAAGCCCAGGCTAAAGAACAAGAAGCCATAGCCAAAAAAGAGAAAGAAGCGCTAGCCAAGAAGAAATTTTTAAGAGATCCTGGCCCATTCCCCGACACCTTTTGGTGGCGCGTTCCCAACTATTTATTTATGAAGTATGGTAAGTGGAAATATGGAGAATATTTTGGAGAATTTTAATGTATTTAGGAACTTTCCCAGCAGATAGCACATTCATATACCTTGGTTTCCATATTTTTGAAGTAACTTATAAAGTTATACAGCCTCTTTTAAAAATTTTTGTAATTGGCACGCTTTTTTATTTAGTTTGGCG
>CAYTGU010000070.1:0-2421 GCA_964437505.1 uncultured bacterium
GAGGAAGAAGATGAGTATGGGAAAATACCAAAAGGCTTAATTGAAGAAGAAGTTGCTGCATCTCTTTCTCCTGCCGAGCTTATATTAAGAAAGGAGGACGGGCAATCAGACATATACAAGCTACGTCCAAACATAGAGTTCTGGATAGGAAGATCCGAAGATAACGAATTGATACTGAAAAATGAATTAGTATCTGGACTACACGCAAAGATACGGCCGCAACACGAAGGCTATGTGTTATACGATCTTCATTCCCATAATGGCACTAAGATTAAGGGCAAAAAAGCGCTTAAACATATATTAAAAAATAACGATGAAATAAATATAGGCAAGCAAATAATAAGCTTTAAGCAAGAAACTGGCAAACTTGATGCCTTTTTGGGAAGAGAAACAGATAAGGGCAAAGGCGCACAACTAGGTGGTACAAAGGGTAAAGAGGTGCTTGTTAAGTATATTGCATATGTTCCGGGACAGCCTATGCTTGAAAAGCAGGCATATGCTAAAAATATAAGTGAGTCTCACATTTGTATCAGAACAGATAAGTACGTGCCGGAAACAGGCGCAACCATAGAAATGCAAATTCAGTTTCCAAATGATGAAGTAATTAATGAAATACTAGGGGATGTCCTATCATGCAGGCAAACATTGCTGAAAGATGAATACGAACTAGACATTGAATTTTCAGGATTACCAGAAGAAAAACAGCAGATTATTAGTAATTATATAAAAACAAGCCGTAGAAAGTTGGGTAAAGTTAAACATTTAGGGGAAAAGTTCCCCAAAGCCCCTTCAGGATTATCTAAAGGAACTTGTTTTAAATTAGAGAACAACAATAAATAAAAGGAGCGTAGAAAATGGATGGGATATTTGGAGCTGCCTTAAAAGAGGATTGTCAGGAGGTTCTATTTTATGGAACAGATTATCATTCGCATTTGGGAACAGAATACGGAGGACTGGCTGTATTAGGAAAAAAATTATCAAGAAAGATTCACACAATCACCGGAGGACAATTTAAGAGCAGATTCTATAAAGATTATAAGAAAATGAAAGGGAAATCCGGTATTGGGGTGATATCTACAAGAGAGGAGCAGCCTATATATCTAAATTCAAAATTTGGCCACTTATGTATTGTTAGCAATGGTTTAATCACTAATTCGGATAGTTTGACCAAGGATTTGCACAGGCAGGGAATCTCATTTAGTGAAACAGCTAAACAAGGAATAAACAGTACAGAATTAATTGCAAAATTGATAAACCAGGGCAATAGTTTAGTTCATGGAATAGAAAATTACTTTAAAAGAATTAAAGGTTCCTGTTCTATCCTAATTTTACATAAGGACGGCATTTATATTGCCAGAGATAAACTAGGCTATTCTCCTTTGATTATAGGTAAATCCAATAAAGGCTGGGCAGTGACTACAGAAACTTCTGCTTTTTTTAACTTAGGGTTTAGTATAGAAAGATACGTCAAGCCAGGTGAAATATTGCTTCTAAAGAATACAGGTTTCAAAGTTCTTAAAGAAGGGGAATTACATCAAAAGACAGATGCATTTTTATGGATCTATGCCGGTTTTCCTGCATCGAATTATGAAGGGATAAATACGGAAGAAGTAAGAGAACATTGTGGAAAATTTTTGGCAAAAAGAGACAATGTTGAAGCAGATTTAGTAGCAGGAGTTCCTGACTCAGGAACTACGCATGCTATTGGTTATTCCATTGAATCAAGGATACCTTTTAGACGTCCTCTGGTTAAATATAATCCCGGTTATGGCAGGAGTTATATACCGTCTTCTCAAGGCATAAGAGACCATATTGCCAAAATGAAGTTGATTCCAATTAAAGAGATAATTAAAGGAAATAGGATCATTTTATGTGAAGACTCAATTGTGAGAGGGACCCAGCTTAAAAACTATACTGTTCAGAAATTATGGGAAAGCGGAGCAAAAGAAATTCATGTCAGGGCTGCGTGCCCGCCTTTATTGTTCCCTTCCAAATTCGATTATTCTACTAAGAAAAAAGAAGAACTAATTGCTATACGCACGATAAAAACTTTGGAAGGCAGAGATATCAAAGATATGGATGAATACATTGATTCCCGTTCAAAAAAATATAAAAAGATGGTAGATCATATTGCCAAAGAATTAGACGTTACTAGCTTAAAATATCAAACCATTGAAGATATGGTAAAAGCAATAGGATTGCCCAAAGAAAAACTTTGCCTTTATGTATGGACTGGGAAGGTCTAATGAACAAAAAAATAGGTTTTGATAATGAGAAATATCTAAAAGAGCAGACTAAGGCTATTCTTGAGAGAGTTGAGAAGTCTGATAATAAACTATATCTTGAATTTGGCGGAAAACTTGTTTTTGACTTTCATGCTTCAAGGGTTCTCCCAGGTTTTGATCCTAATGTAAAGATACG
>CAYTGU010000071.1:0-2391 GCA_964437505.1 uncultured bacterium
CCAGTTATTCCACGACCATGAAGGGGTTTGACACGCTCGAAGCAGATATAATGACAGAAGCCTGCCAAACTTGTTCTGGGAAACATAATGCTTAAGTATTTCATATTCATTCCAGAATCTGATGCACTGAGCGATCATAAGGAATTTACCGCTTTTTTCCTGAGCTTCAATCATTGCATTGCATTCTTCCACATTCATAGCCATTGGTTTCTCACAGATTACATGCTTACCTGCATCAAGCGCCTTAATTGTATACTCCTTATGAAGAAATGTTGGTAAGCATATATCAACAAAGTCTATGTCTTTATCATTCAATAAATCCTCAAGCTTTTCGTATGTTTTAATTCCTTTAAGATCAAACTTATCTTTTAATTCATTAATCCGTACATCATTAACTGCGCCAATCCCTACATTGTCTATATTCTTATAGCTATTAATGTGTCTTTCTCCCATATGTCCCATACCAATTATTCCGACTTTAAGCATCTTAATACTCTCCATTTATAATTTTTATAATTTTTAATCGCTCAAGCAGAGAACCTGTTTTACCGTATTTTCCTAAACTCAAGTCAGATACTACTACTCTGCCAATATGCTTTTCTGTCTTAGATGACCACTTCCCTTCAGTATATGCCCATGTGTCATGGATAACGTAATAATTTCCATTATCCTCTCCAAGATAGAGCATTATGTGTCCTGGCATATAAAGAATGGATATTCCTGAAGGAAGATTTTTAAATCTATCAAATCTTGCAATTTCCCTGCCTATTCTTGCTTGCTGGCTTGAATTACGAGGCATCCTTATTCCAAAACATGCAAAAATGTCCATTATGAATCTGGAGCAATCTCTTTCCCCTTTCATACCTCCCCAACCATAAGGAGCGTATAACAATTTAAAAGCCTGGTTAATTGCATGCCTTTTTGTATACGGGACATATCCTGTGTGTACATCCTCATAAGTTGGTATATACGCTTTTCTAAAAGATAGTTTGTTTCTTCTATTTGCAACAGGAAACGTAATAGAAAAATACTCCTTTTTGACACGCATTAAGGGGAAACGCGTTCCCATCTGCGCGCTATCAAGAAAATTTTTGCACTTGGAATCAGAGAATATATCGATTTTATTCCCAGTTGCAACAACAAATTCCTGAGTTTCACTATACTCAATAATATCATTCTTATTATCTGAGATTGCAATATCTTCAGCGTGAATCCAACCTGGCGTAATTTCTGTCTTTACATATGCCCATTTCTTGTCTCTGCTTTCCCATAATAAGGCCAGAGGCTGCCCCACATCAATAGCGCTGTCCTGGAATCTATCAAAATCATGGTTATTTTTTCTGGACATAATAATCTCATCTGTGGGTAATACGCGCAGGTTTGTTCTTCGGAGTGTAAGCGCAAACTTAACATTTACTTTGTCAGGGATTTTGTATGCTTCTATGTTGTGGGATATGGATTCAAAAAACACATTATCGACCCGCATATTATCAGTTGTGTAGCATTTCGTTTTTTGAACACGTTTAATTGAATTAAGTATATTTCCGGATAGTGTCTTACCTGACATTATATTATCTGTCCGGAGCACTTCCTCTAATATTCTTCTTCTTTTGCAGTTAGCTTCATTAAATTTCCCTATTTCCTCTGCTGACATTATCACCTCATCCGGATTATCTATCTTGGATATCCAATATCCGGGAGTATGCATCTTTACTTTAACATGAGGCAGAGGATAAGGAGCTATACAGAGCTTAGAAGCACAGCCGGAGATAAGTATAAATGTCAAAATCCAAAATCCAAATGTCAAATTTAAAATTATTTTCATTTGGGTTTTGAAATTAAATAGTTTATTTGTCATTATTACAATTAGCCTATATTCTCAAGGCTCTGTTGTCAAGAACTCACTTGTGTGTTACGCTGATTTATAGTATATTTTTACTGTCATCCAGGGGGAGGATTAATAGCAATGAATAGCAGTTTGATTCTATCATTTCAGCATTCAGGATGGGTTGGAAGAATAATTGTGCTTTTACTGTTTGCAATTTCCACAGTAACCTGGACTATAATCATCATAAAGTTTAG
Source organism: uncultured bacterium (assembly GCA_964437505.1). Lineage (GTDB taxonomy): Bacteria > JAHJDO01 > JAHJDO01 > JAHJDO01 > JAHJDO01 > JAHJDO01. The sequence goes on from CAYTGU010000071.1 coordinate 2,083, forward strand.
TGCTATTAGAAAAGCAGATAGGTCATCTAAGCAATTCTTAAGAATATTTCGTAACTCTTCCTCTGAGAATGTGTTTAATCTCTACACCAAAGTGGGTGAAGAGCACAAGCTTTCTCCTGTATTCCGTGTCTACAAACAAGGATGCGAGAAAGTTAGTTCCATAGGAGAAGATATTACAGCTTCAGATTTAAAATACATAGAGAAGACACTGTTAAGTTCAGTTAGTGATTCATTTTTCAAGCTTGAGAGATTCTTAGGATTTCTTGCAACAACTGCAGGAGTCAGTCCTTTTATAGGATTGTTAGGCAC
>CAYTGU010000072.1:0-2384 GCA_964437505.1 uncultured bacterium
AGACCTGCTGCTCCCATTGTATGCCCTATTCCTCCCTTAATGGAATAGGTTGGAAGAGCTCCTGATGAAAAAACAGATTTAAATGCTTTCATTTCCATAGCATCATTATACACAGTTCCTGTGCCGTGTGCTGCTATGCATCCTACAGCATCTTCAGAGATATCTGCTGACTGCATAGCTTTACGCATAGCCATTGCTAGTCCGCTGCCATCTCTTGAGGGACCTGTCATGTGATTGGCATCGTTTGTCAGTCCCCATCCTGCTATTTCTCCGATTATATCTCTTTTTCCCTGAATAGCTCTTTCTTTACTCATAACCAAAACAAATCCCGCCGCTTCGCCAAGACTTAATCCGCTTCTGTCTTTATCAAATGGCTGAGCTGTATCTTTATCCAATGCCATCAGAGAAGAAAATCCGGCAAAAACAAATTCACTTACAATGTCACAGGCAACTATCAGCACGCAATCGCGCTCTTTACTACGGATCATTGCTGATGCATGGGCAATTGCGCTGCTTGAAGAAGTACATGCGGCAGAAATGATAATTCCGGACGACCTTATTCCGCTCAAGTCTTGCACCTTGCTTAACAAACAGCCCGGTGCGCTTTCAGATACATTATCTTTACCGTTAAGAACATGTTTCTCCAGAATATCTATTTCGCCTGTTGTAGTTGCTAAAATTAAAAGTGCATTCTTTGGAATAACGGCAGACGTCTTCTTTAATAATGGCTTTAGCATCTGTATTACCAGAGAATCATTTTGACCTGTTTTAAGCTCAGCGATTACAGCCGCTTTTTTTGTTTGAAAGCATGCTGTATCAAAACGATCTAACGGATTTATTGCGGTCTTTCCGCTTAAAAGCCCATTCCAGCACGCATCAACACCCAAACCGTAAGGAGTGATGATATCACAGGCAACAACAACTACCTCTGGCGCATGCATATTAGCTCTTCCGTGTTTCATTTTTAAAACTCACCATCAGTTGCAGTTCGGCAACTTTCTTATTCTTACTGATTACTGATGTTTTTACGAGCACTTCGCTCTTGTTCTGCATTTGCTTCTTGTAATTAAAAACAATTTCTTCTTCAGAGGAAACAGGTGAAAGGAATTTTGCCGAAACAATTTCCTTCAATCTAATATCTCTCTTTTCCCATGCCTGAAGCATTACCATAACTGCCTGTATCTTACAAACACCCGGCAAAATAGGTTTGCCTGGAAAATGCCCCTGAAATCCAATGAAATCTGCAGGAAAAAGAAAGCGCGCAGTTACTTCGCCTTTCTTAGTTTCGGCTAAATCAGACATACATTGTTTGATCTCCTGCATGAGCCTATTCATGTTTGAATCTTCTTCAACCGCACAGTCAGCTGATAGTTATATTTGTGATGTTTGAGTATAATACCTGATGGATATAATTTTCCGTTCTTCTCACGATACTCATAATAAAAAACACTCCATATCTTTCGCCACCCTTTATAATATCGTTTTTCAACTAATAGGTTATCAGTGCCGGCGAATATGTATTTCATTACACCTGTTTCTACGGGCTGTCTAAAAACTATCTTGTTTTTCTTTTTATATATTTTAGCTTCAGGATTAGGAATACAGTCAAAATAAATTCTCCTAATATCATTTGCTACTGCTTTGGTAAAATTACCGGGGAAGGACGCTCCTTCTAAAGCGAACTTGCATTCAACACTGTTATTATTTCCGGTTAATTCAAACAGCTTGATACCTGCATGATTAAGACAGACAATTGTGAATGTTTTTTGGAGAGAATCAACGTCAGTGTACCCGATAGCAGAGAACTTGTGCCCTCTATACTGAAAAACAATTGTGCTGACTACCTTAAATTTTTTCGAAAGGCTATTGGCAAACTGTTCCCGAATTGCTGTAGGCTGCACTGTGTTTACAGAAACATATTGAGCTTTTTCAAACGGGATACTGCTACATCCGGAAATGCACAACACAGCCAATCCAAAAACTAAATTTTTGATTTGTCTGCTCAACATCCCCCCTGAACCCCCTTCAAAGGGGGACTTTTTGCTGTTAATCTATACAAAGAGGGAATAACTAATAGCGCTGAAATATACCCTCCTAATACTCCTATTACAAGTGTTATCCCAATAGAAAACAGTACAGGATGCAAAGCAAACAGAAGCGCACCTGCTCCGACAACTGTTGTAATCGCTGACAATGAGACTGCCATACGCGTTCCCGTTTTTAAATTATACGCACAAGTATAAACCATGAATATCCCGTAGTCAATGCAGAGACCGATAACAATTATACCTGCAATGACACAGGGAGCATTTAGAGATAACCCAAGCACAGGCATGACCCCCAAGATCAATATAATTCCTGTGATAACCGGAATCAGAGCAAGC
>CAYTGU010000073.1:0-2369 GCA_964437505.1 uncultured bacterium
GGCTTTAGCTCCAGGCGGTTTTGAGGTTGTACTGTGCCGGTCGTCGATATAAAATTTTGAATATTGCCATAGGCTGGCGTTATTACTTTGACAATTTCCTGAGAAACCTTATCCCTATTTGCTCTTATTGCCACTACGCCGATGATAAATAGTACGATTAATAAAACAGAATAAACTTTCCATTTTTTATTCCCCATAATTCAATGTACCTCCTTTTGCCTGTGTCCAGTTAGCTTCATTAACAAGAACGTTTGCTTGAGCATTTAAAAAAGATTTTTTTGCATTTACGAGATTATCTTCAATAATTATCCAATCATTAAAAGAGGTAAGTCCCGTTGAATACTGCGCGTTAGCTATTTTTGCCCGTTCTTTAGCGGCTTCAAGATATTTGCGCTGTACAGAGACCTTGTCTGTTGCATTCTGAAACTCTGTCCATGTTTCTTCTAATGTAAAAATGATACTATCCCGTCCGCTTCGTTCATCCGCCTGCGCCTTATTAAGTCCTGCTTTGGCTTTGGAAACTTTAGCTATTCGGCTTCCGCCTTCAAATATCGGCAAAGATGCGCTTATACCAACTGACCATGCATATGTGTCCTCGTCCGGACGCCAATCCGAGTTAGTTGTTCCTGTAGTGGCATTGGCATAAATTTTAGGAAAAAAGTCAGCCTTAGCAGATTTCAAACCGAATCTAGCCGCTTCTTTCTTTGCAATAAGTTCTTCTAAGAAAATCGTGTTATCAGCTAAATGTTCAAAGTCAGGTTTTTTCCTATTGATATCTGTAATCTGGAAATCTCCATTTGCCTTGATAGGTATAATTTTTCTCCGTCCTAATTCTTTTGTTAATTGCCTTTGAGCCAGAGAAACGCTCCTTTTTGCCTGAACGACTTCAAATTCAGCCTGAGCTAAGTCAGCTTGAGAGGTCAACAAGGAACCTCTGTGTTCCCTGCCTGCTTCGTAACGCAATTTTACAAGTTCCGAATTTTGTTTTCTGCGCAACGCTATCTCTTCTGTCATAAGAACAAGTTTCTGGGTTCTTAGAAGTTCAGTAAAGGCAGTTCTTAATCTCAATCTTATATTGGAAGACGTTACTGCATAATTGTATTGAGAAGCATTTATAGTTTCCGAAGCAGCCTTTACATCATTAGACGTTTTAAATCCGTCAAACAATAATTGTTTTCCCGTTATACTGTATGAAGAAGCCTCGTATTCTTTTTTCGCATCAGTTTCCAATTTTTTATCGCTTCCAGCAGCGCTTATCTGCGGCAGTATAGTACTCATGGTAATTGCTTTGTCTGCCCTTGATTGTTTTAGGTTTTCCGATGCTGAAACAAGGGCAGGATGGTTTTTAGTTGCTTCTCTCACACAGTCTCCCCATGTTAATATTTCATCCGCTTTTGTCTCATTTGAGAAAAAGAATAACAACAAAGAAAATATTACAAGAAGTTTTATGTATTTGTACATATTACTTGGACTTTCTTTTTTCCAGTGTTAATTCCCCTTTTTTAGCATCAATCTTAAAAACAAAATTATTCAAAAAAGACATACCTAGCAGTCCATCAGATTCACCCGATATCTCGCTGTCAAGGATAATAACTCTCATATTATAAGCTTTTACTTTGCCAACTTTGATTTCTTTGATATTAACTGCTCTGCCTTTTACTTTCTGCCCGTTTGCTAATTCACACAGAACTTTTTCTCCTTTGTTCTTTTTTATCTTTAATTTCCTCGCTGTTTTTGCGGATATTTGTGTATGAGTGCATCCTGTATCCAGAATTAGTTGAGCTTTTACTTTCTTGTTTAGAACAACATTGGCAAATAGGGCATTACCTACTTTGGTAAGTTTTATGACCTTTCTTCCGCCCGGTATCTTAACTACTGTTGTAACAATCTTCCCGGTGGTTGTAATCAGCTTACCCGTTGTTTGCAGTGTTACTACAACTATTTTTCCTGCAACGATTATTGCCTGTCCAGGGAGTTTTAAAAGCGCGCATCCGCTTAAAAATAATGTTATACAAACAAAGATTATTACGATGTTATATTTTCTATTCATTTCGCAATATGTTACCATAAATATGATAAATGACCAATAATAAGTGAATGGATACAAGCTGTATGTTGAGCCAACGAAAAGAAAAGACACTGTACGATAGGATGGAACGACTTGGCATTAATGAATCGGATATCATTGAGCGCTTTGTCCGTTCCAGCGGCGCAGGCGGACAGAAAGTAAATAAGACCTCAACATGTGTTTATCTTAAGCATATTCCATCAGGTATTGAGGTTAAATGCCAGAAAGAACGCTCACAAGTGCTTAACAGATTCCTTGCCCGCAGAATACTCGCTGATAAAATAGAGCAGGTTCAGCTAGG
>CAYTGU010000074.1:0-2314 GCA_964437505.1 uncultured bacterium
TGTGCTTGTCTATTTTTTGTTCTCATCCGGGTTTTTCCTCAGAAGTTCAATTAAGCATATCTAAGGAATCCGCAAAAAAAGTGAATCTATTTATTGAGGCTTTTGCTGCTGAGGGAGCTAAGTCCAATACAGAATTGGAGGAAGCAATTTATACTGATTTGTCAAGACATCTGAAATACTCCGGGCATTTTTCCATACAAAAACTAGTTTTAGGGGACACAGAATTAGTAATCAAAGTATCTTATAAAACAAAAAGAGGAAAACTTGTTCTTATAGCAAAGGTATATTCTACATCAGCAAATCAGGAAATATTCGCCAAAAAATATCAGGGGCTAATCTCTCAGTCCAGCTTATTAATAAAAACTGTTGCCAACGATATCATAGAAAAAGTTACTGGAGAAAGAAGCATTGTATTCTCAAAGATTGCCTATACTTCTTCTGATAAGGCTGGCACAAAACAAATATATATAATAGATTATGATGGGAGAAACAAAAAACAAATTACTTCTGGAGATTATAACAACATTGAATCTTGCTGGTTCCCTGATTGCGCTAAAATTGCGTACACTTCATATAAGAATAGGTCTCCTGAAATATTTAGCTGCAATCTGAAGAATCACAAGAAAGAAGCCTTAATTTGTTATCCGGGGGTTAATGCAGCCTCTGCTGTCTCAAACGATAGCAAGTACATTGCCTTAATACTCAGCAAGGATGGAAACCCTGAATTATATAAAGTTTCCCTGCCTGATTTACTTCTTAAGCGACTAACAGCTTCTCGAGCAGTAGAATCAAGTCCAACATGGTCTTACGATAACCAAAGAATAGCATTTGTCTCAAATCGCACTGGAACTCCTCAAATATATATACAGTATTTAATTGATAATAAAACTATCAGGCTCACATTTGAAGGATCGTATAACACAGATCCGTGCTGGTCTCCAGTCTCTAATAAGATTGCTTATGTATCTTTGAAGAATGGGAATTTTCAAATCTGTATAGCTAATTTGGATGTTTATGGAGTTTATCAGTTAACATATGAACCGCATCATCATGAGAATCCTTCCTGGGCTCCTGACGGGAGACATATTGTTTACAGCATTACAAAGAATTTTAGATCATATCTGGAAGCAATGGATGTTGTAACAGGAGAGAAGTATAGATTAACCTCTCATATAGGCGATGCTTTAGAGCCCGCTTGGTCAAGATAGGTGATAAGTAATGAGTGAAGTGAATAAATTGATGCGGATTGTATCCATTTTATTGTTCTTATTCCTGAGCTTCTGCGACTTAAACCAAGCATATTCTGCCCCACGAAAATATAAATCGGCAATACTTATGGAAGCAGAGACAGGCAGGATACTCTTTGGAAGAAGTATGCACAAGAAATTGCCTCCCGCGTCTATGGTTAAGATGATGCTTGCACTTATAGTTATGGAAAAAGTCAAACATGGTGAGATTAGTCTAAGTGATAAAGTGAAGGTATCAAGACATGCGAGCATGATAGGTGGATCACAAGTATATTTGAGGGAGGGAGAGGTTTTCACATTAGAAGATATGATGAAGGCTATTATGATAAAATCTGCGTGTGACGCGGCTGTTGCAGTTAGTGAGCATATAAGCGGCAGCACTAAGAAATTTCTTGTGCTAATGAATAAAAGAGCGTCTGAACTTAAAATGAAGAATACCATATTCAAAACTACAAGTGGGCTTCCAAAGATCCAGAATGGTCATAGCGGAGATATGTCCTCTGTTTATGACATGGCGATTCTGGCAAGAGAACTGGTTAAAAACCCAACAGTACTTAAATGGACTAATACAAAAACGGACACATTTAGAAATGGAAAGTTTATTTTAACCAATACAAACAAGCTTCTTAAAACATTTCCTGAGCTTGACGGATTAAAAACAGGTTATTACCGAAGAGCAGGCTGGAGTTTCACTGCTACTGCAAAAAAAAACGATATGAGGCTCATTTCTGTAGTCATGGGCTGTCCTACGAAAAAACTGCGATTTGATAAAACAAGAGATATCCTGAATATGGGGTTTAAAAATTATACAAAATTGTGTCTGGCGAAAAAGGGAGATGTTATTTTTGAGAATATTCCAGTCATAACGGGAAATAAAAGATACATTAATGGTATTAGTAATAAAGATATAATATTAGTCATAAGAAAAAGTGATAAAAAAAAGATTATTAAGCAAAAAATCATGTTTGATAGAATACAAGCTCCTGTTGAAAAAGGTCAGAGGATTGGATGCATACTGATAAAAATGGACAAAAAGACAATAGCTGAAGCAAGCGTAGTTGCCAAGG
>CAYTGU010000075.1:0-2307 GCA_964437505.1 uncultured bacterium
AGGCATGACCCCCAAGATCAATATAATTCCTGTGATAACCGGAATCAGAGCAAGCAAAGTCAGCCGTATGTTCCTTAACAATAAACATGTTAATACTAGAATTAACAGAGCCGTAATTCCTGATAAAAAGATAACTTCTGAGGAGATTGACTGAGAAAGCATGCGAGAAAAAGTATTCACGGATACTACAAATGTTTTTGGATAACGGCTGCTTATTACACTTACCGCTTTAATATATTGATCTTTATCAGGGAAAAATGACAATACCTGATATCCATCCGTTTTTTTCAGTATAAATCGTTCTTTCAACCTGTTAAAAAAAGTAAATCCTTTAGGCGTATTTTCAATAACTTTATCAATATATAGATGCTTGAAAAACGGAGAAAACGCATCATCTGAAAAATTATAGTCTTGTCCATGCTCCTCGAGAAACTCTCTTAGTTTTAATTCTCTTCCCTGTTTCCAGAACCTGTTCCAGCGCGCAGAGTTGGCTGTTCGTGTTTGATTTGACAGCCACAATTTTGAAAAACTCGCAAATCCCATTGGAGCAAAATTTTTCTCTCCAACTTCATTTACTATTTCGGTATAAATACGCTCATTACACTGAAGCGCCTCTTCCAGATTTTTTCCTGAGGCAACAAGTATCGCCGGTTTGTCCACTCCTCCCCACACATTATGAAACTCCTGCTCAGTCTGTATGACCTCAGGACTACTTCCATCCAATTGACTGATATCGCTATTAAATTCTACCTGTCGTGATAAAACTATTGCAATAATTATAATCACTCCCCAACACGCAATGTATATTCGGTCAAGCATTTGCGGATGTTCAGAACGGGTTTGATTGAACATAACAGGAAGCTTTTTATAACTCTTTCCTGTTAAAAGATGAGGCAAAACAAATAAGGCCGAGACAAGACAGAGAACAATACTGATGATTGAAAAAAGAGCAAGCTGATGATATCCCTGAACGCTGGAAAAGAAAAACGCAATAAAAACACTTATCGTGGTCAATGCAGCAATTATTACAGGTTTTGTTATTTTCTTAACTGCATCAGGTTTACCGGCTCCTGTTCGTACAGCCAGATACACATGGATTCCGTAATCTATAGCAATGCCGGCAACAACGGCCCCCATACCAATAATGAAATATGACAATTTTCCAAGAATAATAGCTGATAAATTTATGGAAACAAGAACAGATATCAGCGGTATGATGAATATCAGAACTGCTCTTATATCCCTGAAGACAAACAGAAATAATAAGAGAAAAACGACTGAGACAATAGTCAACGTTAGGCGAATATCCTTTTTCATTACATCTTCATTGCTAATTGTGTGAATATGTCCTGCAATAATGTCAGCCGAAATAAATTCAGGTAGAGACCCCAGCTGTTTGTGCAGATACGCTATCAGCTTTTTGGAGCCAAATCCATCAGTAAGACGCACAGGCGTTTTAAGTATAAGCATGGCATTTCTGCCGTCGTGGCTGACAAAATGTCCATCCTCAATTCTAACCCTGTACCCTAGTGAACTGGAAAGCTTTTGTATATTATTAAGAAATCCGGATTTTACCCCCAGCGGATCAGAGCGAATAAACGGTGTTACAAATCCACTGCCGGGAGTCAGTAATTGCTGGTAGTCTTTGCTTAAACTTGTCCTTACTCCTTCATGGGTTATCTGCCCATCAATCTTGGAAAGGTCATGTTCACTGAGCATCTGCGGAACATACCTCATAAAGGAATGCATCTCCTGCATTATATCTGCTTTGGAAACACCGCTTACTACGTCTGTGATTAAGGGCGGATTTAAAGAATTTTTCAACTGATCAACAGCTTGAATAAGGTCATTAGTCGTATATTTCGAAGATTTCAGTCTTAGAGAAAGAATAACCTTATCCGAAAGATTTGATTCTCTGAGAAAACGTATACTGCGAAGAATCTCAGGATTCGCAGGAAGCATTAGTTCAATGTTATTATGAAAAGAAATAAACTTGAGACCAATTACAGAAATAAAGATTATGGCAGCGGCAATTACGCATATAATACATTTCCGCCTACTAACCACGCGGTTTGACCTCCCATGCTGCAACGTTAATCGGGATATTTAGCAGAGTATTAGTAAACCTGAGAAGTGTAGTGTCTCCACCCTTCTCTTTTATGTATATCTCGCGGAGATAGCGTTCGTCTTCTCTGAAAACAATCCTTACATAGCTGATAATATTATAAGCCGCCGTGTTTTCGCGCGGCGTAAACTTAAGAGAAACCGGATTTTGCTTGAGTACTGTTATATTGTATTCTACCAATA
>CAYTGU010000076.1:0-2261 GCA_964437505.1 uncultured bacterium
AGCTTATGTTCATCTTTAATTAAATCCAATATTATTTCACTTAGTGTTGCTGTACGGAGGTTTTTTTCTTCTACAATTATCGCTGCATTGTTATCGGATAAAAATTTCCCATTGTAAAATTGATGATTAGCTGCAGCATGAGGGTAGGGGATTAAAATGGCTGGAATACCAAATAAACTGATTTCAGATATTGTCATAGCTCCAGACCTTGATATTATGAGGTCTGAGATTGAGTAAATGTCCGCGATATGTTCTGTAAAAGGCATTACTTTTACATCTAAATGGGTTTCTTTGTATTTATCCAGAATTAATTGATAATCTTTTTCTCCCGTAATATGTATTATGTGCCAGTCTTTGAGATTTTCTCTTATGTTTATAAATGTATCCGAAGAAACAATATTGATTTGGTGCGCTCCCTGACTGCCTCCAAAGACCAATATTGTTTTTGAAGCCATATTATGCCTTTTGTCAACAGCTTTTAAAATATCATCTCTTATAGGATTGCCAACTGTTACAATCTTGTTTTTGCAGGACAGATATTTTTTTGTCTCATCAAATGCCACGTCAACTTCTGTAGCTATATTTGCCAGTAGTTTATTTGTGAAACCCGGAACAATATTTTGTTCATGAATTAAGGTAGGGATTCTCATCAAGTATGCAGCTATAACAGGGGAAACGCTCAGGTAACTACCCATGCCCATAACTAAATCCGGCTTAAATCTTAGTATAAGGATAAAGGATTGGATTAGACTCAGAAAAGCTTCAAGTAAGCAGGGAATAATACTAAACAGTTTATTCCTGTCCCATCCCCTGGCAAAGATAGCAGCTGTTTGAAAGCCACTTTTTGTAATTTCATCCGAAGAACAGCGTCTTGAAATCAAAAATAATATGTCAGGGTTTTCAACCCTTTTCTTTACGTAATCTGCAATTGCCAAAGCAGGATACAAATGTCCTCCAGTCGTTCCCGCAGCAATCAGAATCTTTATATGCTTCATCGTTCCCATTCCCTGCTGACATTAAGTAACAGCCCGATAGCAATCATGTTAACAATTAATGAAGAGCCTCCAAAGCTTATAAATGGAAGAGTCGTTCCCTTTGTTGGCAGGAGTCCTGTAACAACACCAATGTTTATTATAACCTGATATGCAATCATTACAGTAATACCGATTGCCAACAGGTGGCCATATAAGTCTGGTGCGTGATATGCTATTGTAATGCCTCTCCATATTATGTATGTAAATAAGATAATTATTACTGAGGTTCCTATAAAGCCAAGTTCTTCGCCAATTATCGAGAATATAAAATCCGTATGTGCCTCCGGAAGGTAGAATAATTTTTGAATTCCCTTGCCAAGTCCCTTTCCAAACCAGCCTCCTGATCCTAATGCGTAAAAGGATTGGATAATTTGATATCCTTTTCCAAGAGGATCCTCCCATGGGTTGAGAAAGACCGTTATTCTTTTCATACGATAAGGGAAGGTGCGAATTGCAATGTAGACAGCAGGAAGAGATGCGAGAAAAAAGATTGCTAGATGTTTTATATTAGCGCCTGATATAAACATCATTGTTAAAACAATTCCTGCAATAAGCACACATGCCCCAAGATCATTTTTTATTATTAAAGCTAATACTAAACCCAATACCAGCATTGGCGGCAGAAAGCCTCTTATGAATTCCTTAATGTTGCGCTGTTTTCTGGTTAAAAAGTTAGCCGCATACATAATCATAACAAGTCTTGCAAGCTCTGAAGGCTGTATACTTAATGGACCAACTCTAATCCATCTTCTTGCACCTCCCGCAGCTTTACCAATATGAGGGAAATAAACAAGAATTAATAGAATAATTGTTACAACTAAAAAAGGCTTTCCAAGTTTTTTTAGCATCTCATAACGGATATTCATGCTTGTAACCATGAATATAAAGCCTATAAAAACCCAGAGTAGATGGCGCTCAAGAAAGTGGAAAAGGTTGTTAAATTTTTCGTCAGCAATTAAAGCACCAGTACTGAATACCATTATTATTCCAATGCCAATCAGTATCAGGATGATAAATAGTAGTATGATATTTTGTTTAGACATTCTCGATTCTTAATTTTAGAACATTAACAGCGTTTTTAAAGAGATTGCCTCGTTCTATGTAGTTTTGAAACATATCAAAGCTGCTGCATGCAGGTGAAAGCAAGACAGTATCATGCGGCTCAGCTAATGAAAATGCCTCTTCCACTGCATCATCCATTGAATAAACATGTGTTAGTGGAACTAG
>CAYTGU010000077.1:0-2168 GCA_964437505.1 uncultured bacterium
GAGAAGGTTGAGGGGAACAGAATTCTTGTGCAGAGAAAATAATTAAATGTGGACTATAATTGCTTTATTTATTACAGGAATAGTATTCATCTTTATTGAAATCTTCGTACCGGGAGGGATATTCGGTCTTAGTGGAACTCTGGCAATATTTGGCAGTATATTCTTATGTTTTAAAAATTATCCATCATTAGGATTTTACGCTCTGGTGCTGGAGCTGGTTTTTGCAGGCATAGCAATAATACTTGCATTAAAGTTTTTACCAAAGACAAAGTTTGGGAAATATGTTATCCTCTCTAAAAAAGAGAGTAAGAAGGAAGGATTTGTCTCTTATGACAGCTTGGAGAATATAAAAGATAAGGAAGGAATTGCGCTTACACTCCTGAGGCCTGCAGGAAAGGCTAAGATCAATGGGAAAAAGTTTGATGTTGTAACAGAGGGAGACTATGTCAAGAAAAATGGAAAGGTAAAGGTGGTAATGATCAACGGGAAGAAAATTGTTGTAAGAAAAATCTAAAATCAATAACCAAAAAAAGGAGAAAAAAGATGAAAGTATTAATGTTCGTATTAATCGCGGTAGCTGGTTTGCTTGTAATAACTATTGCTAAATTCTTTAGCTTATGGCTAAGAGCAATGGTGTCAGGCGCGCCGGTCAGCATGATAAAACTTATTATTATGAGACTTAGAGGTGTTCCAGCCAGCACAATAGTGAATACCAGAATTATGGCTGTAAAAGCAGGTTTGGATATAGCATCCGATGAGCTTGAAGCGCACTATCTTGCTTCAGACGGTCAGCCAATAATGGGAAAACCTGCAAGCGGTACCTACCATGTGGAAAGTGTTGTCAAGTCTTTAATATCAGCCAGTAAGGCAGAAATAGCTCTGGACTTCAAAAAAGCTGCTGCAATTGACCTTGCAGGAAGAAATGTTCTTGAAGCTGTTCAAACAAGTGTTATGCCAAAAGTAATTGACTGTCCTGACCCTGCTAAAGGCGCTTCAACTATCGCCGCAGTGGCAATGGATGGAATCCAGTTAAAAGCAAAGGCCAGAGTTACTGTAAAGACTAATATCCAGCAGCTTGTTGGAGGCGCAACCGAAGAGACTATTATTGCCCGTGTAGGAGAAGGAATTGTAACCACTATCGGCTCCGCAGAAACATATAAGAAGGTGCTTGAGAATCCGGATATGATATCTAAAAAGGTGTTAGAGAGAGGGCTTGATGCGGGTACTGCGTTTGAAATACTTTCAATTGATATTGCGGATGTGGATGTAGGAGATAATATTGGCGCAAAACTTCAGGCAAAACAGGCTGATGCGGATAAACAGATAGCTCAGGCTAAAGCGGAAAGCAGACGCGCTATGGCTGTTGCAACAGAACAGGAAATGAAAGCAAAGGTTGTTGATATGCGCTCAAAGGTCATAGAAGCTGAAGCTGAGGTTCCAAAGGCAATGGCAGACGCTTTTAGAAAAGGAAATCTTGGTATTATGGATTACTACAAAATGAAAAACATTCAGTCAGATACAGGTATGAGAGATTCCATTGCAGACGGAACAAAGGAAACAAAATCTAAAAAAGAATAAGGTGATAACATGGGCTCAGCAATCAAGATATTATTCTTTTTAATATTCTTTGGCGTATGGATTGTCAAGATCGCAAAGAAATTCTCTGAGATAAAAAACACCCAGGGTCAGGCATCTTATAGACCTCAAAGAAAGGAGGAAATTCCTCAACCTGCTGAGGAATTTCCAGAACTTGACTTTGAGAAAGAGCAGGAAACTCATCAAGCATCCAAAGAACCTATTTATGAAACAGATCAGGATGCAGTTAGAGGATTGCAGGTTTTTACCCCTGAAGAGCAGTTTGAACAGGTTCCTAAAGAGGAATATGCTCAGAGTAAACTTGTTGAAGATGAGGTTGAAGAAATCCCTGAAGAAAAAGTTCCTGAAGCTACTTCAGCGAATTACTCTTGGAAGTCGGAAGAGAGTCTGTCCTTGTTCTCACTCGACATCTCTGACGCCAGAACGGGAATTATAATGTCGGAGATTCTTGGAAAGCCGATTGCACTTAGATAAAACAAGTGGTGGGCCCACAAGGATTTGAACCTTGGACCGACGGATTATGAGTCCGGTGCTCTAACCAGGCTGAGCTATGGGCCCTGTTCAGTTTAAAA
>CAYTGU010000078.1:0-2082 GCA_964437505.1 uncultured bacterium
AGCAGTAAAGAAAACGTCCGTTTTATTAACTAAAAAATTTCTTCTTGAAATTTATGGATACTAAGTGATATTGTGGTTAAAGAATTAGGTTAAGAATTCTATGTTAATCAAAAACCTACTTTTAACAGTTTTTTAACTATATTTCTCAAAATGAGATATTTGGGCTTGACAGAAGATATTTGATGTTCTATTATATGGAGCAGTTGTCCCATACAATAGGGGGTAGAATAAAATATGTTAATACCTGCCGGAAGAAAAAAAATATTAGACGTCTTTTTAAAATCCCCCTTTAACGAGATACACCTCAGAGAAATAGCCCGGATGTCAGGGGTTTCATTAACTAATACCGATAATTCTTTGCGTTTATTTTTAAAAGATAACATGTTTAAAAGAAGAGATATTTCTAATATGTCCTTTTTTAAGCCCAACTTAGAGAACGAAACTCTTCTGAAGGTGTTTGAATTCTTAGAGCTTGAAAGGAAAAAGGAATTTTACAATAAGAACAAAAAGATAGCCAGGTTATTGCGAAAATACACACAGGACGTAATAGATTTATCAAACAAAAAAATCCAGTTAGTAATACTTTTTGGCTCAGTAGCAAGAAGTGAGTGGAGTAAGGGTAGTGACATAGATATACTGGCAGTTGTTTCGGAAAAGGGAAAGGACGTAATTGCGGCTTTAAATAAAGGTAAAATAGATGTAAGTCCATTATTGGAAATACGGCCGATAAGTACTACAGTTGATAAATTTATAGAAGGGTTTAGCAAGAAGACCCATTTTTACGAAGAACTCTGGAAAGATAGAATAGTTCTGTATAATGAATTTCTATTTTGGCAACTGATTAAAGAAGGAGGCAAATCATATGTCTAAATACGCAGAGAAAACCTTACTATAAGGAATATATATATAATGCTTATTGGATATGCTAGGATTTCAACACATGATCAGAATCTTGATTTGCAAAAGGATGCGCTTGAAAAAGCCGGATGTAAAAAGATATATGTAGAGCAAATGTCCGGCAGTTCACGTATTAGGCCGGAATTAGAAAAAACACTGGAAATGCTTCGCAATGGAGATACTTTGGTTGTTTGGCGTTTAGATCGTTTGGGACGCTCTCTAAAACATCTTATCGAACTGATCACAAAATTGGAGCAGAGAGAGATTGGCTTTAAAAGCCTGATGGAATCTATGGATACAACTACTTCCGGAGGGAAATTGGTTTTTCATATTTTTGGAGCCCTTGCCGAGTTTGAGCACAATTTAATCAGGGAGAGAACAAGCGCAGGATTAGCTGCCGCCAGGGCAAGAGGCCGTAACGGAGGAAGGCCGCTAAAACTTGATGAGAAAAAAAGAGAACTAGCAATTAAACTTTACAACGAAAGAGAACGTTCTATAAAAGAAATATGCCAGATTATGGGTATCTCAAAACCCACACTTTATAGTTACATACACAAACATGATAAAGAAGCAGCAAAAAATAAATTAAGTCATTAATATCTCAAGAGGTTTGATTATGAAATATAAATTATTTGTCAGCGCCAATCAAAAGGAATTAAGAAATGAAAATAAAACCATGGAGATTATTAGCTATTGTGAACAATTTAAGGTTAATGAAAAAACAGCTAGGAGAGATTTAAGGAAATTAATTAATGTCGGATTTGTTAAAAAAATTGGATCGACAAAAGGAGCGGTTTTTAAGGCTAAATAATGACGATGTCCGGAATGATTGCGGAATGTCCGAAATAAGTCAAAAATGTCCGAAAAAATGTCCGAAAAAAATATGGAGTAGAAAGTGAGTGTCAAAGTGTCCCCAGCAAAGCAGGAGAAAAAAGAGTGAATACAGACAGATGACAGAGCTTTCTGATGAAGGAGCCAGGAAAGACCTCAAAGACATTACTCAAAAGAAAGTTTTAAAGATAAAAGGCAAAGGGCGTAGTATTAGCTATGTCTTGACTGGCGATTAGTTGGCGATTAGTTGGCGATTAAGGATATTAGTTAGTACACAATTGTTGCGCAATATATTCGTTAACCCGACATGAAACCGACAAAAAGCTCTATCTGATGCCGAATTATTTCTATGGA
>CAYTGU010000079.1:0-2079 GCA_964437505.1 uncultured bacterium
TCTGTTGAAATCGCTACACGCATCTTAATCACCCCCTTTTTATTTTTAATTGTTTAATTGCAATCTCCGCTGCATTCACCAGCTGATAAGAAATTGGTGACGCAGTAAGAGCCGGATGAGTTCCCAGTTGAAACATGGCTATATCATTAGCAGTCATTCGTTGATGTATAAAGGCACTGATAGCATTAATAAGTTCTCCCCCACTCTTAGCTCCGCATATTTGCCCGCCCAAGATAATCTGTGTACCCGCCTCAAAAACTAATTTCACCTTCAAATTCTCTGCGCCGGGCATACCACCAGGATGACGATTTATTGCTTCGCTTTCTCCCACGATAATGTTATACCCCTGCTTACGAGCCTGCCCTTCAGTCAAACCTGCGGCTGCAAATGCAGAATTACCTAAAGTCGTAGAAAACACACCTATAACGCCCATATTCAGACGGCTGGATGCAAACAAATTGGCTCCTGCTATACGCGCTTCCATTGTAGCTATAGAAGCAAGTTTAAGAGCGGAAGATTTTCCATCAAAGAAGGAAACCTTTTCGGTGCAGTCACCACACGCAAAAATATTTGGATCGCTTGTCTGCATATAGCGGTTTACCATGATACTTCTAGTGGAGCCTATTTCTAATCCGATTTCCTGCGCCAGTTCGACATTAGAAACAGCGCCAATACCAAGTATTACCATATCCGCCTTAATTTTCTTTCCGCTTTTTAATTTAATCGCTTCCACCTTATCATTACCTGCAAAAGACTCTACTTTCTCATCCACCATAAGGTTAATCCCTTGATTAATAAGTGTTTCCTCAGCCTTTAAACAAAAACTTTTATCGTAGACCAATTGCAAACAATGTTTCATCATTTCAACTATAGTAATATTTAAGTTCTTATTTTTCTTCTTACACTCTTCTGCAAGTTCTACCCCGATAAAACCGCATCCGACTATTACCAGATTGGAAGCATGCTCCATTGCCTTAATCATTCCATTAAGATATGAGATGTTTTTCTTTATAGAAAAAATATTCCCTTTATCAATACCAGGTATCGGAGGAATCATCGGCTCGGAACCGGTAGCAAGAACCAGTTTCCTATAATGCACCTGTTCACCTGCTTTTGTTTCAACAATACGTTTCTTATTATTTATATGTACAGCAGGATCAATAAGCAGTTTAATTCCATTATTCTCAAGTACCTTGTCAGGAATAATATCCTTGTCCGGCGAACCGACGGTTCCAAAAATATATGGAATTCCACATGGTATTAATACTTTATTTTCCCTGCGTATGAGTAATACACTTTTGTCGGGATAATGCCGCTTTGCGGTAATAGCAGCAGGAATTCCTGCTGCGCTGCCACCAATAACAACCACATCATAATCTTTCATTTTCGTCATTTCCTTTTCATTATTAAATTAAGCTTTTATATTATACAAGCTGTTTTGCGCCATTATACACTTCTTCCACATGCAGAACAATAGCTGCTGCTCTTGGCAAATCATCACGAACCCATTTCTGCATTTCTTCAAACATTGGACCATCCGTCAATCGTTCAACACTTCCCTTTATTTGAAATGAACCTTTATCCTTATCTCTAACGACAAAAGACATCTTTGGATTACTCAAAATATTACTACGTGTTTTGTCAAAGTAATTGTCTGCTATTAATACAGTCTCATCATCCATTGTTTTTAAATATGCAACATAAACAACATTTGAAACTCCTTCAGAACTGCATGTAGCAATTGGGAAAACATCCTGTTTGTCAATTGCTTTCCTGACCGCTTCTGGTAATTTTGCCATTGTCCTTCTCCTCTTGTTTTTATAGTTTTTTTAACTGCCTCTCACTACGCACTCTCCTACGTAAGGAGAAACCAGTTTTTGAATTTTATTCAGCTTTTCTATTGGATAAGGTTTAATTTTTTTGAATTTTGGGTCTAGTATCTCCCCCTGGGCTGAAAAATTCTGCATAGCATATTTTCTTGCTCCTTTGATAAATTTAGCTATCCTCAATATGTCTTCATCATTATGTAAGGTTGGTACTACAGTAGTCCTGAACTCATAATCAATATCAGAATCCATT
>CAYTGU010000080.1:0-2073 GCA_964437505.1 uncultured bacterium
TGGAAGCATACTTCTAAAAATAAAGAGAAATAATGGTTAAAATATGAATATTCCTGATGGCGTTACAGAACCTGCCTGGCTGGAAGTAAATCTGGATGCTATGGCTTACAACATAAAAGCGTTGAAAGATCATATTGGTCCTCGTATCAAGTTGATGGCTGTTGTTAAAGCTAATGGATATGGTATAGGCTCCCTAATGACTGCAGAGACAGCTCTTAATAGCGGAGCAGAATATCTGGCAGTTGCCAGGATTTCTGAGGCTGTCTATCTTAGACAGCACGAAATTAAAGCACCCATTCTTAATTTTGGCTTTTGCACAGATAGAGAATTATCAATGATAACCAAGCATAACATAATACAAACCGTACATCGCCAGGATTTCGCAAAAGTTCTTAATAATTTTGCTAAATCTCAGAGCAAAATTATTAAAATTCATGTTAATATAGATACAGGTATGTGCAGAAACGGATTACCAATACAGAAAACCGTACAGTTTTTTAAGAAATTAAAAACACTCTCTAATCTTAAGCTTGAAGGAATTTTTACGCATTTTGCTACCGCTTCCAGTCCTGAGAAATCATTTGTATATGAGCAGATTAAACAGTTTCAGCATATCAAAAAAAAGATTCTTAATCTTGGTTTTAAAGGAATACTGTTCCATGCAGCAAATAGTTATGCGACCGTGGATGTTCCTGAATCTCTGTTTGACTTAGTAAGACCAGGAGCAGCAATCTATGGCATTAAAGGAATGCAGGGTGTATTAACAAGTCTGGGAATCAAACAGGTGGTAAATTTTAGAGCAGTTGTTTCTCATGTAAATAAAGTAAAAAAAGGGACAGGTATTAGTTATGGACATATGTACACTACTAAAAACCGTACTACTATTGCTACAATCCAGGCAGGATACGCAGATGGAGTAAAAAGACTTCTTTTTAATACAGGCACCGTTATTGTTAGAGGAGAAAAATATCCAATTGTTGGATATATAACAATGGACCAAACAATGATTGATGTTGGTTATAATTCTGATATATGTGTTGGCGATATTGCCACAATTATTGGGCAGGATCACGATAAGAAAATTTCGATAGATGATATAGCTTGCTCAGCAAAAACAATTGGACATGAAATGCTTTGCGGCATTAGTGCAAGAGTGCCTCGTGTATATATAAAATCCGGCAATGTTGTAAAAATTATGCGGGATGCATTTAGTTAAGAAAGCTAGTGCGCTATCTCATGCCAGATCTTTACTTCTCCTTTGGCAAGCACATGGTTGTCCCGTGATACGGTTCCTTTAATGATGCCAAAGCCGCCATATTTTGCGTATTTATAAACTGATATTTTCAATGTGTTTCCGACGTGCGCACTTCCTAATATCTCGAGTTTTTTTGCCCCGAGCAGGAATCCTTCCGGCGTCGGTTTGGATGTATCCATGTATTTAAATCCGTTTAGCGCTGCTGCTGCCTGCGCAATCATTTCAAGATACGCAGTTTCATCAAGAAAACCTGTTTCATCAATAAACGGCATATCTTTTGATAATTTCACAGTTATATCTGCTGAGCGCTCACCAACTTTCACAAGCTTATCAATGATTCGCATTGGTGATTTCTGCGGAATTAATTCTTCAACCGCAATTGGTAAACAGGTAATCTCATCCTGTTTATCAATATTCTTCCAGCACATAGGGTCAGAAGCCAGATAATCGCCTGTCAGCTGGTATGCTGCCCCACGGCATCCGTAACATTCGCTTGATTTTTCGCATTCACGGCAAGGCCCCTTTATTGTCTCATGATAATTTCTAAGATCCTGAATAACCTCACTGTCTTTTATAATATCTCCAAGTTTTTGCTCCCGTATGTTTCCAACAGGTATAGTTACCCCAACACACGGCATAACATACCCCCGAGAAGTAACAAGACATGAAAACTGGTGACGCAGACATCTGTTCCCTACCAAAGAAGGCTGAGGCTCCCAGAAGTATCCATAACGGGTACGGTCAATTTCAGCAATTTTACAAAAGAGATCATACGCCTTTTGAGGTTCGACATTTAACCAGTCGTTCTGTTTGACATT
>CAYTGU010000081.1:0-2060 GCA_964437505.1 uncultured bacterium
TCAAAATGCCTGGTTGTGTCATTAAATCCAGGGATAACAAGATTTGTTACCTCTACGTGACAGCTTGCGCTGGATATTTTTATTGTTTTTAGTACGGTTTTAAGGTTTCCTTTACAGATTTCTTTATAAAATTTTTCGTCAAAAGCTTTTAAATCGATATTCATGGCATCTATGAACGGCAGCAACTCTTTGAGCGGATTTTCATTGATATAGCCATTTGTTACAAGTACGTTCTTTAAGCCTTTTTCTTTAGCAAGCTTGGCTGTATCCATTACATATTCATACCATATCATTGGTTCAGAGTATGTGTATGCAATGCCAATGGAACTTCCATCCAGAGCCTTTTTTACAGCTTCAGATGGCGACATCTCGTGAGTAGGAACGTTACGCTCTTGAGAGATCTGCCAGTTTTGACAAAAAGGGCAAGCAAAATTGCAGCCAATAGTTCCTAATGAGAGGATTAAACTTCCGGGGTAGAAGTGATACAATGGCTTTTTCTCTATAGGATCCATCCCCTGGGAACTAACGCGGGAATATATATTTGAGAACAGCTTATTCCCTATATTTTCCCTTGCGCCACAGAATCCGCTTTTACCCTCCTTAATCTTACATAGCTTTGGGCAGAGCAAACATTGCACAGAATCATCATTGAGCTTTTTGTAATACAGAGCTTCTTTCATAGGTTGTTTAAAAATCCCGATATAATTTCAAGATTTCTTTTACTTGCGCCTTTTTTTTCATACACAATTTTTTTTGCAGTATCACCCATCTGTTTTGCATATTCGGAATTCGTGAGCAGCTTCAATAAACAAGCTGCAAGTCTGTCTCCGTCAGGTATCTGAATAGCACCCTTGCACTCAAGAAGCAGCTTTGCGCTCTCAGTAAAGTTATACATATACGGGCCGAAAACAACAGGTTTACCCAGGCTTGCAGGTTCAATGACATTATGTCCTCCCGTAGGCACCAAACTTCCTCCAATAAATACAACGTCAGCTATAGCATATACCTTCGATAATTCTCCAATTGTATCAAGGATTATGACCTGCTGTTCCTCTCTCTTGGTCTCATCTAACGCTGATCTTAGAATGTAGTTTAGGTTTCTATCTTTCAACAGTTTTGTTACTTCAATAAAACGTTCAGGATGTCTTGGGGCAAGTATTAGCAGAACATTGCTTATTTTTTGGCAAGCATATTCAAATGCGTCAAAAACCTTTTCTTCTTCTCCTCTGTGCGTACTGCCTGCAATAATAACCTTATCGTTTTCTTTAATACCAAAGATTTTTATAAACTTGTTTTTTACATCTGCGTTTTCTTCCTTGCTGACAAGTGCGTCAAATTTTGTATTTCCGGTTATACTTATTTTTTTCTTTTCTGCGCCTAATTCCATGATTCTTACTTTATCTTGTTCTGTCTGCATACAGAATGCTGAGAAGTTCCTAAGAATGTGTTTAAAGAAAAACTTCGTTTTTTTGTAACGCTTGAAAGAGTTTGGAGATATACGTCCGTTCACAAGCATGCATGGGATTTTCATATCTTGAGCATACTTGAGAAAATTAGGCCATATTTCTGTCTCGAATGTTATAAATATGTTTGGGTTTATATGTTCTAGTGCTTTTTTAACTGCGAACGAATAGTCAAATGGAAAGAAGAATAATCCATCAATGTTTTTTATTTTCTTTGCAAACTGATTGCCTGTAGCAGTAACTGTTGAAAGAAGAATTCTATAATCAGGAAATGTTTT
Source organism: uncultured bacterium (assembly GCA_964437505.1). GTDB lineage: Bacteria > JAHJDO01 > JAHJDO01 > JAHJDO01 > JAHJDO01 > JAHJDO01. The sequence continues at coordinate 1,742 of CAYTGU010000081.1, forward strand.
CCTGAATTCGTCAATGAATGGTATTGCAGCTGCTACTTCCCCCACAGAAACAGCATGTATCCAGACTGATTTTCGGGATTGAGCTATATCTATCAACGATTGAGACAATTTGCCAAATCGCTGTGATAAGCCCATTCTATGCTTTTTAGTAAAAACAAGTTTGCATAAAAAATAAGGTGATGCAATAATAGATAACGAATATAAGAGAGTGTTGTAAACGATATATATCATACCTTCTTAAACAATATAGCTATCCCGGCAAGTACAAGAACAACAGCAAATATTTTTCTTAGTTTTTCTCGTGAAATCTTTACGCTTA
>CAYTGU010000082.1:0-2054 GCA_964437505.1 uncultured bacterium
GGATATTGAAAGCAAAGATTAAAGAAATAGAAAAAAAATTTAGTTTGGAAATTGAGAGTATCTCTCTTCCTGAGCATGCAGAAAAAATAAGGGTAAAATACCTTGGAAGAAAAGGGATTATTACCTCTCTATTAAAACAAGTTTCAGCATTGCCAAACAATCAAAAACCAGTATGGGGTAAATTACTAAATAATTTAAAAACTAATGTAACCGCTAGAATTAACGAGAAGTCGACCAGTATCAAACCATCAAAAAGAGCTGAAGCAAAATTAGACATATCCTTGCCCGGCATAAAACCTGTTGTTGGTAACAAGCATCCTCTTACACTTATTACTCAAGAGATCAAAGAGATATTCTTTGGACTGGGATTTGAGACCGTAACAGGCCCTGAAATAGAAACAGAATATTATAATTTCGAAGCACTTAATACACCTGAAGAGCACCCAGCCAGAGATGAACATGATTCTTTTTACATAACAAACAAAGCGTTACTGCGCACACATACATCTCCTGTCCAGATTCGTACTATGGAAAAGCAGAAACCTCCCGTAAGAGTAATTGCTCCCGGCAGATGCTTCAGAAGAGATGCAATTGATGCTACACACTCTCCAATATTCCATCAAGTAGAGGGATTGGCTGTAGATACAGATATTACGTTTGGGGACTTGAAGGGTGTTTTGGAAGTATTTGCAAAACAGCTATTTGGCAGACAAACAAAAATCAGATTTAGACCTGATTTTTTTCCCTTTACTGAACCAAGCGCAGAATATGCGTTCTCCTGCGTCAATTGCAAAGGTAAAGGATGCAGAATATGCAAGAATACAGGGTGGCTTGAAATAGGAGGTGCAGGGATGGTAGATCCGGAAGTATTCAAGATGGTACATTATGATGCGGAAAAATACAGCGGATTTGCATTTGGTATGGGTATTGAAAGAATTGCCATGATAAAATATCATATTCACGATATACGAATGTTTTTTGAGAATGATCTAAGATTTCTAAGACAGTTTTAGCGGAGGCACAATGAAAGTTCCTTATAATTGGTTAAAGGAATATATAGACATAGAATTATCTCTTGAGGAAATTGCAGAGAGACTGACCATGTCAGGCCTTGAGGTGGTTAATATAGAGACTTCCGCAGATAAGTTTGATAATGTTATTGTCGGAGAGATCAAACAGATAGAAAAACATCCCGACGCAGACAGATTGACTGTATGCAAGGTGGATACATCAAAGGAAATTCTTGACATTGTCTGCGGAGCAAAAAATATCAAGGTAGCAGACCGTGTTCCTTTAGCCCTTATAGGTGCTAAACTGCCAATGGGCATGCATATTAAAAAATCTAAAATCAGAGGTGTAACCTCATACGGCATGCTATGTTCAAAAAAGGAATTGGCTCTGGGAGATGAAGACCAAGGGATTATGATTCTTTCAAAGAACGCACAGCTGGGAGAATCTCTTGAAAATGTTTTAAACTTGAATGAGACTGTTTTAGATATAGAAGTTACAGCAAATAGAGGAGATTGTTTAAGCATAATTGGTATAGCAAGAGAGATTGGAGCACTCACAAGTAAACAGGTTAAGTATCCTCAGGCGTTAAAAGAATGCAGTGCGAATAAGGAAATAGATAAGTTAATAGATGTATCAGTGAAGGACACTTCTCTATGTCCGAGATATACCGGAAGAATAATTCGCAATGTCAAAATAGCGCCTTCACCGTCATGGCTCGCAAAACGGCTGGAAGCGGCTGGTATTCGCTCAATAAATAATATTGTTGACATAACAAACTATGTCTTAATAGAGACAGGACAACCTCTTCACGCGTTTGATTACAATAAAATATCAGGTAAAAAAATCATTGTAAGAGAGGCAAAACAAAAGGAATCTATTTTTGCTTTGGATGAGATCAAAAGACAGCTCTCTCCGGACATGCTGGTCATAGCGGACAAAAAAGGGCCTATTGCCATTGCGGGTATTATGGGGGGCATTGGTTCTGAGATAGATGAGCAAACAACAGATATATTCATAGAAAGCGCTTATTTCCATGCCGGATG
>CAYTGU010000083.1:0-2050 GCA_964437505.1 uncultured bacterium
GAAGGTCAAGTCCCTCTCTAAGTAAGTTTATTCCTACCAGAACATCGAATTTTGCGAGTCTGAGATCACGTAATATATCAACTCTCTTTATTGTATCAATCTCAGAATGCAGATACCTGACACGTATTTCATGCTGATTTAGATATTCAGCCAGGTCTTCTGCCATACGTTTAGTCAAAGTTGTAACAAGCACCCTCTCTTTTCTGGCAACTCTTTTCTGAATTTCTTTCATAAGATCTTCTATTTGATTCTCAGTAGGTCTGACTTCCACCTTTGGGTCAATGAGACCTGTAGGCCGTATAATAAGCTCAACTGCCTGTTTGGACAATTCGAGTTCATATTCAGCGGGCGTTGCAGAGACAAATATTATCTGATTTATCATTTTTCCAAATTCTACGAAGTTTAAAGGCCTGTTATCCAGGGCAGACGGCAATCTGAAACCAAAATCAACAAGGGTTTGCTTCCTTGATCTATCTCCATTATACATGCCGCGTATTTGAGGGATAGAAACATGAGACTCGTCAGCAATCATTAAAAAATCCTTATTAAAGTAATCAATGAGAGTGTAAGGCTTTTCTCCAGAATTTCTTCCGCTTAGGTGTCTTGAATAATTCTCAATCCCTGAGCAATACCCTATTTCATTAAGCATCTCCACATCATATTTTGTTTTTGTCTCCAAACGCTGTGCTTCAACAAGTTTCCCTTGATTTTTCAACTCTGCTGACCTTTGGACTAATTCCTCTTTTATAAATTCTTCTGCAGTTTTAATACGGTTGGATGTCGTAACAAAATGCTTTGCAGGATATATCGCAATTCTGTCAAGATCTGTTAACACCTTACCTGTTATATAATCAATTTGGGAGATTCTGTCTATTTTATCTCCAAAGAGTTCTATTCTCACTGGGATTTCTTCGTATGAAGGGAAGATTTCTATAGTATCACCTTTTACTCTGAACGTGCCGCGGTGAAAGTCAATATCATTACGTTCATATTGAATATCAACAAGCTTTCTCAGGATATGTTTCCGCTTAAGCTCATCATTCTTCTGAAACATCAACAGCAAGCCTTTCCATTCATCAGGAGAGCCAAGTCCGTATATGCAGGATACACTTGCAACTATAATCACATCTCTGCGTGAAAGCAGTGAGCTTGTAGCTGCAAGCCTGAGCCTGTCCAGATCATCGTTTATTGAAGCGTCTTTTTCTATGTAGGTATCTGTCTGTGGAATATATGCTTCTGGCTGATAGTAATCATAATAGCTGACAAAGTACTCAACAGCATTATTAGGAAAAAACATTTTGAATTCCATGTATAGCTGAGCTGCCAAAGTTTTATTGTGAGAAATAACAAGCGTAGGTTTATTTATAGTTCGGATAACATTTGCCAGCACAAAGGTTTTACCTGAACCGGTAACACCAAGAAGGGTCTGATATTTTTTTTTAGCTTCAATCCCGTTTACAAGCTGTCTGATTGCTTTTGGTTGATCTCCCTTTGGAGAGAAATCAGAAACTAGTTCAAAATGGTCCATGTTTCATCATCTAAATCCAGTTCAGGATAGTCTCTGCAATGCCAGAACCATCTAGTTTGTATTTTTCCAATAGTAGATGTCGCGGGCCCTGCTCAATAAATTTATCCGGCAATCCAATATGTAAAGACGCAAAATTTTGTGTCTCTACATTTTTTGCAACACTCACACCAAATCCGCCGGAAATAGTATTCTCTTCAACCGTAACTATTTTCTTTCCCTGAGATGCCATTTTCTCAATTAGTTCCGTATCCAACGGCTTAACAAATCTCATATTCACTACTGAAGCACTTATGTTCTTTTTTTCTAATATCTCTGCTGCCTCTAAAGCCGGATAGACCATTGTTCCTATTGCTAATATCGCAATATCAACACCGTCTCTGACTATTTCTCCTTTCCCAATTTCAATGGAACCAGTTTCCTTGGAGCTGGATTCCACAACATAATCTTTCGGATATCTTATAGAAACAGGCTGATCATATTCTACTGCTTTGGAAAGCATACTTTTTAATTCACATTCATCCT
>CAYTGU010000084.1:0-1960 GCA_964437505.1 uncultured bacterium
CCCCAAACCATCCATCATAAAATCTCTTCAAGTGCTCATAAAATTCCTTATCTGCTGTCTCTTTTTCTACATCCTCTTCTTTAAAAGAATATTCATACCCTGCGCAATAGCTCATCAGAATATCATTGGCATGAGTTATCTTTTTAAACATCTCTTCGCACTCTTTCTTCTCTTCATCCTTGCATTTGTCAGGATGGTGTTTAAAAGCAAGTTTTCTATATGCATTCTTTATCTCTTTCAAAGTTGCCGTTTCTTCTATGCCTAACAGCTTCCGCGCTTCATCAATCTCTTTAAAATTTGCCATTTTTAATTTATCCAGAAGGACGTGTTCCTGTTAGAAAACCGACAATCTCCTTTATTATTCTTTCCATAACCCTATTAGTTTCTGTATCCTTTGTAGAATTGATAAACGGCTTACCTGAATCTCCTGATGCTACTATTCCCGGTTCTATAGGAATTCTTCCCAGAAATGGTACTTTTAGCTCTTTTGCAGACTTCTCTCCTCCACCTGATTTAAACAGATCTGTCCTTTCCCTGCAATGTGGACAAATAAAGCCGCTCATATTCTCAATTATTCCAATAACCTTCACCTTTAATGTCTGTGCAAATAAAACAGTTTTACGAGAATCTAAAATTGCCACATCCTGCGGTGTAGTAACAATTATAGCTCCGTCTATATCAGGTATGAGCTGGCAAACACTTAAAGGTTCGTCTCCTGTCCCAGGGGGAGAATCTATTATAAGATAATCAAGTTCACCCCAGTTTACATCACTCAAAAATTGTTTAATTGTGATCATCTTTAGCGGTCCCCGCCAAATAATAGGCTTATCAGGACTGTCAATCATAAATGCTATACTAACTGCTTTAAGATTTGGTAAAACTTCTATGGGGTCTATTCCTCCTGATGGAGAGCCAACTAATTTTGCTCCCTCAACACCAAGCATCTTTGCGATATTCGGACCATGAATATCCACATCTAATATTCCAACCTTATGCCCATTCATTGCTAATCCATAAGCAAGGTTAACTGCTACTGTAGTTTTCCCAACTCCACCTTTCCCGCTGATAACAATTAACTTATGCTTTATCCTGTTCATATTGTCATTTAGTCTCTTTTCCTGCTGTATTTCTTGAGTTGTTTTTTCTCTCATAATTATACCTTTTATATCTTTTTCAGAACTATATCACCCAGATTAAAACCAGTATGATCTGCAATTACAGAACATTTTACTTTGAATAGAAAAAATATTGATCTATTCTCATCTGCCAATGTCTCAAAATTCCCCTGACCCTTACTAATAACCAGTTCTGCATTTTTATAAAGTTTAAGAAATTCCTTCGAACAAAGATCCAGAATAGTACCCGGAGCATCACAGCCGCTTGATATAACATCTACTATTTTATCTAAGCCACAGCTGATAGCATCCTCCATTAAAGCATCGTTAATAACTGGCTTATCTCTTACTACATAGACGATCTTTATATCCGATGAGATTTTGATTAACTCTTCAATTAGAAGTTTGTCAAAAACAATCTCCCCAGTATTATCCCCCAGATAGAGAACAGATCCAGCTTTATTCAATGTGTTTTTAAATTCCTGATAATCAAAGTTGTGATTAGAACCATTCCCGGACCCGGCAAAATCTCTAGCAAGAATTTTTTCTATCTCTTTGTCAATATCCAGAGAATTCTTGACTCCATAATCTATCACATTACCAGCAATGGCTAACTCTATCGCTGCCAAAAGCTTATCATCTGAACTTCTAATTTCTTCCTTCAGCTTTGGATAAATATCCAAAACTAGTTTATTGCTTTTTTGTTTAATCTTTTTAAAAGGGTCATTTTTGCCTGTTATTCCCTTTACAATCCGATATATTTCTCTCCCCATTTTTGGCGGACTTGCATCCAATGGAAAGTCAGGAATTAATTTAGAAACCTCATTTAATACTTTCTTTTGTGT
>CAYTGU010000085.1:0-1952 GCA_964437505.1 uncultured bacterium
TCTTTGCTTTGATATCTCATGGCAAAGAATAGCGCAGGCTATATTGACATTGAATGAAAGTTTAGCGCCGTTCATGGGAATCCGAACCCTTATATCAAGATATTTTTGCAGTCCATGGCGAATTCCTTTCCCTTCGGATCCTAACACAATGCCCAGAGGAAAAGGGAAGTCAACTTTATTTATATCCTTAGAATCATCAGCAATAACAGTTCCCATTATCCAGTATCCGTGAGCCTTTGCATCAATTATGGCATCGGTAAGGTTCGTTACCATTGATATTGGCACATAATTCTCTCCTCCTGAAGCTACATGCTGGACTGTTTCATTCACTTCGCAAGCCTCAAACTTCGGAATAATAACAGCAAGCCTGCCAAAACAGGCGGCGGTACGAATAATGACTCCTAAATTGTGAGGATCATTTATCCTGTCAAGAAACAGAAGTGTTAATTGCTTGTCTTTAGAAGAATTCAATAGATCATCAAAAGGCACATATTGGAATTTATCTACACTGGCAACTATGCCCTGAAGATCTTTAGCATGTTTGATTCTCTCCAGTCCCTGATGAGGCAGGCGTTCCAGAGGAATAGATTTTTCTTTTATTAATTTTTCTATATGAGGCACATTGAAATTATCCTGCAGAAAGATTTTTTTTATGGTTTGAGGATTTGTCTTTAATCGCTCAAAAACTGAGTTTCTTCCGTATAACATTGTGGAATTCTTATTTTTTGCCAATTCCTTCTCCTAAAAGATCTACGCCTAATTTTTCAAAAAGTTCATCAAGCTTCATCATGGGCAGACCCAGTACATTATAAAACGAGCCCTCTATATTATCGAATATAAATGCCCCCGGACCTTCTATTGAAAAACCGCCTGCCTTGTCGTTGGGTCCGGACACAGCTACAAATTCATCTATTTTTCTAAGCGAGAGTCTTTTGACATGAACCTTTGATACATCAACTGCGCTTTCTGTTTTGTCTCTTTTGGCGTCTATTACACAAAGACCTGTATAGACAAAGACTGTCTTTCCTGAGAATGACTTGAGAAGAGCTATTGCCTCTTTTCTTGTGTTTGGTTTTCCTATAAGGCGCTTTTTAAATAAAACAAGAGTATCAGCTCCGATAATATAACCTTCCTTATATTCAACTGCTACTTTTTCGGCTTTGACCCGGGCATTATGCAGAACATTAAACTTTGCGCCCTTTTTATGGTCCATCTTCTCATGAACGCTGCTTACAACAACTTCGTGAGGTATTCCGCATTCTTTGAGTATCTTTGAACGTCTCTTTGACTTTGATGCTAATATTATGTTGTATTTCAGCATTTGTCTATTATATCAAAGGTTAAAAATAATATCTTGCCATTAATTCAATCCTACAATCATTGTATTTTTCTCCATACTCAGTATAGTTTTGTCCTGAAAGAAAAGTGGTTTTCAATAGTAGTTCCAGATTTGTGACACCAGTATAAAGCAGTTCGGGAGAAACGGAAAAACTTTTATCGTTTATATTGACTATTCCTGTGATAGAAGGAGTGAAATAGAGAATGTTAAAGGGCTCCTTCTGACTAATACGCACATAAAGGTAATCTCTCATCGGATTCATTCTTCCATAGTTTCCTTCTGTAAGATCTAACGCCTTTTGAAGATTATTGTCATTTCCTGAAGAAGTATATGTTTTATATGCTGTATTGATAAAAGAAAAATAATTCTGCATCTCCTCATCAGTAAATCCTGTGTTGTTATGGTAATATTCAACGATAAATGTTGTATCCACTTTAGTTAGATATCTGATTCCAAAAAGATAACTTTCCGCATCATACTCATCGACAGAAATATTGCCTGTGCTGTTAATAAATTTTTTCTCGAAATTATTGACAAATGCGAATTCTCCATGTATCTCAAAGTTTGGGGTGATATTTCTTGAGAAATCAAAACCAAATCTTGTAGTTTTGCT
>CAYTGU010000086.1:0-1908 GCA_964437505.1 uncultured bacterium
CAGCAACGGCCAACAAGGACTATTCAGGGAAAATAGCACTAAGAATTCCTTCTCAGCTACATAAGACTCTTGCTGCAAAAGCATTCCAGGCGGGTGAGAGTGTTAATAAGCTAATACAACATAAATTGGAAACTGCTGTATAACATTATGGTTTTTAAGACCGCGAGGTGTGAAAATGGCTAAGAAACTTTTAGATTTTCAAGATGTTTTAAAAGAGGAACTCAAAGACAGCGAGTTTAAGAGATTCTACGAAGAAGAAGGTTAAAGATTAGCTTTGGGATATAAAATTGCTAAACTTAGACAGAAACGGGGATTAAAACAAACAAAAATTGGAGATGCCAATTTGGCACTTCCAATTCGTCGTCTCTTACACAGGGGCGTGAATTGAAGCGAAGTAATAACAGATGAAATATATAAGAGCTACAATATACTTGGACGAGAACATTCATAAGGCATTAAAAATGAGAGCAGCAATGCTTAAGACTAGTATATCTAATCTTGCTAATAATGCTATTAAAGAGAGCATTGAGGAAGATGCTATGGATTTAAAAGCAATCCAAGATAGAAAAAACGAGAAAGAAACGCCATTAAATATTTTTCTAAAAGAACTTAAGCAAGAAAGAAAGCGCAAAGGGAAAAACATTAACTGGGATAATGATCCTCTTACTAAAGCCATAGGCAAGATTCACCTAGGAGCAAGCAATGCCTCTGTTAAACATGATCAGTGTTTATATGGGCATGAGAAAACGAGCTAATATTATGAAATTTACTTATGATCCTCGTTATAATGTTGCTTATATTCGCTTTAGTGAAAAAGGGCTCGATGTAGAGACAGTTCGGGTAAGTGATGAGTTAAATGTAGATTTAACACCGGATGGAAAAATCTATGGTATTGAATTATTAAATGCTAATGAACAATTAAAAAGAGAAGATGCGGGAAAATTTATAGTTATCAATGAAGAGACTGGTAAACATACCGAGTTGTCACTGGGTGTCGAAATTTAAAGATTAAAAGCAAATAGGATATAGGGGAAAATAGAAAAAATTATCATGACACAATTTAAAATCGTTGTAGAAAAACACCCTGACGGTTATGTCTCATATCCATTAGGATTTAAAGGAGTTGTAGTTGGACAGGGCGATACTTACGATGAAGCTTTATCTGATATAAAATCCGCAATTAAGTTTCATATTAAGACATTTGGAAAAGAGACATTAGAGACAGAGCCTCGAATTATTGAAGCTTTTGTTACTGAAGTAAACGCAGAAGCCTATGGGAAAGCTGAACTATAGGGCAGAAAAGGATATTATAGGGGTAGGTGGGAGATCTTAAAAAAACTCAAGAAGGTTTTTCTGTTTGGTGCCCAGGATTACCAGGTTGTTGGTCTCAGGGACAAACTGAGACAAAAGCGTTAGAAAACATTAAAGACGCTATAAAGGGATATCTTGAAACAGCAGAGGAATTAACCCAAAAGAAAGAAATTAGATATGTAGAAGTAGTAAGATAAAAAGAGCTTGACAAGGTATATATTTTTGTGTATATCTTATAACAAAAGGAAAAAGGATGGGCATAGAAGTAATGGGACGGTATGTCATAGCTGATTCTAATATCTGCCATGGCAAACCAACTTTTCGTGGTACACGCATCCTGGTAGCAGATGTACTTGAACAAATTGCTAATGGTATGGATTGGGAGGTAATTATTGAAGAATGGCGTGGGGCATTAAACGGAAAAGCAATTGCTGAAGCTGTTCGCTTAGCTCGTAAAGCATTTGTCACTCATGTACCAGAATTAGTGGCTGAAACAACTCATCCGTGATTATTTTAGACGAAAGGAGAAATTGATTATGAATATAATTGGGAAAAAGATATTTAAACATGGCGGGAGCTATGCAGTAGATCTTCCAA
>CAYTGU010000087.1:0-1904 GCA_964437505.1 uncultured bacterium
TCCTATAATTCTTGCTCCAGCATCCTTGGCATCCTTAGGCATGATCTCAGAAACAGGATTTGACATAGCGAACACAATGGCTTCCTTATTCATATTCCTTACCATCTTCCCTGTTACTAAATCAGGCCCCGATACTCCTATAAATACGTCTGCTCCAATCATAGCATCTTCCAGCTTTCCTGATAAGTTCCCGTGATTCGTAATTTTCGAAATCTCCTTTTTTGCAAAATTCATATTGCCTTCTCTATTTTTGTGTATTATGCCAGCTCTATCGCATATAAGAATATTCTTACATCCTGCGTTAGTAAGCAGCTTTGAGATGGCGATCCCAGCTGCTCCTGCTCCAAGGATAACAACTTTTATTTTGTCTATTTGTTTGCTAACTAATTGCAGAGAGTTAATCAATGCAGCATACACAACAACCGCTGTTCCATGCTGATCATCGTGAAAAACAGGAATATCCAACTCTTTCTTGAGTTTTTCTTCTACCAGAAAACATCTTGGCGCAGATATATCCTCAAGATTAATTCCTCCAAAAACAGGGGAAATTAGTTTCACTGTTTCTACTATTTTGTCAACTTCCTGTGAATTTATACATATGGGAAAAGCATCCACATTTCCAAATTGTTTAAAAAGAACAGCTTTGCCCTCCATAACGGGCAGAGATGCATCTGCTCCAATATTCCCCAATCCCAGAACAGCGCTTCCATCGGTAACAATAGCTATCATGTTCCGTTTTGAGGTGTAATCATAAATCTTCTCTCTGTCTTTAAAAATTTGTCTGCAAGGTTCTGCAACTCCGGGAGTATAGGCAATGCTCAAATCGTAAATACTATCTAATTTAATTTTGCTTTTTATTTCCAGCTTACCTTTTAATTTTTTGTGAGCTTTAAGGGATTCTTCACTTAGCTTTTCCATGTTTTTCCTTCCATTTAATTTCTGCATCCGATAGTTTTATATAATTCGGTTTTAAGTCAAAATGACTCAAGCCTTTACCTTCCTTTAATATATTCTCACCCAAAAACGCAATGCTTGAAGCGCGCGGAATACCAAGGTTAGGAGAGCACACAACAGCCAAATCTCCCAATTCTTTTTTCAATGTGTTGTAATATAGCGTCGTTGCGTTGCCGATAAAGATTGTTTTCTTCTTAGTTTTTTTAATTAATTCCTCAATTGTAAGAACCATATCGCCAGTCAATTTTTTCATATTTGACATCTGACATTTGATATCCGGCATTTCGTAAATCGCTGCATATACCTGCTTTCTTCTTGCGTCTGTGATTACACATATCCGTCCGGTATATGAATTCATCAAGTTATATGCAATTCCATCCAGCACAGAAACTCCAGCTGTTTGGATATCGAGCGCCATTGCCATTCCCTTTGCCGCGCTGATACCTATTCTAACTCCGGTAAAAGATCCCGGACCTATTGAAACAGCAATAGCTCCTATATCCTTTGGAACTAGTCCTGCATTTTTAAGAACATGCTCTATCATTGGCATAAGATGCTGTGAATGTGTTTTTGAGATGTTGGTCGTATATTCCGCAATAAGCTGGGAATTATCCAATATGCACACACTGCAAGCGCTTGTAGCGGTTTCAATGCCAAGTATTCTCATAAGATTCGCCTTTTGCTTGTAAAGTTATTTTTCTCTTATTCTTTCCGGTTACTTCTATATTTACCCTCAGATATTCTTCAGGTAACATCTCCCCTGCTTTATCTGCCCATTCTATTATACATGTTCCATGTCCATAGATATATTCATCCCAGCCTAAATTGTAAAGCTCGCTTGAATTTTTCAACCGGTACAAGTCAATATGATAAACAGGAATTTTCCCGTCATACTGATTGATTATTGTGTAAGTAGGACTCGTTATATAATCTTCCTTTACTCCAAGCCC
>CAYTGU010000088.1:0-1884 GCA_964437505.1 uncultured bacterium
TACCCCCAGTTCCCATTTCGGGTAATTTCTAATTCCAATAATTCCTGAAGAATATTTTTAATAATTTCCCCTGCAGAGGCAAGAGCAAGCCACTTTTTTGACTGATTAATGGTTTAATTTTCTTGCCATTAATATAAAAATTTGTATAATTGCAGTGTGTTAAGCTTAATTTGCCGGGGTAGCTCAGTCGGTAGAGCAGCGGACTGAAAATCCGCGTGTCCGCAGTTCAATTCTGCGCCCCGGCACTTTTTTTATGCCCACGTAGCTCAGTTGGTAGAGCACGTCACTCGTAATGATGAGGTCACCAGTTCGACTCTGGTCGTGGGCTCCATGAATACTGAATATAAGTTTATAACTGATGAGCAGGATGCTGGGGAACGATTAGACAAATTTCTGGCAAATAAACTCGATATGGTTTCAAGGTCTTTTATTCGGAATCTGATTATTGCTAATCATGCTTCGGTAAATGAGAAAAAAACAAAGCCAGGATATTTTCTTAAGATAGGGGATAATATATTAATAAATATTCCAAAGCTTCAGGACGATGCTGAGCTAAAATTAAAACCAGAAAACATGGCACTTGATATACTATATGAAGATGATAATATAATAGTTATTAATAAGCCTGCAGGGATTATTGTACATCCTGCGCAGGGAGTTGTCTCTGGCACAGTTGTGAATTTTCTATTGTATCATTGCAAAACATTGTCGGATTTAAATGGGTCTATGCGTCCGGGTATAGTTCATAGACTGGATAAGGATACATCCGGGATTCTCATTGCAGCAAAAAACAATAGCGCTCATGCAAATTTAGCAGAGCAATTTAAGAACAGGAAAGTTAAGAAGACTTATATGGCTGTTGTAAGAGGAGTGATTTCACAGGATGAAGGCGAGATCGATAGACCGATTGGCCGATGTGTATCGCATAGAACGAAAATGGCAATTTCTTATATTGGCGGAAAGAGAGCAGTAACTAAGTTTAATGTGATTGAACGCTACCATAAGGATACACTCATTAACGCTCATCCAAGAACAGGAAGGACACATCAGATTCGGGTTCATATGGCTTGTCTTGGTTATCCAATTGTAGGCGACAAAACATACGGAGAAAGTAAAGAGTTAGGATCTAAGCCGGATAGTCTCATTGATCGTCAGGCATTGCATGCTTACAGAATTAGTTTTTCTCATCCTGTTTCTAATAAAATCGTAGAGTTCATAGCGCCTTTAGCGGATGATATAAAAAAATTAATAGATATGGAAAGGGAGTTAGGTTATGAAAGAATTAAAATTTGAGCAGGCTCTAGACAAGCTGGAAAACATAGTAAGGGAGATGGAAGAAGGCAGTGTTTCTTTAGACAAATCTCTGGGACTCTTTGAAGAAGGCGTAAAGCTGGTAAAGTTCTGCTCGGTTAAATTGAGAGAAGTAGAAAAAAAGGTGGAGATACTTAAAAAAGATGTTAATGGCGTTGCACATAAAGAACCATTTGAACTGAACGAGAAGCAAAAATGAACTTAAACTTAAAAGATTATCTATCTGCAAAAAAGAAGATCATAGACAGCGAAATTGATAAGTATATGCCTGAAAAAACTGAATATCCTCAGAGTATACATAAAGCTATAAGATATAGTGTATTTCCGGGAGGGAAGCGCCTGAGGCCAATCTTGATGCTTGCTGCCGGAAAGATATTTTCTCAGGAAGAGAGAAAACTTTTGCCAGCTGCGTGCGCAGTGGAGCTTATACATAATTACTCATTAGTTCACGATGATCTGCCGGCTATGGATGATGATGAATATCGCAGAGGGAAACTGTCCTCTCATAAGAAGTTTGGAGAGGACATAGCTATTCTTGCAGGGGACGCATTATTAACTATTGCGTTTGAAATA
>CAYTGU010000089.1:0-1871 GCA_964437505.1 uncultured bacterium
GAGGCCAGCCGATGTTTTCCTTTGTCAGTTTCACTTCTTCTTCTCCCAGAGGTTCACCATGTGCAGATGCACAGTCTTGTTTGTTGGGAGATCCTTTTCCTATATTAGTTCTGCCTATAATCAAGGTTGGTTTGTTTTTTTCTTTTTGTCCTGATTCAATTGCTTTTGCAATTTCATCCGGATTATACGGGTCAATTTTTATTACTTGCCAGTCATACGCTTCAAAGCGTTTTCCTACATCTTCACTAAAGGTAAGAGACGTATCTCCCTCAATAGTAATGTGATTATCGTCATAGAAGTAGATAATATTCCCGAGTCCAAGATGTCCTGCAAAAGACGCTGCTTCTGCGCTAATACCTTCCATTAGATCCCCGTCGGTTACTATTCCGTAAATATACGGGTCAAATAGTTTGATATTGTCTGTATTAAACCTGTTTTCAAAGATTTTTGCCGATATTGCCATACCAACTCCATTAGCAAATCCCTGCCCAAGAGGACCGGTTGTTGTATCAACGCCTGGAGTTATACCATATTCAGGATGTCCAGGAGTTTTACTATCCCACTGTCTGAAGTTTTTCAGATCTTCCACAGACAGATCAAATTTACTGAGGTGTAGCAAAGAGTAAAGAAGCATTGACCCATGCCCGCCGGAAAGAACAAATCTGTCTCTGTTTATCCATTTGGTATCTTCAGGGTTGTATCTTAAGAATCTGGTCCAGACTACGTATGCGTAATCTGCAACTCCCATTGGCAGTCCGGGATGCCCTGAATTGGCTTTTTGTACAGCATCCACTGAGAGCATCTTTATTGTATTTATCGCAAGAGCATCATTTTTATCAAACTGCATTTTTGTCTCCTTGATTTTTGTGTCTAATTGCCCAACTTAGAGTGTGTGGTCTTCTATCATAAAAAAAAATTCATGTCAAGAAAATCGCATCCGATTAGATTACTTCTCTACTTTTTCCAAGTCTTGTTTTGTCTCACGGTGAAAGTCACATGTCAAATAATCCAAACTCATGGGAAACGCCAATTCTAAGGTTGAAATAAACTGCACTCCCACACGAACTTGCTTAGGTTGACATTCCAATAAATGTCCGCCTCGTTGCCGATCAGACGAAAGAAAATGAAGATGCAGTCCAGGTACATTCAACGAACTAATAAATGAAGGGGTAAAAAAGCCTACTAAAGTGCCAACAATATCTTTAAAAGTAAAAGTCTGTTGATCCTGGGCTACTTCCACCAAAGGCCGATAATTTTCCTGCTTCGGAACTGAACGGAGTCGCATATAGGAAAATCGTCCTTCAACCCGAATAGCATAAATAATATTGGGCGAGGGCAATAGTCTATGTAGACATTCTTGAAATTCCGCATAAGACAATTCTGTTTCAAACTTATCATGGCTCAAAGGCTTATAAAAAGTGACACAGGCAAACGGCGTCGATTCTTGTTTATTAACTTTATGAACGAACCCTTCAGCAGTGATTTGATAAATCTCTCCGTCGAGCATAACCATCTCACCATTCAATTTGTCAAAGGTGCCTAAACCAAAATCACCATGCTGTTTTATCTGCGTAAAAGGAATTTTTTGTTCATATAGTCCTTCAACGAGTGCATTCACAGGAGCACATAGGTAAACACGACTCGTATCAGGGATAGCCTGTTCTTTTTTATTCATTATCATCTCCTTATAGAATCTATGTTTTCTCGAATTAAACTTGATTGATTCGGCAAATCCCTGCAATAAGCAGTTCTAATGCCAGTTTTTGAGGAACTTTCCCTGTTTTTATAGAAACCTCTGTTTCAAACAATTTTTTAATATCTGCCATTAGCTCTTCTTTTTGAAATTTTAGGCTTTGCTGGGCTATTCTGAA
>CAYTGU010000090.1:0-1852 GCA_964437505.1 uncultured bacterium
CTATTCCTCCGAGACTACCCATTATAGTAGAAGAAAACCCTATAAGCATTTTAGAGTTAGTAAAAAAATTTAAAAAGACAGGCAGGATGGTATTTGCATTCCCGAAGGCCAGTCCTCCAGTATAGAACATACCATGAATAAGTCCCATGGCAAAGTTCCATTTTATGTTTTTGAATTTCATAATTGGTATTTTCCCTAAACCTCAATTACTCTTCCTACTCCTCCTTCAATGCACTTCTTAGGATATAATCTTTCGAGCTCTGCTTTATGCTCGGTGCAGTGAGTAGGACAAATTAATTCCAAATCTTCAAATAATTCAAATTCATTAAATCCGTGCAATCCTCCAATAACTCCATAGATTTTACCGAATTGCTGAGCTGCGTCTAAAATATGAGACATCTTTGGATGAGAACAACCAACGATTAAAACTATTCCTTTCTCAGTTTTAACTACCATACCTTGTTCTATTCCATCCAACTCTCCTGTAGAAAACACATTCTCATGAATTTTAATAGCCTCGGATACTTTGACTACCCCCTTATTCTTCACTCCGCGAAAAGAGGTTGGGACATAAATTTTAGCCACCTTGCTGACATTTAAAAATTCAGAGAGTCCTCCTGTATGATCAAAATGAGAATGGGAAATAAAAATTTCTTCAATAGAGGCAGGGTCTATATTTAGCTTTCCCATGTTATTTAGTAAAATTTTCCCATTAGCTCCGGTATCAAACAAAATCTTGGGAGTATTTTCTATTTCTATTAACGCAGAAAAACCACAATCAGAATGAAGCCCTTCTTTAGAAACAGTATTATCGTAAATAATAGTAACTTTCATAAATACTCACTTCTTTTTAAAATTACAAACATATCCTTTGTTATAATAATCATCATGCAGAAGTTCTCTTGAAAATTTACGTGCAAGAATAAACCCTGCATTTTCTATTTTTTCAATAACTTCTCTTAAACTCACATCAGCTAATTCATTCAATGGATAGTCTTCTTTGTGATGCTTTGGATAAATAGAAAAAATGCCATCTTTCATCAAAACCCTATAAATCTCTTTATAAACAATATCTCTTCCTTCTCTGTTCATGTAATGAATAACATCATAACAAAGAACAGCATCTACGGAACTATCTTCTAAAGGTATCTTAGTATTGCCATTTATTAGTTGTATATTCTTTAGACCGAAATTTTTTATCGTTCCTTCTAATTCGCTCAAAGCATCTTTGTCCTTATCAAAAGCATACACCTTGCCATTTTTACCCACCACTTTTGCTGCAGGAATTGTATAATGTCCTCTGTTACAGCCAAAATCAAATACGACTTGCCCATTTTTAATACCAATGTCCTTCAAGAATTCCTCCCCGTCTTTTTCTAGCCATTTTTTGAGATCACTGCTCATGCTCATATCTCTTCTTAATCCTTAAATACCTCGTCTAGTATACCTATTATCTGTTCCTCGTTTTGAATACTGCTTGTGGCATTAACGGCTTTACCATTTTTAAAATAAACAGTAAAAGGTAAGCCCATAAAGTAAGAGCATTCCGGTAAATTCCTGATGAGAGAAGCGACTGGAATATCAAAATCCATATCTACCATTCGAACATGCGGATATTCTGATTCTAATTTCTCCATGACACAATAAACTGGGATACACATCGGACCCATTCTCCCACAGCAAATCATAACATTTGTATTGTTTTTAAGTAATTCCTCGATTTGTTCACGACTCTCTACATGCTTAAGATTTGTATCTAACATTATTATCTCTTCTCCTCTTATTTATATGCAGTGCCTTTTAAATTCTCCACATACTGCTGGGCTGAAAACGCGGCAAACGCGCCGTCACC
>CAYTGU010000091.1:0-1839 GCA_964437505.1 uncultured bacterium
GTTATTCCCAGATACTGAGATACATTCATTGCTGCTGTATGGGAAATGCACTGAAAGAATTTTGTTGAATTAAGCCGGGTTAAATCTTTTGTCGGGATCATAATTTCAAAGGTCTCGGCAAGGCTTTGAGCGCTTCCTGTAGTTGACCCGATAATACATCCAATCCTTCCTGTAGATAAAGCCTCTTTGCCTATATCAGCGTCTGACAGAGCTTGCTGTGCTGCCTGAGCTGCAAAAATACTCATTCTTCCCATTGATCGTCTGTTCTGACGCGGTATCAATTTTTCATTTTTAACTTCCGCAGGTGCTGCAACTAAACTCCGCAGGCCGATGTACTGGTTCCAATCCTCCATATAACGAACAGCGCTTTTCCTTTGTTCAATTCCCGCAGTAAGAGCAGGAACGTCACTGCCTAAAGGAGAAACAGCTCCAACACCAGTTATTACTACCCGTTTTAACTGCATAATCTCTGCTCAATAAAATGATTATATTTTTCTTTTCCAACAATAGTTCTTCCAACAATAAATGAAGACATCATTGCTCCTACCACTCCAGGCAGCATAGAGCTCTGGCCGGCAGCATATATATTGCGAAGAGGAAGCTTTCCAAAAAGATTAAACTGTCCGATTTTCTGTTTCACACCATACGCTGAGCCATCGGGAGAATTCAAATAATCTCTGAATGTCAGGATAGATGCAGAATCTATTACTTTAAAAGAATCCTTATACTCCGGAAATTTTTCAATAATACGCTCTTTGATACTGATAACATGTTGTTGTTTATATTCACGGTAGTCAGAAGGACGATTCTCTGTCTTTGAAAGCTTCCATGCTTCTACATGCTCAGGGAAGGACACTTCAAGCGCGCTCAATACATGATAGGATTTCCCATTTACTTCTTCTGCATTCTGCATAATTACCATAGCCGGCATTGTGCTATTTTCTGGATCAAGCAACTGGTTTATATCCGCTGTTGGAAATAGAGAGGTGATTGTTGGGGTAAAGTCATCTATTAAGTCAGGAGATTCCACAACACCATACACTGAAAAGAAGCCTGCTGACGATTCAAATGCTGAGACCCTATCAACAAAAGCCTTGCTCAAATGGTTCTCAGGCAGTGTTTTCAATACTTCTCCGGGATGTATTGTAAAGATACACTGGCCACAGGATATTTCTTCTCCTGTATTTAGAATAAAACGTCCTACGCAATTATTCTGTATATCAACACATTCAGTAATATATCTATCGTGCATAATCTCAACATTAAATTCCCTAAAACGCTTCTGAAACGCTCTGATAAATGCATCACCACCGTCCTTTACTCTGGCAACGGATTCATACAGGCTGTAACAGATTCTGCTGTGATTGGCAAATGAAATCTCTTGAGGTTTGACTCCGTAACACATGCTGTATTCAGCCATCAGCGCTTTCAATTTAGAGTTGTCAGTCAATTTGTTTAGAACACCATCAAGAGTTAAAAAGTCTTCATCCAACGCACTCACAGACATGGAAGTCTTACGCAAATCCATGACAGCAGTTTGATTACAGACACTCTTGACCATGTCAAAATATTTGTCTATAGCAGTTTCTTCGCCGGGGAAGTATTTCTTTATCTTTTCCCTCGTTCTCTGATAACCTGTCGGCAGATTATATGTTGTCTTTTCCTGGCCAATTACAAACTGGTTATTTTTCTCCTCTGACAGATAAATAGGCTGGATATCATCCTTAATCCCAAGAACCATCAGCATATCCTGAAGAATCCCGTTTTTATAGAATCCGCCCGTAAAGTGAAATCCGGTATCAAAAGGGATGCCTTGAGAATAAAACCGCCTCAATGATC
>CAYTGU010000092.1:0-1819 GCA_964437505.1 uncultured bacterium
AAAAAAAATCAAAAAGATAAATTGGAATTAAAAAAATACTGTAGATTTTGCAGAAAGCATATCTTGCATAAAGAAACCAAATAGAGCTGTAGGCCTGTAGCTCTAACGGTAGAGCAGCGGACTCCAAATCCGATGGATGGGGGTTCAAATCCCTCCAGGCCTGCTATTAATATTTAGAGGTTATGTTTAAACGTATTAAAGTCTTTTTATTGGATGTTCAGAAAGAGCTCAAAAAGGTGTCTTGGCCAACAAAGAGCGAAATAAAAGAATCTACTCTAATTGTCATTATAGCTGTCGGGATAAGCGCAGCATTCATTGGGGTAGTGGACTTTTTCTTAGGCAATATTTTGAGTAAGATAATAAGGTAGTGAAAGAAACTATGGAAAAAAAGTGGTATGTAATACACATACATTCGGGTTTTGAGAGTAAAGTAAAACTGCAACTGGAACGCAAGATAAAACTTTCCAATATGGAGGAATTTGTGTCTCAAATATTAATTCCAACAGAGAATGTTGTAGAAGTTAAAGCTGGGCAAAAAAAAGTTAGTAGCAGAAAATTCTTTCCGGGTTATATTCTCATAGAGATGGAAATGAATGACGAAGTTTGGCAGCTGATACGAAATGTTCCTGGAGTTAGCGGTTTTATTGGAAATAAGAGAAAAGCTGTACCGCTTCCTGAGAAAGAAGTGCAGAGAATATTTGAAAAATTGAAGGAAAAAGAAGAAAAACCAAAACCAAAGGTAATGTTTGATAAAGGGGAAAGCATAAGAATTATAGAAGGGCCATTTGCTGATTTTAATGGTGAAATTGAAGAAGTTAGTCCAGAAAAAGGAAGATTAAAGGTAATGGTTTCTATTTTTGGCAGATCAACGCCTGTTGAATTAGAATCCTGGCAGGTAGAGAAGATATAATTTTGAATTAAGGAGTGAGTTTTAATATGGCAAAGGGAAAAAAAGTTACAGGAATGATAAAGCTACAGATTTCAGCAGGAAAGGCAACACCAGCGCCACCAGTAGGACCGGCTCTAGGGCAGCATGGCATTAATATAATGCAATTTTGTCAGGCATTCAACAGCCAAACTAAAGACCAGGAAGGATTAATAATTCCTGTTGTTATAACAGTTTATGCAGATAAGTCCATTACATTTATTACTAAATCTCCTCCAGCTGCAGTTCTACTGAAGCAAGCTGCTGGTATTGCAAAAGCGTCCGGAGAGCCTAATAAAGACAAGATAGCAAAGGTAAGCAAGGATAAGGTTAAAGATATAGCAAAAATGAAAATGAAGGATTTAAATACTTCTAATATTGAATCTGCAATGAAAATTATTGCAGGCACTGCTAGAAGTATGGGGATCGAGATAGAAGGTTGATGAACTATGACATACAAGATAAAACCAGAACAAAAAGCATTGAAAAAATTACTTGAAGATGCTGTTTCAAGAGTGTATTATGCAACGCTTCATGCTGCTAAAGTAGCTTTATTGTCAAAAGGAATAGAAATATGAAAAAGAGAGGTAAGCGGTATCAGGCAGTTGAGAAGTTAATAGATAAAGAAAAAACGTATGATCTTCCACAGACAGTTGAATTGCTGAAAAAAGCAGCTGGCGCAAAGTTTGATGAAACAGTTAATATGGTCTTTCATCTGGGAGTTGATCCTGAGCAAGCTGACCAGCAGGTAAGAGGTGTTATAAATTTACCTCATGGAACAGGCAAGACTGTAAGGGTTGCGGCTTTTGCAAAGGGCGATAATGTCGATAAGGCCAAGCAGGCAGGTGCTGACTTTGTCGGGGATAAGGATCTGATGGATAAAATAAGCAAAGG
>CAYTGU010000093.1:0-1793 GCA_964437505.1 uncultured bacterium
AGTCCACATTTAATTATTTTCTCTGCACAAGAATTCTGTTCCCCTCAACCTTCTCAACAACGATTTCGGCTCCTTTTGAAATAAAATCTCCGTCAGTCATTACGCTCCATAAATTTCCATCTATCATGGCTTTTCCTACCGGTCTGAGATTTGTATGGGCAATACCTCTCTTTCCAGTCAGAGTATGCATCTCTGCAGATGAAGCGTTAAATCCGTTTTTCTGTTTTTCTGAGGCAGACAGAGCAAGCTGACTCCATAATCCTTTATTCTTAGGAAGATATTTTGACAGCAGAACGAATACGGCCCCTGAGGTTAGGATTGCTCCGCTAATTGTATATAGTGCAGTATTCAATAGATTGAATTCCCATGAGAACTTTGGAAGAGGTTGTCTTACGAGCGCAAGATATATTCCTGCCAGAATACAGAGCAGTCCGCCTGACCCCACAAATCCAAATCCGGGTGTTATAAATAATTCAATAAACAGCAGTATAACTCCTATAATAAATAATACTATATCCATAATATTTGCAAGTCCAACGATATAATGCCCCCAGAAAAATAATGCCAGAAATATTACGCTAATAGTTCCGCCAACTCCCCATCCTGGTGTTTTTATTTCAAACAAAAGCCCAAGGAATCCAAGCGTTAAAAGCAATGAACTTACAATCGGATGCGTCAAAAATCTAACAACATGTTCTGCCCAGTTAGTGCTTGTTTTTTTGATATTAAGATTATCCAAGCTAAACAGTTTCAGAACCTCATTAATGGACTTTGCCTCGTTTTTTGCAAGACCTACTTTTATGGCTTCAGAACCTGTGAGTGTAAGTAATTTACCTTTTTTAATTATCTTCTTAACTTCAATGTCAGGGTCAACCATTGCCTCTGCTAATTTTGTGGAATGATTGTTCTGTTCTGCTGCTGCTCTGAATGCTGAGCGCACAAAGGATATTTCCTTTTCCCCTGTTTTTTGTTGATTCATACCGGCAAAACCAATTTTAACAGGAGAAGCCGCGCCTATCATACTTCCAGGGGCAACAACTATGTGCTTACAAGATAGAGCAATAAGCGCCCCTGCGGATATGGCTCTTGGATTCACATACGCTATAGTAAGCATCTTGAGATTTGAGAGAGCATCTTTTATATCTACTGCCGCATCAACCCTGCCACCATATGTTTTAATATCCAGAATTACTGCCTTAGCACCTGCTTTTTCTGCTTCCTTAACTGAACGTTTGATGAAGCTTGCAAGCCCCAGATCAATCATTCCATGAACAGGAATAACATATACCTCTTCTCCAATAACTTTTTCTGCATGCAGAAATTTAGAATATGGATATATTAAGATAAGGAATAGTAGTAATGAAACAAAGCTTATTTTAAATTTTCTCATTCCTATTCTATCCCTTTATATCCATTATTTCCCGAAATTAAGCATATACCATAAGCCCCATAATTTACAAGACAAAAACTATTTCAAAACATCAAGTGCTTTTTGAGCATCTTCCTCTTTAACTAGTAACCGCGTTCCATTAGTACCAAGCAGTAAATGAGGCCGCATGCCTCCGCAATCATCAGCAGAAATAATAGCTTCAATACCACTTGACTCAAGAAGACTTTTTACAAGTTCAGCTTCTGTGCGGTTATTGTAATTCTTGATACAAATTAGATCTGTCATTTTTGTTACCCGATATGTAGCAATTTGTTCCCCAACACTATTATCTGTAACGCTAAATTAGTGTAGATTCCTGCTGCTGCATCATCAAGCATTACTCCCCAGCCGTATGGGAGTTTCT
>CAYTGU010000094.1:0-1755 GCA_964437505.1 uncultured bacterium
AAAACACGTTGATAATAAAGAAATTAAAAAAGCTGTCAAACACTATAAACTCGCCATCAAATATAATCCTGTATATGTTGAGGCCTACTATAATCTGGGAAAAGCGTATGACAAACAGAATAAACAGGATAAGGCGATATCTCAATACGCACTTGCTCTTAAGTATGATCCCAAATATATCAAGGCTTATAATAGCTTAGTATATGTTTATAAAAAGCTTGGACGACTCGAAGAAATGGCAAAACATTACAAGCTTGCCATCTCTTATGACCACAAATATAGCTGGGCATATTTCAATCTGGCTAGACTATATTTTGATTTAAATAATAATCCAGATGCCATAAAAAACCTAAAGCTCGCCATCAAGCATAGACCTCAATATTCTGACAGTTACAACAATCTTGGAGTTATTTATTGGAAACACGGCCAATTAGAGAAAGCCGAAGAGCAATATAAACTCGCTATTGAGCATGATCCGAAACATGTTGTTTCTTACAATAACTTAGGAGCTGTATATTTGCAGGAGGATAAACTGGCACAAGCCGAAAAACAATTAAAACTTGCTATAAAATACGACCCGAAATTCTATTATGCTTATTACAATCTGGGACTGGTTTACTTAAAACAGACAAAACCGGAACAAGCTACAGTTCAAATGAAATTTGCTATTAGTAATAACCCCAAAATATCAGATAGTTCCAATAATTACGGCATTGCTTATTACCAAAGAGAGTGGAGCGATTAGATAATAATTTGGTAGCCCCAAGGGGAATCGAACCCCTGTTCCATGGCTGAGAACCATGTGTCCTGGTCCACTAGACGATGGGGCCGGAGTTGCCCCGCAAGGACTCGAACCTCGACTAGATGAACCAGAATCATCCGTCCTACCATTAGACGACGGGGCAAAACATTGGGCTAATTATAAAAGAACATTGTGGAAAGTCAAGATTTAACTATCTACGCTCCTCTTGCCAATGTATATACAAAAACTTCTCTTGCTCCAGCCTGCAATAAGACTCTGGAGCATTCATTAACAGTGGCGCCTGTTGTCATAACATCATCAACGAGCAGAATTCTTTTTCTGTTTAGCTCTTGTGAGCTCCTTATTGAAAACGCGCCTTTAACATTGTTGGTACGCTCTTTCAGAGAAAGACCTGTTTGGGAAGGAGTTGCTCTTATTCGTTTCAAA
Source organism: uncultured bacterium (assembly GCA_964437505.1). Lineage (GTDB taxonomy): Bacteria > JAHJDO01 > JAHJDO01 > JAHJDO01 > JAHJDO01 > JAHJDO01. Next base: position 1,190 of record CAYTGU010000094.1, read on the forward strand.
CTGGTTTTTGACAAGGGTATATTGAATTTATCACTAATCTTTCTCCCTATTAATTCAGCCTGGTTAAATCCCCTAGAATATTCCTTCATCCAATGGAGAGGTACAGGTATAATTAAATCATAGCTAAGAAAATCAAGACTATCCGGGAATAAAAGCATCTCAAACAATGCGTTTAAAAGATATGTTTTTTTCTTATATTTAAAAAAATGTATGCATTCCTTTATTGAGCCATCATATATGCTGCTAGCGCGTGCCTTTGAAAAATAGAACTGTTTCTCTCTGCATATGCTACAAATACCATTTATAAAAGGTCTGCCACATTTATTACAAACCTTTCCATAAATAAGTATTAGATTTTTCTTGCATGCATCACAAAGATAGGTGTTTGTTTGATACGGAAGCTGTTTTTTGCATATTAGGCAATAGACTGGAAAAATAAGGTTAATAATAAATCTAAATAGTTTTTGTAATCTTTTTATAGAAAGCCTCATTTTAACCCTTAATAGAAAAGCCCCGAACCAGAAAATCTCGATTCGGGACTTCTCAAGAAACAACCTATTATATTG
>CAYTGU010000095.1:0-1734 GCA_964437505.1 uncultured bacterium
GTTTACATATTAAACAATTGTCAGAATTAAAATTTTCAAAACTTAACTTAGCAAGGCTCTTAAATTCTACAGGAAAGCCAATAGCTTTCTCACTTCTGTCAATTATTGCGCCAATGCCAACAATGCAGGCTTTGAAACTTTCTACAACTGCAATAACTTCCATAGTTGAGCGGCCTGTAGTAATGATATCTTCAATAATAAGTACCCGTTCTCCTTTTTTAATTTCAAAACCTCTGCGAAGGATCATCTTCCCATCTTTTCTTTCACAGAATATAGCTCTAATACCTAGGGCTCTGGCAACTTCCTGCGCAATGAGAATTCCTCCAATTGCAGGAGATACAACTACATCGCATTGTACATGTTGAAAAAGCTCCGCAATAGCTTTTCCAAGTTCTGTCCCGCACTCCGGATACTGAAGAACCTTAGCGCATTGAATGTATTGACTGCTGTGAAGACCCGAAGAGAGCAGAAAATGACCTTCAAGAAGAGCGTCGCATTTTCTAAAGAGACCCAAAACTTCAGATTGTTTCATTATTACAATATCCCCTCTAAAAACTCGTTTACTCTATTATTAACATCCTGTTTATTTTTTAAGTCTCTTTGCGCAATTAATAAAGAATGCATGGATTTTGTTTTCTTATGTTCTAACATTTCGTTAACAATTTTTACAGCTCTGCCCTTTCCTGTGCCGCTTCCATATGTATAAAACACTACAATCTTTTTCCCGTCAAGTCCATGACATTTATCTAGATAGGTATTTAATGCCGGAGCCGGACTAAAAGCCCAAACAGGTGAACCAAACAATATAATGTCATACATACTCAGATCAAAATTAACATCACCGATATTAACCCTTTTTCTTTGCAGAGCAGTCATGCCTTGTCCTGCGAATGTACGGGCTCCGTCAATTGGTTCTAATCTCACTAAATCAACGTCAAAGTTCTTATGTTCTAATTCTTGTGAGATTATTTGAGCTAATTGGTGTGTATTCCCAGTTAATGAAAAATAGATTATACATGCACGCATTTTCTTCTCTAATTCTATTTTTAAGAATTTGTTTAATCTTCTCTTAAAACGCGGATAAACTTTTTTGAATTCTACTCCTGTTAGATATATACCTTTCTCTATTTTTTTGACTTGCTTAATCTCTGATAATGCATAAAAAGAACGGGTTTCCTCTTTTACTCCAAAGTCTTGTGGAAATTCCATTTCAAGTTCCAATTCACTCTTTACCGGATAGAGAATATCTGTTTTAAAACATAGTCCGGTTTCACTAATATCTATAACATTACTATTACAAAGATCCATTTTATATTCATGCTTGGCGCAGATTTTTAAAGCTACATCAACTCTTACGTGTTTTCGTTTCAATATTTCCCTGGACTCTAAATTAGTCATATATCTGCTAAAATTCGACATCCTAAATCCGAACACTCGAAACAAATTCAAAATCCAAGTTTCCAAAATTCTAAACATTGTCTTCATCTATTTTTTAGTCATTAATTTCTTTTATCACCTTTTCCATTGCATGCCTGGGACTGGAAGCTTTGGTGACAGATCTTCCAATTACTATTAAATCAGCGCCTCTATTTATAGCTTGCGCAGGAGAAGCTATCCGTTTTTGATCGTCTTTATCTGAACCTGCAAGTCTTATGCCTGGCGTAACGATCAGAAAATCTTCCCCGCATGTTTGTCTGACATATTTTATTTCTTCCGAAGATGCAACAACGCCAT
>CAYTGU010000096.1:0-1685 GCA_964437505.1 uncultured bacterium
TGGTGAAGCAAGACTTATATGCCCCATACGTTGACGTCTTACCTTGGATTGTGTAACTTCCACACCACATCTATCACAAATTACCCCCTTGTGTCTGATTCTCTTATATTTTCCACAATAACATTCCCAATCCTTTGTTGGGCCAAAGATTCTTTCGCAGAAAAGCCCGTCTTTTTCCGGCCTGAATGTTCTATAATTTATAGTTTCCGGCTTTCTAACCTCTCCTTTAGACCACAATCTAATCTCTTCTGGAGAAACCAAACTAATAGATATGGCTTCGATCATATCAGTTCTACTCTGAAATTCCTCTGAATTATTGAGTCCTTTCTTCTGAAAAGCAAGATCAGGAAACACACGTGGCTTTCTAGCTCTTACAAGTTTAACGCCCAATCCCAAGCCCTGCAATTCTTTTAATAAGACATTGAATGACTCTGGTGTACCAGATTGAACTGCATTTTCTCCCTTTACAATGCTTTCATATATTCGCATTCTGCCAACAACGTCATCGCTTTTCACTGTTAATAATTCTTGTAAAGTGTGAGCTGCGCCATATGCTTCTAATGCCCATACCTCCATCTCACCAAAACGTTGTCCTCCAAACTGAGCCTTTCCTCCCAAAGGCTGTTGAGTGACTAATGAATAGGGACCTGTTGCACGAGCATGCATTTTATCGTCCACAAGATGCGATAATTTCATCATATAAATATAACCAACAGTTACCTTGTTATCAAACGATTCGCCTGTTGTTCCATCATACAAAGTAACTTGACCATCTTCAGGTAATCCTGCCTTTTTAAGAAGCTGTTTTATTTCTGCCTCTCTAATTCCATTGAAAACAGGCGTTGCAATCTTTATGCCCAAGACTTTAGCTGCCCACCCAAGATGCGTTTCTAAAATCTGTCCAACATTCATTCTTGAAGGAACACCTAAAGGATTAAGCAAAATCTCCACTGACGTTCCGTCTGATAAATATGGCATATCTTCCTCTGGCAATATTTTTGAAATCACCCCCTTATTGCCATGCCTTCCAGAAGCCTTGTCTCCCTTTGAAATTTTCCTCTTACTACCTACATAAACCGTTATCCGCTTTATTACACATGGAGGAAGCTCGTCACCCTTCTTAATTCTTTCTACTTCTAACTTCCTCTCTTTACTAAGAGACTTTAGTTTTCCTTCAAAGTCCTCAACTAATGCAAGAATCTTTTTATTAATGCTAGCACTTTTAACTCTAATTTCCCTTAAATACTTAACAGGTATACTAGCTATGTCTTCTTTTTTAGCTTTCTCTCCAGCAGAGAGAAAAATTTTACCACTTTTGTTAACTACTTCCTTAGCTATTACTTTCCCTATAACAAGATTCCTAAGTTGATCAATCAGATTATTCTTAGTTTTTCTAACTTCTTCCTCAATTTTATACTCAACATCCTTAATAATCTTTTTCTGCAAATCATCAATGTCGCCTCTATCACGCCTTGATAGTATTCTAACATCTGAAACTATTCCTTCTACACCAACCGGAACAGTCAAAGATGAGTTAAGTACATCGCCAGCCTTTTCTCCGAAAATTGCTATCAGCAATTTTTCTTCAGATGTCAGGCCAGTTTCACTCTTTGGAGTCACTTTCCCTACCAATATATCTCCTGATTTTACATATGTCCCAATTCGCACAATCCCCTGCTCATCCA
>CAYTGU010000097.1:0-1671 GCA_964437505.1 uncultured bacterium
TCAAGGCTTGCTTTCCTGCTGGGACAGTCTCCGGAGCTCCAAAGATAAGAGCTATGGAACTTATCGAGGAGCTGGAACCTACCAGACGCGGTCCTTATGCGGGAGCAGTGGGATATTTGAGTTTTTCAGGGGATATGGATACAAGCATAACAATAAGAACCGCAATCATTAAAAACAATACAGCTTACCTTCAAGCTGGAGCAGGTATTGTTGCAGATTCAGTACCAGAGAAAGAATATAGTGAAACATTAAATAAGGCAAAGGTGCTTGTGAAAGCAATAAAGCTTGCTGAGGAGGGTTTAAGTTGATTCTCATAATAGACAACTATGATTCTTTTACATTTAATCTAGTTCAGTATTTCGGAGAGCTTGGCGCTGAAATGGAGATTTACAGAAATGACAAAATAACACTAGATCAAATAAAGAACAAAAAAAACCTGAAAAAGATAGTCATCTCTCCAGGTCCATGCACACCAAAAGAAGCAGGCATTTCTAAAGATGTTATCAAATCGTTTTACAAGAAAATTCCAATACTTGGTGTATGTCTGGGACATCAGTGCATCGGGGAAGTCTTTGGCGCGAAAATAGTCAGAGCTAAAAGACTTATGCATGGAAAAACTTCTATGATTCATCATGACAGCAGCACAATATTTAAAAACATCTCTAATCCATTCGAAGCTACACGATATCATTCTCTTGAAATAGAGAGAGAATCTCTCCCTGTCTGCTTCCAAATATCTGCATGGACTGATCAAAATGAAATAATGGGAATCCGGCATAAAAAATACCCGATTGAAGGTGTGCAGTTCCATCCGGAATCAATTCTTACTAAAGAGGGTAAAAAAATATTGGGCAACTTTTTAAAATCTAAATAGGAGACCATTATGATTAAAGAAATAATTCAAAAGGTCGTAGATGGGTGCGATCTTACAGAAGACGAAGCGCGGAGAACAATGGAAGAGATTATGAGTGGAGAAGCAACCCCTGCGCAGATAGCATGTTTTATAACAGCTCTTAGAATAAAAGGAGAGACTGTAGATGAAATTACAGGCTGTGCAAAGGTAATGAGAGAAAAAGCTGAAAGAATCTATGTTGATAATGCGTCTGATATAGTTGGAACGGGAGGCGATAAGGCTCAGACATTTAATATCTCTACAGCTGCCGCAATCGTAGCTTCAGGAGGCGGAGTTGTTGTTGCAAAACACGGCAACAGGGCTGTATCCAGTAAATGTGGCAGCGCTGATGTAATAAAGGAGCTGGGAATAAACATAGATATCCCTCCAAAGAGAGTTGAAGAATATACTAATAAGATAGGACTTGGATTTCTATTCGCTCCGCTTTTTCATAAAGCCATGAAATATGCTGTTCAGCCAAGAAGAGAAATAGGCATAAGGACAATCTTTAATATTCTGGGACCGCTTACTAATCCGGCTAATGCCAAATATCAGATTCTGGGAGTTTATTCACCTAATTTAACGCAAATTCTGGCAGATGTTTTTAAAAATATGGGCGCAAAAAGAGCTTTTGTTGCGTATGGAGAAGGCGGTTTTGATGAGATAAGCATTACAGGAAAAACAAGAATCAGCGAACTTAAAAACGGAGAGATAAAAACATATTTTATAGAACCTCGCGATTTTGGTCTATCCACTGGGAAAAAAGAAGAGATTAAAGG
>CAYTGU010000098.1:0-1662 GCA_964437505.1 uncultured bacterium
CTAATCCCTTATCATTGTATTTATTGTACAGCTTAACAAAATCAGGGATTTCCTGGATACAGGGCGGACAATGCGTAGCCCAGAAATCAAGAATAATCACCTTGTCTTTAAAATCTGAAAGTTTTACGGTTTTTCCATTCAGATTCGTTAAAGTAAAATCAGGCGCTTTTTTATTTTCAGCTGAAACATTCTTCCTTGCCTGACTTATCATTAAAAACGAAAAAACTGTTACAGCGATTAAAATACTAATTGTCTTTTTTTGCATCCTTATTCCTCCTGTTTTAATTATTGGTACTATCAAAAATTAACTTGCCTATCCCGTAAAACAACCGAAAAAAGAAGCGCTATGTAATCAGCTATATAATTACTCATTAATCCTGTTGGGAATATTAAATAAATCTCGTTTTACCTCAAGGTAATAAAGATAATTCTCGTAAGAAACATCTGCTTGTACTCTATGGTCAATATGGGGTATATATCCTCCTTCATCAACAAGAGGCTTTAGTTTTAAAAGTTCTTTTTTAATATTTTCCTTCGTACCCAGAAGAATCATTTTGTCCACGCCTCCCATCATTCTTATCCCTGGATTTTCTTTTCGTAATGTTACAGGATGAACTCCGGCAGCAACTTCTAAAGGGAACATTATATTTACTCCGTTGTTAAGCCAAGTTGGTACTAACTTTCTAAAATCTCCATCACAATCTACATATCCGTATTTTGTTCCGGCGGCTCTATAGACATCCATAACTTTTTTGTATGCTTTGCCGCATTTTTTATTAAACCATTCAGGAGTAACGATAGGTCCGTTTTTAAACGCTATATCCTCCCACCAGATCACTAGGTCAATTTGTAGGTATTTTGTTAGTTCTTTCGCTACTAATGCACTTGTATTACTCATATCTTCAAGTATTTCATCTAAAAGTTCTGGTTGGTCATAAATATTGAGACATATATTTTCAAAACCCATCCAGTTTCTGATTATTCCTGCAGTGCTGCCGCCACTTGCTTCCAATATATAGTTTCTATTTTTTACTTTTCCAGCTAATTCTTTGACATTCATCTTTATTCTCTGCTCAAGTTTTGGTTGAAGCCTCTCCTTAAAGGGTTTGTAAGATTTGGGGTCTTTGACAGGATAGTCAAGATAATGAGGAATTGTATCTTTCCCATCTGAAAAAATTTCGCATTTTACTCTTGACGAATCATAGATAATTTTATGCTCTCCGTCATCAGATATCACCTCGGGTTCAAATGAGGGTGCTAAAAGCACGTTTGCAGGTACGCGCTTTTTCCACTCATCAAAACCAAAATAACTGTCTGCTTTGTTATTATTGTCTATATACTCTGGCAAGCCCTCATTGTGCCAGTTTTTTAAAGTGTCATTCCAATACCCGAATTCGGCATCAATAATTCTGTCTGGCTTTTTAAAATCCATAATCGATAAAAACCTTTCCCTTGGTGACATTTCATTCTTACTAACAGAGACATTTTCAAAACTGCTCCGTTTACTGAATAGCTCTTGAAATTCTTCAGCCTCCATTATTCCTCCCTACTTTTGGTATGGTATTGTCAAAATATTGCTCTGTTTCATTAAGAACTTTTTACAACGTTCCTATTATAATCCATATTCCGATAGCGGCAAGCAATCCTCCGCTTAGCCTTGAA
>CAYTGU010000099.1:0-1595 GCA_964437505.1 uncultured bacterium
TAGGCTTCAGCTTTTTTTCTTCCAGGTGGTTTTTTATAACTAAACATATTCTTAAAAATACATTTAGGAATTTTTTTATTTTTTTTATATTTTCCACTGTAATCACAGCTTTGTTATTTTTAGCAAGCTGGATTTTTGTCCCTTTGGCAGTTCCTTCGCAGACAGGCTTTGTATATTTGATAGTTGCAAGCCTCCTCACCTTTACAGCTTTTATTTTAATGAACTTTGCTTTCTTAAAGGGAGATGTTTCTATAATAGCACCTTTTATGGGATTAAAAATCTTATTTGTAGCTTTATTTTCTTCTTTATTTATACAAGAATATCATCACTTTCTTGTTTATGTGGGGATACTTCTATCAGTGATTGGTATTGCTCTTCTCTATAAGAATGATTCAGGTTCAAGCAGAATACAACGTCTTCCGGTAATTCTAGCGGTTGGAGCTGCTATGTTATTTGGTTTATCGGATATATTTACCAAAAAGGCTTTAGATAGCCTTGATAGTTGGAATTTTTCAGTATGGATTTGTCTTTTCCTTGGGTTTTATTCATTATGTATTTTATGCTTCATTAAAGATAGAAAAAAATTAAAATTGAACAGAGGAGCAGTATATAGTCTTCTTTTGCTTGGCATTTTCCAATCGGGAGTAATCTGTCTTTTCATTTACTCAATTCAATTAGGAGGCAATGTTACTATTCCCAATATTATATTTTCAAGCGGAGGAATATTCGTGGTCATTTTTACCTTTATCCTTTCGCATCTTGGTTATAAAACATTAGAATCGCATAGAAGAGGAATTTATCTTTATAGATTTATAGGAGCATTATTAATAACTGGAGCAGTAGCTTTAGTTATTCTGAGACCATAGTCGGAAAGGTTGGCGAAGGAAACGATAATGGCTATATATGTTGATGCTTTAAAAATATGGAATCCCCCACCTACCCCGATCCTCATTTCTCTTGAGTCAAGAGAGAGATAATAGTCTCCTTCTTCAGGTGAAAAAGCAGGAACCTCGTAGAGCTCCTGACGTTCAGCGTCAGATAATATCGTCTGTCTTTTCCCTGGATTGTTCATTGTTCAGTTCTTATTGCTTTAAAGAACGTTTATTTTATAAAGATTATCAAATAAAAAACATTGATTATTATACAAATATTCTTATATAATAATACTAATTTATAGGTTTTTATAGAATTATTGGCTAAAGGACAAAAAAATGGAACAAAGACAAAATAAAACTGTTGCCTATCTTCGTGTATCATCCATTGAACAGGATCTCGAAAAGAATAAAGCTGACATCTTAAGTCTTGCCAATGATAAAGGATTGGGGAAAGTCTATTTTGTAGAAGAAAAAGTTTCTGGCAAGGTGCCATGGCGGAAGAGAAAAATAGCGGAAATTTTGGAAGACGTTCGAGATGGGGATAATATTTTGGTGAGTGAGCTCTCTCGTCTTGGAAGGAGTATGCTGGAATGTATGGAAATTCTTTCTATTGCAACTCAAAAAGGAATTAATATTTATGCTGTTAAAGGTAATTGGCAATTGGATCACAGTATTCAGAGCAAAATTATTGCCATGGCTTTTTCTATGGCAGCAGAGATC
>CAYTGU010000100.1:0-1593 GCA_964437505.1 uncultured bacterium
TTTCCTGCATCTAATTATGAGGGTATAAATACAGAAGAAGTAAGAGAGCGTTGCGGAAAATTTTTAGCAAAAAGAGACAATGTTGAAGCAGATTTAGTGGCAGGAGTTCCGGACTCGGGAACTACGCATGCTATTGGTTATTCAATAGAATCAAGAATACCTTTTAGACGTCCTCTGGTTAAATACAATCCGGGTTACGGCAGGAGTTATGTACCTCCGTCTCAAAGCATAAGAGACCATATTGCTAAAATGAAGCTGATTCCAATTAAAGAGATAATTAAAGGAAACAGGATTATTTTGTGTGAAGATTCAATTGTAAGAGGTACTCAGCTTAAAAGCTATACTATCCAGAAGTTGTGGGAAAGCGGAGCAAAAGAAATTCATGTCAGGGCTGCGTGCCCGCCTTTATTGTTCCCTTCAAAATTCGATTATTCTACCAAGAAAAAAGAGGAATTAATTGCCAGACGCACAATAAGAGCTTTGGAAGGCAAGGATATAAAAGATGTGACGGAATACATTGATTCTAATTCAAAGAAACATAAAAGAATGATAGATTCTATTGCTAAAGAATTAGACGTTACCACCCTAAAATATCAAACCATTGAAGACATGGTAAAAGCAATAGGATTGCCTAAAGAAAAACTTTGCCTTTATGTATGGACAGGAAAAGTCTAATGAACAAAAGAATAGGCTTTGATAATGAGAAGTATCTAAAGGAGCAAACTAAGGCTATTCTTGAGAGAGTTGAGAGGGCTGCTAATAAATTGTATCTTGAGTTTGGCGGAAAGCTTGTCTTTGACTTTCACGCTTCAAGAGTTTTGCCGGGATTTGATCCTAATGTGAAGATACGGCTCTTGCAGCAACTAAAGGATAAGGCGGATATATTGCTCTGTATTTATGCAGGGGATATTGAAAGAAAAAAAGTAAGAGCAGACTTTGGAATTACATACGATGCTGCAGTACTCAAATCGATTGATGATTTAAAGGACTGGGGCATTGATATACTGGCAGTTGTAATAACACGTTTTGAGAATCAGCCTGCAACCAAGATATTTAAGAATAAATTAGAGCGCAGAAACATAAAGGTTTATACTCACACATTTACAAAGGGATATCCAACAGACATGAATTTAATTGTAAGCGATGAAGGTTATGGCGCAAACAAGTATATTGAGACAAGGAAACCTCTCGTTGTAGTTACCGGACCAGGACCAGGCAGCGGGAAATTAGCTACATGTCTTTCACAGTTATATCATGACTATAAAAGGGGTCTAAAAAGCGGATATGCTAAATTTGAAACCTTTCCCATATGGAATCTGCCACTTAAACATCCGGTAAACGTGGCTTATGAAGCAGCAACAGCGGATTTAGGGGATTTTAATATGATAGATCCATTTCATCTCGAAATATATAACAAGACAGCTGTGAATTATAACAGGGATATAGAGGTGTTTCCAGTACTTAAGAAAATATTGGAGAAGATAACAGGCTCTGAATCAATATATAAGTCGCCTACTGATATGGGCGTAAACAGAGCTGGCTTTGGGATCATAGATGATAAAATAGTAAAACACGCCGCAGAGCAGGAAGTGA
>CAYTGU010000101.1:0-1537 GCA_964437505.1 uncultured bacterium
ATCGTGAAAAAAATTAACTATTTATCTTGCAAAATTGGACAAATGGACACGCTAAATTCATTGGCAGAATTATTTTTGCCAGGGTTCTTACATTTCCGTTAAAGAACTATAGAAATATCATTGAAGAAATAGAACATTCCAAACTTTTCAAACAACCACCATTAAGTATCAAATTCCTGAGTGAATCTTGCCATACTTGGGAAAAGGAAGAAAACAAATCTTCCATGGTAATCGCTAAGATAGAAAAAATTGGAAATAGTCTCACTACAAGATATACCTATGAAGGTTTTAACAAAATATATCTAATTGATAAGCTCTTTGCCAAAAAATTATATGTAAATACGAGTATGAGGTCTATGTTATTCCGAATCAGGCGCATAAGCTCAAGGAATGAACTCACTCATAGGATAATAAAGGGCATAATAGAGCATCAGAGGAAGTTTTTGAACACAGGCGAGCCAATTGATTTGTCGCCATTCAGCCAGCTTCAGCTTACTAATTGGATTAACAGGGCCCAGAAAGATCCAGATTCTGATTTCTGTTATCTGCCATCTGTCATCTGTAATACTTGGGTTTCACGATTGGTAAATAGACTTTCCATTATTATGCCTTCCGGAGAGGAGAGGAGATTAAAGTCGTTCTTTCCAACACAAAAGGATATAAATAAAAATCTCATAAAACTGCTGCTTGACAAAGAGAACGAAGATATGCAGTCGGGTAGATTAAAAAACCCTTATACAGATAATGAACTGGGAAGGATGCTGGAAGCATTGCTTCGGAAAAAATTTAAGCAATACTATTCTCTTTCCAGATGGACAGTGGGTCATTGCAGGAAAGACATGGGGATTCCTCCCGCGAAGAGGAGGATCTCAGGATATAAATATCCACCCCTTTCTCTAAACTTTTCTGCCTACCATCCCCTAACCAAAGAATCTATTCAGCAAAATTGCTCCACGGTCTCTGGAGTTTATGAGTTTTGTGTTAAGCATAATAAGGGAATAGAATATCCCCATGGTGCTACAAAAGTTCTCTATATTGGGAGCACTACTAATATAAAGAAAAGATTGAGAGACCACTTGAGTCGAGGGAATAAAAACGGCAGTATTAAAAAATTTCTAAAAACCCACCAGTGTCTTTTTAGATACATTAAATTTCCCCATGCATGGAAAGAGGAAGAAAGGAAGCTGCTGGAACTGTTTTTTTCTACTTATGGCAGCTTGCCTAAGAGTAATAAGTTGAGAGGGTAGAGGATGCAAAATTTGACATTCTTTGAATGCAGTGATACTATTTTTATAAGGTTAGCTGGATAGTGAGGATTTTAAATATATTTTAATTTGTAAATCTGGAGTAAAAGCTATGGTTCTTGCAGAAGCAAGCAAGCAAGCAAGCTTTTTAAAACAAAAACAGAGAGATTATAGACCCAAGTGTTATTCAAATTAGCACTTGGGTTTTTTTATTTTCTGATGTGGAAAATAGCAAAGGAGCAAAATATTAAATAAGAAAAAGAAGGGATAAAAATGGCTAAAAAAAAGAAAAA
>CAYTGU010000102.1:0-1533 GCA_964437505.1 uncultured bacterium
CAAAGTTTGGGGTGATATTTCTTGAGAAATCAAAACCAAATCTTGTAGTTTTGCTACCACCGGCAAGAACCATAAAATCGATATCAGTATCATAAAGCAAAAGATATAGTTTTCCGGCAAAATTCACATGACCCGTCTCTCCAAAATCATCATTTACATCGTCATAAACCGGAATCAAAACAGGAGTAAAAGAGATAGTCTTCAACGCTCCGGAATAACTTTTAATATAGTCAGCCGATAAACTGATGAAACCTTCAAGGGCTAGATCAGGATCATCAGGATTCTTCGTCCTGTCCACAAATGCGGCTGGTGTCCACGCGTATCCCTTACCCCATTTCAGCGTCTTCTTCCCGGCATTAATGGTAAAAGACGAAGAAGGTTTAAGCGAAAGGTATCCTTCAAAGACACTCGTAGTATCTGACCATCCAAGGTAGGATTGCTGAAAATCCGCGTTTATTTTTGTGTATAACTTCGAGATACCCTTTTCATAACTTCCGTCAAGTTGAAGTTTAGCATTATATTCCTCTGCTGTTTTCCCTTCATCTTTATCATATAATTTTAGCTTATAGAGAGACGCATCTTTATCAAGATAGAGGAAAACTGGACGAGCTTCGACATAACCTCCGAGACTATACGGTTTCTTTTCTGTTTCATCCAAATTAAAAGTATATTCAGATTCGGCAAAAATCAACTGTGACAGAAATGCAATCACGAAAACTAATAGGAAAGACAATCTCATTTATCTTAATGAATTGATATTTGGCATAAATGTTAATGTAAATACTTCATCACTCCATGTTCTTTCTTGAATTTTCGCAAAGATTATAACCGACTTATAATTTTTATAAAGAGGGCTATCCGTTTCTATAACAGATGGTCTGACAATGCCATTCCCAAAGTCCTTTACTTCTTTGAAATGAAGCGTCTTTATCAACATTAACTCCGCCGTAAGGCTTTCAATCTTTAAAGGCAGCATACTATCTCTATCCACCCACATCTTGAGTTTGTCATAGGCAACAGCATTTGTTTTTGCCTTGAGATACAGAAGATATTCATCGCCATTTTCTTCAACTTGTTCTACATCATATTCTGATGTGTAATCAAGACGCAATATGTCCGAATTATTGAATACTCCGCCAACGACAGACTGAAGACTCGTTATGCGGATCGGTTTCCCAACATTAGGGATATAAAGCCACATATTCTCATCAAGTCTCAACGTGCTTCTTCCCTTTTCACTGGCAGGGGAAACAAACATTGCCGCTACCTTATCTTTGCCTTTCTTTACGGTAAAAAGAACAAACTCCTTGCTACTGCCATTAGGTTCTATATTAATAAGCTTTTTATATGCCTCGTAAGACTCAGGGTTGAGATTTCTGTCAACTTCCTCCAGAAGCTTATTGCCATCTATTGCATAAGCAGTAACCGTTAATATCAGTGACATAGCTACAAATAAAATTTTAATCATATAAATATATCCTCCTATACATGTCTTAATGCTTTAATCGGTTCCATACGTGAAGCCTTGAAAGC
>CAYTGU010000103.1:0-1507 GCA_964437505.1 uncultured bacterium
GATAAAAGATTTCCTTAAAGATATAAAATCCGAAAATCTTTCTCCTGCGACAATAACGTGTACCTCAATTTGCGCTTTTGTGCCGTGTACGCCAGATATGGCAGGGTTTTAGCCTATGTTTACCTAAAAGATGGCACGTTTCTCAATGCCGAACTAATTAAGCAGGGATATGGACACGCTTATACTCGCTATTCTTTTAAATATCTTGAACGGTTTAGAAAATATGAGAAAGAAGCGAGAGAAAATAAGAGGGGGTTATGGAAGTAAATTTAGTTATGAACACCTATTTATGCACTATATTACATAGTAAAAATTCACTAATTTCAATAATTGAATTTAGTTATCGGTAGCCTGTGAGGGCTTGACGAGAGTTTGGATATAGTTATAATAAAGACATAAAAGAATCTATTGTGATAGTGATGATACTTGCTCCCCGCTTGATTTCCCGAAAGGGCTCAGGCGGGGTTATTCATTTATAGGCTCATATATTAAGAAATGAAAAAACAATCTAAGAAAAAAGCTTTTGTATTTGTTGATGGACAAAATTTATTTCATTCAGTAAAGGAAGCTTTCGGGTATTCCTTTCCGAACTATGATATTAAATTATTATCTGAGAGGATATGTTCAGTGCAAGGATGGACTTTGGGTGATATGTATTTCTATACGGGAGTGCCGGACTCACAAGACAACAGCTTTTGGCATAATTTCTGGGTTAAAAAATTAAGTTATATGGGGCGGACTGGTATTAAGCTTTTTTCAAGAGCGTTGAGATACCATAATCAAAAAATAAAATATTCGTCATGCAATAAACTTTATACCACTCTTGTGGGACACGAGAAAGGAGTAGATGTTCGTATAGCTCTTGATGTTATTAGGCTTGCTCGTAAAAAAGTTTATGATGTAGCGATTATATTTAGCCAAGATCAAGATTTAAGCGAAGTTGCGGAAGAAATAAGAGGAATTGCTATTGCACAAAAGCGCTGGATTAAAATGGCTTCTGCTTTTCCTGTAAGTCCTACATATAAAAATAAAAGAGGCATAGATAAGACTGATTGGATTGAAATTGATAAACAAACTTATGATTCTTGTATAGATACCAACAATTATCGGGTTGATAAGGATGAGGGGGGAAATAGCTAATCTTACTCAACCCATTTTCCTATAACTATAGAACTCTTTTTGTTTTTAAAAATCCCAATTCCCTATCTAACATTACCTCACATTCTCATGATACACGGTCAAAGATGTCCTGATCGGTATAGACGCGAGGGGACTTGGCTGTCATTCTTCTACGTAGGAACCTGAATTGGCGAACAAAGAGATAATCTCGCAACGACTCTCTGATAATGTTGCTACGCGTTGTTCCTTCTTGAGCATCTCGCAACCCCTTTTGGATGCTTTTTAAGACATTTGGGTTTTGATATATCCATAGTTCTCTGCTTGGAACGTTTATTATAGTCACTTTGTTTTTAGCGATTTCTTTCGTTTTTACGTTTTTCACTAATAT
>CAYTGU010000104.1:0-1503 GCA_964437505.1 uncultured bacterium
GCCTCAATTATTCCTGCAATTGTCTCAAATCGTGTTCTTTTTGAAACCAGTTTCAACTGTTGCGCAAACCTGGCAATACAGCGCGCTCCATTGCCACACATTTCAGCTTCAGAGCTGTCAGCATTTATTATCCGCATTTTGAAATCAGCCTTTTCAGAATTTTCTAAAAGCAAAACCCCATCTGCACCGATTCCAAACCGTCTTGAGCAGACATGTTTTGAAAAAAAACGCACATCTTCAATAATTTTATCGCGATTATCAACCACAATAAAATCATTGCCTGTTGCACACATTTTAGTGAATTTAATAATATTCATTACGCTCCTACTTGTTCTTTGAATTTATGCTTCTTTATATCAAAAAATCTTATTAAACACAATGCTCCCTTTCTTGACAGTGCTGTTAGCGATGTGCTAGTTTACTGCTATTATGAAAGTCAGATTACAGAAGGTTCTTGCAGAGGCTGGTGTTGCCTCAAGAAGGGCATGTGACAAACTGATTGATGAAGGACTTGTAAAGGTAAACAATCAGGTTGTTACGACCCCGGGGCTAGGAGTTGATCCCAAAAAAGACAGAATTGTCTATAAAGGAAGACCTGTTAAATTAGAGAAAAAAGTCTATGTTATGGTAAATAAGCCGAAGGGATATATTTGCACTAACAATGATGAAAAAGGAAGACGGAGGACAATAGATATTGTTAAAGATATCCCTGCAAGGCTCTACACGGTTGGCAGGCTTGACTGGGATGTAGAGGGATTGATAATCCTGACAAATGACGGGGATTTTGCATATAAGCTGACACATCCGAAACATCACGTTCCAAAAACATATGTTGTAAGGATTAAAGGTGCTATCGAATCAAAAGATGTTGCGAAAATTTTTTCAGGTATTTACATCGATGGAAAGAAAACAAAACCTGCCAAAGCAGAGATATTAAAAACTTCCAGGCAGACTTCGCATGTAAGGCTCACATTATTTGAAGGCAAAAAAAGAGAAATAAAACGTATGTTTTTTCAACTAGGATATAGAGTCTATCATATTAAAAGGATTTCTATAAACGGACTTAAACTTGGGAATCTACAGCCTGGAAGATATAGAAATCTAAGGGATTATGAGATAAAAAGACTTATGCGCCTGTAGTTCAGCTGGATAGAACGACAGATTCCGGATCTGTAGGTCGGGGGTTCGAATCCCTTCAGGCGTACCAGCATTAAACTTTCGAAAAATTGTTGTCTTAAAGTTGAAAGATGCATATATTTAGATTATACTCTATGTATTGTAATATAATTAAATGACGGATGTGAAAAATCAATATTGGCTGGTTTGTATTTATCAAAGTTTGATTATGAAGGCCTGAAGTTTTCGGTTTTAATAATAGAGCCTTCTATATCAAATACATTGAAATAGCTCTGAAAAATGGCGCTTTAGGGGCAAAGCTTGCTGGCGCCGGAGGAGGAGGAACAATAATTGCATTACATCCGAAACCTGATAAAATGATTAAAG